>NZ_CAWOJA010000083.1:0-246325 GCF_963881615.1 Rahnella sp. CJA17(1/100) | reverse complement strand
CCTTACAACACCAAAGGTGTTTTTAGAGACTTGAAGTAGATTTTCAGCTGAAGTTCCGAGATTGGTTCGTAGTGCAAGCCTGATTTAAGGTGAGCGTTATGAATGAAACAGAATTTGCCTGGCGGCAGTAGCGCGGTGGTCCCACCTGACCCCATGCCGAACTCAGAAGTGAAACGCCGTAGCGCCGATGGTAGTGTGGGGTCTCCCCATGCGAGAGTAGGGAACTGCCAGGCATCAAATAAGTGGAAAGCCCCGTACGAAAGTGCGGGGCTTTTTGCTATGGGAAATTTGAAATGTTCTGTACATTATCTATCCTAAAAACTGTCAGGATCCACAACTTAACTCGCCGTTTTTATCTCTCCTGCGCCCTGATCTGCTCTCCTTTATAACCAGAACGTCTAAATTAATAGCTTAAGCTGAAACATTTTCACTTACCGCTTGCAGGCTCGACATCTCAATCAAAACCCGTTATCTTCGGCTATCTAGAAGTCTAAACGTATAAATGGATGTAGTGAGGAAGTTGTTATGCCGATCCGGGTTCCAGATGAATTACCAGCCGTGAATTTCCTGCGCAATGAGAACGTTTTTGTCATGACGTCATCACGTGCGAAAACGCAGGAGATCCGTCCTCTTAAGGTGCTGGTTCTCAACCTGATGCCGAAGAAAATTGAGACCGAAAATCAGTTTTTACGGCTGCTTTCCAACTCTCCTCTGCAGATAGATGTGCAGCTGCTGCGCATTGACAGTCGTGAATCTAAAAACACCCCTGCAGAGCATCTGAATAATTTCTATTGTGACTTTGAAGACATTCAGCATGACAACTATGATGGCCTGATCGTTACCGGTGCGCCTTTAGGATTGGTCGATTTTTGTGATGTAGCATACTGGCCGGAAATTGAGCGCGTGATCCACTGGGCGAAAAAGCATGTAACATCCACACTTTTTGTTTGCTGGGCGGTTCAGGCTGCTCTGAATGTGCTTTATGGACTACCTAAAATGACCCGCGAAGCGAAGCTTTCGGGTGTGTATCCTCATCAGACGCTGCAACCGCTGGCATTACTGACCCGTGGCTTTGATGAAAGCTTCCTGGCACCCCATTCCCGTTATGCAGATTTTCCGGCTGATGTGCTCCGCCAGCACACGGATCTGGAGATCTTTGCTGAATCCGACGAAGCCGGCGCCTATCTCTTTGCGACAAAAGATAAGCGGATGGCTTTTGTGACCGGGCACCCTGAATATGATGCGGGAACGCTGGCAGGAGAGTATCTGCGTGATGTGGCGGCGGGGTTATCACCTGAAATGCCTTACAACTATTTCCCGCAGGATAACGCCGAGCTGTCACCGAAGGCGACCTGGCGAAGCCACGGGCATCTGCTGTTCACGAACTGGCTGAATTACTATGTTTATCAGATCACTCCGTTTGATCTGCGCCAGATGAATCCGACACTCGAGTAAATACCCCCTCCGCTTCCAGCAGACGATCTTACCGGTCGTCTGTTTTTCTCCCTGCGATCTTTTTTCTGATCTTCTTCCTTCTGCATACATTTTTCTTAGATTCGAAATTCATTCCCATTTTATGGAAAATTTATCTAATTCTATCTGATTGATTAAAATCAGAACTTTTTTAATTTTGAAATAAAATGGAAATCGTTTTTGATTTTATGAAATTACTGATTACGCTTAAATCTATCGGGCAATAAATAACCAGAGAAAAGCCACCTCAGGATCATGAGCGTATCTCGGGTATGTTTTCGACCGTAATAGCATCTGTTCAGTGAGGCGGTCTGGCAGATTAAGCAGATAAATCAGGAGATAAACGATGTCTGAGCAAATTACCCGCAGTCAGCTTGGTTTTACGCGCCGTTTTGGTGAAAACGAAGCGCAAATTCTGACCGAAGAAGCCGTGGATTTTTTATCCGAACTGGTTGTCCGTTTTACCCCGCTGCGAAATCGATTACTGGCCGATCGCATTGCCGTACAGCAGAAGATAGATCAGGGGGGGTTGCCTGATTTTATTTCGGAAACGAATTCCATAAAAAATTCAGATTGGAAGGTACGGGGCATTCCGGCTGATTTACTGGATCGCCGGGTAGAAATCACTGGTCCTGTCGAACGCAAGATGGTGATCAATGCGCTGAACGCCAATGTAAAAGTCTTTATGGCGGATTTTGAGGACTCTCTGGCACCGGACTGGCAGAAAGTTATAGAAGGGCAGATTAACTTACGCGATGCGGTGAACGGGAGTATCAGCTACACCAATGAATCCGGGAAAATTTATCAGCTCAAACCTGATCCTGCCGTTCTGATTTGTCGTGTACGTGGCCTGCATTTACCTGAAAAGCATGTGAACTGGCAGGGTGAAGCTATTCCCGGTTCGTTGTTCGATTTCGCTTTGTACTTTTTCCATAACTATCGCGCATTACTGGCAAAAGGCAGTGGCCCCTATTTCTATCTGCCAAAAATGCAGTCTTATCATGAGGCTGACTGGTGGAGTCAGGTCTTCAGTTTTGCCGAGGATTATGCGGGATTGGCGCGGGGCACGATTAAAGCCACGGTGCTGATTGAAACTCTGCCTGCGGTTTTCCAGATGGACGAAATCCTTTACCACTTGCGCGATCACATTGTCGGACTGAACTGTGGTCGCTGGGATTACATCTTCAGTTATATCAAAACGTTGAAGAATCATTCTGACCGTATATTACCTGACCGTCAGTCCGTAACGATGACTCAGCCTTTTCTAAATGCTTATTCCCGGCTGCTGATTAAAACCTGTCACCGGCGTGGGGCATTTGCGATGGGCGGAATGGCGGCCTTTATTCCCAGCAAAGACGTTAAACGCAACGAATGGGTGCTGAACAAAGTCCGGACAGATAAAGAGCTGGAAGCGAATAACGGACATGATGGTACCTGGATTGCACACCCTGGGCTGGCTGACACCGTGCTTGAAGTGTTCGACAAAGCGCTGGGTAACCGTTCAAACCAGCTGGATGTACTGCGTGAAGAAGATGCCGAAATTACTGCAGAGCAATTACTCGAACCTTGTTCCGGCGAACGTACTGAAGAGGGGATGCGCGCCAATATTCGCGTCGCAGTGCAATACATTGAAGCCTGGATTTCTGGCAACGGCTGCGTCCCGATTTACGGGTTGATGGAAGATGCAGCCACGGCTGAAATCTCCCGCACATCCATCTGGCAATGGATCCACCACGGCAAAACGCTTAATGACGGACAACCCGTCACCAAGCCGTTATTCCGCCGCATGCTGAACGAAGAAATGCTGGTTATTCAGCAGGAGTTGGGCGAACAACGTTTCAGCGCCGGTCGTTTCACGCAGGCGGCTGCCTTGATGGAAAAAATCACCACACAAGATGAGTTAATCGACTTCCTGACCCTGCCGGGCTATCAGCTGCTGGCCTGATCCTTCTTACCCTACACATAAAAAGACCGGAGTATTTGCCATGAAAACGAACCGTACTCAGCAAATTCAGCAGCTTGAAGAAACGTGGAGCCAACCACGCTGGAAAAATATCACCCGACCTTACACGGCGGCAGAAGTGATCAGCCTGCGGGGTTCAGTCAATCCGGAGTGTACGCTGGCTCAGCACGGAGCCGCCCGCCTGTGGAATTTACTCCACGGCGCATCGCGTAAAGGGTATGTGAATTGCCTCGGCGCGCTGACAGGTGGCCAGGCCTTGCAACAGGCAAAAGCGGGTATCGAAGCCATTTATCTCTCGGGATGGCAAGTTGCCGCGGATGCCAATACGGCTTCCAGTATGTATCCCGACCAGTCTTTGTATCCTGTGAATTCGGTGCCTGAAGTTGTGGCGCGGATTAACAACACTTTTCGTCGCGCTGATCAGATCCAGTGGGCCAATAACATTGAGCCCGGGCAGCCTGGCTATACCGACTATTTCCTGCCGATTGTGGCGGACGCTGAAGCCGGTTTTGGTGGCGTACTCAATGCCTTTGAACTGATGAAATCCATGATTGAAGCCGGTGCTGCCGCCGTTCATTTTGAAGATCAGCTTGCTGCGGTGAAGAAGTGCGGGCATATGGGCGGCAAAGTTCTGGTGCCGACACAGGAAGCCGTACAGAAGCTGATTTCCGCGCGTCTTGCCGCCGATGTTCTTGGTGTGCCGACGTTATTGGTGGCACGTACCGATGCCGATGCGGCAGATTTACTGACGTCAGACTGCGACCCGTATGACAGCCAGTTTATTACCGGCGAAAGAACACATGAAGGTTTCTACAGGACGAACGCCGGTATTGAGCAGGCCATCAGTCGCGGTCTGGCGTATGCACCTTATGCCGACGTAGTGTGGTGCGAGACATCGACGCCTGATCTGAAACTGGCTCAGCGTTTTGCTGAGGCCATCCACGCTAAATTCCCAGGCAAATTGCTGGCCTATAACTGTTCGCCATCGTTTAACTGGAAGAAGAATCTTGACGATAAAACCATCGCCAGTTTCCAGGACCAGTTGGCCGCAATGGGTTACCAGTATCAGTTCATTACGCTGGCGGGCATTCACAGCATGTGGTTCAACATGTTCGATCTTGCCCATGCTTATGCACAGGGCGAGGGGATGAAGCACTACGTGGATAAAGTGCAGGAGCCGGAATTTGCAGCTATAGATCGCGGCTATACCTTTGCTTCTCATCAGCAGGAAGTCGGAACCGGCTATTTCGACAAAGTCACCACCATTATTCAGGGCGGTCGCTCCTCGGTCACCGCACTCACCGGCTCTACCGAAGAACAGCAGTTTTCCCCGACGTCACACTGATGCTCATCAGACCTGGTGAAAGCCGGGTCTCTTTCCTCAGGGAGTCGCCACTATGCCTCTAGAGCTGTTGATTGCGCAGACTATTTTACAGGGGTTCGACGCCCAGTATGGCCGCTTTCTCGAAGTGACATCGGGGGCGCAGCAGCGCTTTGAAAATGCCGACTGGTCAGCGGTACAGGCAGCGATGAAGCAACGTATCCATTTGTATGACCACCATGTCGGTCTGGTTGTCGCCCAGCTCAAATGCATTACCGGCCAGCGTTTTTATGATGCCGCGTTTCTGATCCGCATAAAGGAATGTTACTCCGGATTACTGCCTGATTATCCGAGGGCTGAAATCGCTGAAAGCTTTTTTAATTCAGTCTATTGCCGGATTTTCAAACATCGCGATCTGACAGCGGACAAACTTTTTATTTTCAGTGAGCAGTCCTCCCGGCGTCAGCAACATTGTGCCCGTCCTTTGTCACGCCTCTACCCGGTTCAGGGTAATTTCGTTACCACGCTGGTAAAAGTCCTTGATGACCTGCCGGTGCGCTTACCGTGGGAGGATGCGAACCGTGATGTGGATTATATTGCCACTGCATTAAAGCAACGCTTCCCCGCAGAGTGGCTTGCGGATGCTGATATTGAGATCGCTACCGAGATTTTTTATCGCAATAAAGCCGCGTGGATAATCGGCAAAATCAGATGCGCTTCACAGGTATTTCCGCTGTTATTGCCGGTGCATCTCAGTCATCAGAATGAGTTATTTGTTGATGCCTGTCTGACGGAAAGCAACGATGCCAGCATAGTCTTTGGCTTTGCCCGCTCATATTTTATGGTATATGCCCCGCAGCCCGGTGCGCTGGTTGAATGGTTACGTGAGATTTTACCGGCCAAAACCACGGCTGAGCTGTACAGCGCTATCGGTTGTCAAAAGCATGCAAAAACAGAATGTTACCGTGAGTATTTGCACTTTATGGCGCAAACCGACGAGTCTTTTATTATTGCGCCGGGGGTCAAAGGCATGGTCATGCTGGTATTTACCCTGCCTGGCAGTGACCGCGTGTTCAAGGTGATAAAAGATAATTTTGCGCCGCAGAAAGAAGTGACGGAGGCACAGGTCAAAGCCTGCTATCAGTTGGTGAAAGAGCATGACCGCGTCGGGCGGATGGCCGATACCCAGGAATTTGAGCACTTTGTTCTGCCAAAGAATAACATCAGCCCCGAACTGATGGCTGAACTACAGCGCGAAGTCCCTGCCAAAATAGAAGATCTGGGGGACAGCATTGCGCTCCGGCATCTGTATATTGAACGGCGTATGACGCCGCTGAATTTATATCTTGAACAGGCCAGCGATACGCAGCTTCATGACGTGATTGAAGAATACGGCAATGCGATCAAACAACTGGCTGCGGCGAATATCTTCCCCGGCGACATGTTGTTTAAGAATTTTGGCGTGACCCGTCATGGTCGTGTGGTGTTTTATGACTACGATGAAATCTGCTACATGACTGAAGTTAATTTCCGCGATATTCCCGCACCCCGTTACCCGGAGGATGAACTGGCCAGCGAACCCTGGTACAGCATTGCACCGGGCGATGTTTTCCCGGAAGAATTCCGGCATTTCCTTTGCAGCGACAAACGCCTTGGTCAAATCTTTGAAACGCTACACGACGATTTGTTTAGCGCCGGTTACTGGCGCGGTTTGCAACAGCGTATCCGTGAAGGGCACGTCGAAGATGTTTTTGCTTATCGCCGTTCCCGGCGTTTTAGCCAGCGTTAATTTGCTGAAATCCTCCCGGATAATGGTGGGATTTCAGCATCTTTCTCAGTGTTTTCCACCGCCGTAGGCCTGTGTGATTTCTTTCGCCGCATGAATCACCAGTGCACCCAATTCCGTCACGCGGTCATCGGTGATTCGTGAAACCGGGCCAGAGATTGAAATCGCCGCATAGGCATCGTTGTGTTCGTCGTAAATGCAGGTTGCCACACAACGCAGTCCGAGCGCATGTTCTTCATCATCAAAGGCATAGCCGCGTTTACGGGTATCCGCCAACTCCTGCTTCAGATTCACAGGAGACGTTTTTGTCAGGGGCGTATAGCTGTGCAGGCCTATTTTATGCAGCAGTTTTGCCAGATGCTCTTCCGGCAACGTCGAAAGAAATGCTTTACCGGCACCCGACGCATGCATCGGTAATTTGCCACCAATCGGCGCGGACATCCTCATCAGGGCATTGCACTGCACCTGATCGATGATGATCGCCTGATAATCACTGTGATCCAGCACCGCCAGATTCACCGTTTCGCCGGATTCTTCCATCAGGCGGCGTAACATCGGATGCACCATTGCCAGTAAATTCCGGCTTTGCAGAAAACTGCTTCCTACGATAAAAGCATGTGAGCCAATGGTCCACAGGCCCAAATCGCCGACCTGACGGACAAATCCCTGCTGTTGCATGGTGGTCAGAAGGCGGTGGGTGGTGGAATTGGGTAAACCCGCCTGCTGGGCGAGATCGGTCAGTGCCACGCTGCCCTGGGCTTCAGCGATATATTCCAGCAACTTAAGGCCACGTGTCAGGGACTGTACCTGCCCGGTCGCGGCGCTGCCGGTTACAGCCGCGGCTTTGGTTTTCTTAGCACGTTTGGCCGGAGCCGTTACGGACGTTGCCATGAGCCTGTTCCTTGTAAGATGCGCCGATAGCTGGCGAAGAAAAATCATTTTTGGAATTGGTTTTCGTTTTTACAGTATGGATCGCAACCTGCCTTTACGCTCATCCGATGTGTTGCACTGCGTTTGCGGGATGTCTTCCCGAATTGAAAAAGTCTCACGTCGGTGCGGGCTTTTGGCTGAGGAAGGTATGCTAGGATGTTGACCATGATTTCCGGCGCATGAATGAACAATTTGCCGGGTGTGCGTGATGGGTGATGAGGTGAAAGTGACTAATCGAGTTGAGGCGCTACATAAGCAGCTGGCACAGCGCATTTTGGTTCTGGATGGCGGTATGGGCACCATGATCCAAAGCTATCGTCTGGAAGAAGAAGATTACCGTGGTGAGCGTTTTGCTGACTGGGAAAGCGATCTTAAAGGCAATAATGATCTTCTGGTGCTCTCCAAACCCGAAGTGATCGTCGAGATCCATAACGGTTATCTTGCTGCTGGTGCAGATATCCTCGAAACCAACACCTTCAACTCCACCACGATTGCAATGGCTGACTACCATATGGAATCGCTGTCGGCTGAAATTAACTATGAAGCTGCGCGGCTGGCGCGTCAATGTGCTGATGCGTGGACCGCCCGTACGCCGGATAAACCGCGTTATGTTGCCGGGGTTTTAGGCCCGACCAACCGGACGGCGTCGATTTCCCCGGATGTTAACGATCCCGCATTTCGTAACGTATCTTTCGATCAGCTGGTTGAAGCCTACCGCGAATCCACCCGGGCACTGATCGAAGGCGGTGCCGATCTGATCATGATCGAAACCGTATTTGACACTCTCAACGCCAAAGCCGCGACGTTCGCAGTAGAAAGTGAATTCGAAGCAATGGGCATCGTATTGCCTGTCATGGTTTCCGGCACGATTACTGATGCTTCCGGCCGCACCTTATCTGGCCAGACAACCGAAGCTTTTTATAACTCGCTGCGTCACGTTAAACCGCTCACCTTTGGCCTTAACTGCGCGCTGGGTCCGGATGAGTTACGTCAGTATGTCGCTGAGTTATCTCGTATTGCAGAATGTTATGTCACCGGGCACCCGAACGCCGGTTTACCTAATGCTTTCGGTGAATACGATCTCGAAGCCAAAGAAATGGCTGAACATATTGCCGAATGGGCACGCTCGGGCTTTCTGAACATTGTCGGTGGCTGCTGTGGTACCACGCCTGCGCATATCGCGGCGATGGTGAAAGCCGTGGAAGGCGTACCGCCCCGCGCTTTACCGACCATTCCTGTTGCCTGTCGTCTGGCAGGGCTGGAACCGCTGACCATCGATCCACAGACGCTGTTTGTGAACGTCGGTGAACGTACTAATGTGACCGGTTCTGCTCGTTTCAAGCGACTGATTAAAGAAGAAAAGTATGCGGAAGCGCTGGCTGTAGCCCGTCAGCAGGTAGAAAGTGGCGCGCAAATCATCGATATCAACATGGATGAAGGGATGCTCGACGCCGAAGCGGCAATGGTGCGTTTCCTCAGCCTGATTGCCGGTGAACCGGATATCGCCCGTGTGCCGATCATGATCGACTCCTCCAAATGGGATGTTATCGAAAAAGGCCTGAAATGCATTCAGGGCAAGGGGATTGTTAACTCCATTTCCATGAAAGAAGGCGAAGAAGCCTTCCTGCACCACGCCCGTATGGTACGCCGGTACGGCGCGGCCGTTGTGGTCATGGCATTCGATGAAACCGGGCAGGCGGATACCCGCGCCCGCAAAATTGAAATCTGCCGCCGTGCCTACAAGCTGTTGACTGAAAAAGTCGGCTTCCCGCCGGAAGACATCATTTTTGACCCGAATATCTTTGCGGTGGCGACCGGCATTGACGAACACAACAACTACGCCGTCGATTTCATCGAAGCCTGCGCCGATATCAAAGCACAACTGCCGCATGCGCTGATTTCCGGCGGTGTTTCCAATGTTTCATTCTCTTTCCGCGGTAACGAACCGGTACGTGAAGCCATTCACGCCGTCTTCCTGTATCACGCCATCCGCAACGGTATGGATATGGGTATCGTCAACGCCGGTCAGTTGGCGATTTATGATGATTTACCGGCTGAACTGCGCGACGCCGTCGAAGATGTGATCCTCAACCGCCGCGATGATGGTACTGAGCGCCTGCTTGAACTGGCTGAAAAATACCGTGGCAGCAAGGACGATGGAGAAGCGAATAAGCAGCAGGCGGAATGGCGCAGCTGGGACGTGAAAAAACGCCTCGAATACTCGCTGGTGAAAGGCATTACCGAATTTATCGAACTGGATACCGAAGAGTGCCGTCAGCTGGCCGCGCGTCCTATCGAAGTGATCGAAGGCCCGCTGATGGACGGTATGAACGTCGTCGGCGACCTGTTTGGTGCCGGTAAAATGTTCCTGCCGCAAGTGGTGAAATCCGCGCGCGTGATGAAACAGGCCGTGGCCTATCTGGAGCCATACATTGAAGCCAGCAAGGAAAAGGGCCAAACCAACGGCAAAATCCTGCTGGCCACGGTCAAAGGCGATGTCCATGACATCGGTAAAAACATCGTTGGCGTGGTGCTGCAATGTAATAACTACGAGATTATCGATCTCGGTGTAATGGTGCCGACGGACAAAATCCTGAAAACCGCCATCGAAGAAAACGTCGATATCATCGGGCTTTCCGGGCTGATTACGCCGTCACTCGATGAAATGGTCAACGTCGCGAAAGAAATGGAGCGGCGTGGTTTTACCATGCCGTTGCTGATTGGCGGCGCAACCACATCGAAAGCGCACACTGCGGTGAAAATCGAAAAAAATTACAGTGGTGTGACCTGCTACGTGCAAAACGCCTCGCGTTCTGTCGGGGTGGTGTCTGCGTTGCTGTCAAAAGATCAGCGGGACGCGTTTATCGAACGTACACGTAAAGAGTACGACACTGTACGTATCCAGCATGGTCGTAAAAAGCCGCGCACGCCGCCAGTGAGTCTTGAAGTGGCCCGCGACAACGCTACTTTTATCGATTGGGAAGCTTACACGCCACCGGTGGCCCATCGTCTGGGCATCCAGAAAGTCGAAGCCAGCATTGAAACACTGCGCAATTACATCGACTGGACGCCGTTCTTCATGACCTGGTCGCTGGCAGGTAAATATCCGCGCATTCTTGAAGATGAAGTTGTCGGCGAAGAAGCGAAACGCCTGTTCAAAGATGCCAATGACCTGCTCGATAAACTTTGCGCTGAGAAATTGCTCAACCCACGCGGCGTCGTCGGCCTCTTCCCGGCAAACCGCAAAGGCGATGACATCGAAATCTACAGCGATGAACGCCGCGAAGACGTGCTGGTGGTCAGCCATCATCTGCGTCAGCAAACGGAAAAAACCGATTTCGCCAACTATTGCCTGGCTGACTTTGTCGCGCCGAAATCCAGCGGCAAGAAAGATTACATGGGGGCATTTGCTGTAACCGGCGGGCTGGAGGAGGATGCGCTGGCCGAGGCGTATGACAAACAGCATGATGATTACAATAAAATCATGATCAAGGCGCTGGCTGACCGTCTGGCAGAAGCGTTTGCGGAATACCTGCATGAGAAAGTGCGCAAGGTGTATTGGGGTTTTGCCGCCAACGAGAATCTGAGCAACGAAGAGCTGATCCGCGAGAATTATCAGGGAATACGTCCGGCGCCCGGTTACCCGGCCTGTCCTGAACACACTGAAAAGGGGCAAATCTGGAAGCTGCTGGATGTGGAAGCCAATACCGGTATGCAACTGACCGAATCCTTTGCGATGTGGCCGGGTGCTGCGGTGTCAGGCTGGTATTTCAGCCACCCTGACAGCAAATACTTCGCCGTGGCACAGATCCAGCGTGATCAGGTCGAAGATTACGCGGCACGTAAAAATATGCCGGTCGCCGAAGTGGAGCGCTGGCTGGCGCCGAACTTAGGTTACGACGCCGACTAATACCCGTCATCCTTCAAGTTGACTCTGCGTTGGCTGCCATCACGAACCCCAGTCACTTACTTCAGTAAGCTCCTGGGGTTCATTCAGTTGCCGCCTTAATTCATCTCGAATGATTTAGGGTATCCCATCGGTGTTTTTTTCCACTTAAATCAACTCACTTCCACATCAATGTGCAGCGCGTCATAGCGCCAGTATTCTAAATCGCAGTCGATGACCCGGTCATGCTGGTCACGGTTGGTCCGCGTAATAAACAACGCCGGGCTGCCGGGAGCCACTTTCAGTGCATGTGACGCCTCTTCAGGCAGCAATGTCGGCACCATGTCGAAACGCACGCGTCCGTAATGGATGTCATAGCGGGAGGCGTACAAATCAGTCAGCGATGTCGTGAGATCCGCGTCAAGAATGCCCTGAAAATACAGCGGATTAAGATAGTGCTCGACGTACAAAACCGGGCGGTTATCGATATAACGCAACCGCCGGATGCAAATGACCTCACTCTCTGACGGCAACAATAACTTCTGACACACCGTATCGCTGGCAATACAGTGCTTCGCATCAATCACTGTGGTCTTTGCGCTGCGCCCCTGATCTTTCGCCATTGCGTGAAAGTGACTTCTTTGCAGCGGGTTGTAGACAATGCGTGGCGGGGAGACAAACCAGCCCCGGCGTACTTCCCGGTAAATCAGACCCTGGGCCTCAAGCTGGCTCAATGCTTCCCGTAATGTAATACGGGTAGTGGAAAACTGTTCACTCAACGTGCGCTCAGAAGGCAGCCTTCCCTCGGCAGAAAATGCCCCGGCCGCAATACTTTCGCTTAATGCCTTGCAGATAACGGCAAGGGTAGTCTGCGATTCACTCATCGGTCAGCAAGCCTCATTTCAGTGCGTTTTTGCACCAATCTGAACTTTCATCGTGTAAATAATGTGCGCTTGTTAACAGCGATAAGCTTAAAACTGCTGCTTTTTCGCACTGACATATAATTATCACAATTGAGCGTTAGATTGGCTTGGTTCTTGCTGGACTAGACCAGCACTTCACACACACTACCATCCGGAGCATCCGTTATGAAACAGTTGTTCGCTTCTGTGTTAACCAGCGCGCTTGTCCTCTCCGCTTCATCGGCATTTGCCGCTGAACCTCCTGCTGCACTCCTGAAAGCGGCACAAGCCGAAGGAACGGTAAACAGTGTCGGTATGCCTGATGACTGGGCGAACTGGAAAGGAACCTGGAGTGATCTGAGCACCAAGTATGGCCTGAAACACAGCGATACCGATATGAGTTCGGCACAGGAGATCGCGAAATTCCTGGCAGAAAAAGACAATGCCAGTGCTGATATTGGCGACGTGGGTGCAGCTTTTGGACCCGTTGCCGTGCAAAAAGGCGTGACTCAGCCCTATAAACCGACCACCTGGGATCAGGTGCCAGACTGGGCAAAAGATAAAGAGGGTATGTGGGCACTTGCTTATACCGGCACTATCGCCTTCATCATTGATAAATCGCAGGTGAAAGATGAGCCACACAGCTGGGCTGATCTGCTAAACAGCAAATACAAAGTGACTATCGGTGACGTGAGCACCGCAGCGCAGGCCGCAAACGGCGTGCTGGCGGCAACTTACGCGATGGGCGGCAATGAAAAGGACCTGAAACCAGGTCTGGAATATTTTGGCAAACTGGCGAAAGCAGGGCGTCTGAGCCTGACTAACCCGGTCATCGCGTCTCTGGAAAAAGGTGAAGTGCAGGTTGGCGTAGTCTGGGACTTCAACGGTCTGAGCTATCGCGACAAAATCGACAAAACCCGCTTCGACGTGGTGATCCCATCTGATGGCACTATCACGTCCGGTTACACCACGATCATCAACAAATTCGCCAAACACCCTAACGCCGCCAAACTGGCGCGTGAATACATCTTCTCTGATGCCGGTCAGATCAATCTGGCACAAGGCTATGCCCGTCCAATCCGTGCCGATCACATCACGCTGCCAGACGATGCAAAAGCCAAACTGCTGCCTTCCAGCGAATACAAAAATGCGCACCCGATTGCAGATCCGGCTGCCTGGGATAAGAGCGCGAAAACCTTGCCGCGTCTGTGGCAGGAAAACGTCATGATCAACATGCAGCAGTAATTGATTAAAAAATAAGAAAAACCGGACAGCGAAAGCATTGGTTAATAACAACACCTGTAAGAAATGAAAGGTATACATGGTATGAAGAGCATTCTGGTAGTACTCGACGGGCTGAATTATCAGGTCGGCCGCGACGCAATGGGTTATCTGCAAGCCCAGTGTGCCGCAGGACGCGGCCGCTTGTATCAACTGGAATGCGAATTGCCTTCGCTGTCCCGGCCACTTTATGAATGCATTCTCACCGGTATCACGCCGGTGGTGAGTGGCATTGTTCACAACCACGTTGACCGGTTATCGACTCAACGTAGTATTTTCCACTATGCCCGCGACGCTGGCCTGACGACGGCTGCTGCGGCTTATCACTGGGTCAGTGAGCTGTATAACCGCACGCCGTTTGACCCGCCGCGTGACCGCCACACCAGCGATGACTCGCTGACCATCCAGCACGGCCATTTTTATTACGATGATAGTTACCCTGATTCGCATCTGTTCGATGACGCCGAAAGCCTGCGTCGTCGTCATGATCCCGACTTCCTGCTGATCCACCCGATGAACATTGATGATGCCGGGCATAAATTTGGCCTGTCGACGCCCCAATACCGCAACAAAGCACGCACCGCAGACGGCATCCTGTCGCGCTATCTGGGCGACTGGCTGGACGCCGGTTATCAGGTGATCGTGACTGCGGATCACGGTATGAATGATGACCGCAGCCACGGCGGTATTTTGCCGGAGGAGCGTCAGGTGCCGCTGTTCGTCTTCGGCAGTGCGTTCAGCTTCAAAGAGGCCGCACCGTTGCAGACGGAGTTATGCGGAACTGTTTGTCAGATCCTCAATATTGCCCACGACAAGCCACATTGCGCGGCATTACTGGCCTGAATCCCGTCACTTTTAGAGGATACCCGATGAAAGCTAAGTGGATTGCGGCGTTGTTTATGCTGCCGTTTCTGGTGTTTTTCATCGCTTTTCAGCTGGCGCCGCTGACATGGATTGCGGTGAGCAGCTTTTACAGCGAAACCTATGAAGCCTGGGGACTGGGCAATTACACCGACATTCTGACATCACCGTTCTATTTACAGGCTATGCGTTTCTCACTGGATATTTCCATCTGGTCGAGTTTATACGGTTTGCTTATTGCGTTAGTGGGTAGTTACTCACTTCGCCAGCTTGGCCCGACAAAGCTGCACGACTTTGTGATGTCGTTTACTAACATGACCAGCAACTTTGCGGGCGTACCGCTGGCCTTCGCCTTCGTTATCCTGCTTGGCCTGAATGGTTGCCTGACGCTGTTGCTGAAAAAATATGGCCTGATGGAACACTTCGACCTCTATTCAAAAGATGGCCTGATTGTGCTCTATACCTATTTCCAGATCCCGCTCGGCGTGTTGCTGATGTATCCGGCATTTGATGCGTTACGGGAGGACTGGCGCGAGTCAGCGGCCTTGCTGGGCGCGGGACGCTGGCGTTACTGGCGTCATATCGGTATTCCGGTACTGTTCCCGGCCTTGCTCGGTACCTTCGTTATTTTGCTCGCCAATGCCCTGGGCGCGTATGCCACGGTGTATGCGCTGACCACCGGTAACTTTAACGTGGTGCCGGTGCGTATCGCGGCGTTGGTCTCGGGGGATATTTCTCTCGATCCGAATATGGGCAGCGCGCTGGCGATGTTGCTGGTGGTGCTGATGGCCTTTATCACGCTGATCCATCAGTGGTTATTGCGTAAAAGTTATCTCAGTCAGCGCAGCTGACGGGCAGAAAAAGGAACGTAAGATGTCGCGGTCTGAAGCAATTTACCACCGTGTGGTGATCTGGATTTTACTGATTGTCCTGATGTTGCCGCTGCTGGTGACGCTGGTCTATGCGCTGGTGCTGGAATGGGGGGCGACCATTTTACCGAGCGGCTTTACGCTGAAATGGCTGGTGGAATTGTGGAGCGATCCGCGCTTCCTGATTGCGCTCTGGCATTCGCTGCTGGTGTGTTTCGGCACACTTTTTCTGTCGCTGGTGCTGATCCTGCCACTAATGTTTGTGATTGCTTACTATTTCCCTAAGCTCGATGCACTGATGAACATCCTGATCCTGCTGCCGTTCGCCGTGCCGCCGGTGGTGTCATCGGTGGGCCTGATGCAACTCTATTCCGCTGAACCGCTGGCGCTCACCGGTACGCCGTGGATCCTGATTGGCTGTTACTTCACCATCGCGCTGCCGTTTATCTATCGCGCCATTTCTAACAACATGCAGGCGATCAACCTGCGTGACCTGATGGATGCTGCACATCTGCTCGGCGCCAGCACCTGGAAAGCGGCGCTGCTGGTGGTTTTGCCTAACTTACGCAAAGGCGGAATGATTGCCGTCCTGCTGTCGTTTTCCTTCCTGATCGGGGAGTTTGTGTTCGCCAATCTGCTGGCGGGCAGCCGTTATGAAACGGTTCAGGTTTACCTCTATAACATGCGTAATGGCAGCGGCCATTTTACCAGCGCATTGGTCATCTCCTATTTCATGGTCGTCCTGATTTTCACCTGGGTGGCGAACATGCTGAACAAAGGAAAGAGCTGATTATGTCGTATTTGCAGGTTACTCAACTCAACAAGTCTTACGGTCCGACGCAGATTTTCAACAACATCGATTTCTCAGCAGAAGAGGGAGAATTCGTCACACTGCTGGGGCCAAGCGGCTGCGGAAAATCCACGCTGCTGCGCTGTCTGGCCGGTCTGACTTCCGTCGACAGCGGAAAAATTCTGATTCAGGGGCAGGATATTGTGCCGCTGCCGCCACAACAGCGCGGCATCGGCATGGTCTTCCAGAGCTATGCGCTGTTTCCTAATATGACGGTTGAAGCCAATGTCGCGTTCGGCCTGAAAATGCAAAAGATACCGGCGTCAGAGCTGCACCGGCGCGTCGGTGAAGTACTGGAACTGGTGGAAATGAACGATTACGCAAAACGTTATCCGCATCAGCTTTCCGGTGGTCAGTGTCAGCGTGTGGCACTGGCGCGTTCACTGGTTACGCAGCCGCGCCTGTTGCTGCTCGACGAACCCCTTTCCGCGCTCGATGCCCGTATCCGTAAGCATCTGCGTGAGCAAATCCGCCGTATTCAGCGTGAAATGAATCTGACGGCGATTTTCGTGACCCACGATCAGGAAGAAGCGCTGACCATGTCCGACAGGATTGTGCTGATGAACAAAGGGCAAATCGTCCAAAATGCCGATGCCGAAACCCTGTATACTGAACCGGTGGATGCGTTTGCTGCGGGCTTTATCGGCAGCTACAACCTGCTAAGCCCTGAACAGGCGATGGCGCTGACCGGCATAACTTACACGGGCCGTGTCGCCATCCGTCCGGAGTCGGTCACAATATGCGAGCTGATTGAAGGCATTCCGGCTAAAATTATTAGCCACAGTCTGCTTGGCAACGTCGTGCGTTATCGCGTTTTAGCACACGGAGTTGAGCTTTCTGTGGATGTCTTAAACCGTTCTGTGGCCTCACTTCGCGCCGATGGCAGCGATATTGGTCTACAGTTAGATCTTGTTACGTTACGGGAAGTTGCATGAAACTGGCGCTGTTTGATCTCGATGAAACCCTGATTAGCGGCGACTGTTCGAGTTTGTGGTCAGCCTACATGGTGGCAAATGGCTGGGTGGCCGATGAGCAGGCTTTTCTGCAACAAGATGCCGCGCTGATGCAGCAATATGCTGTCGGTCAGATGGATATGCAGGAGTACATGCGTTGTACTTTGGTGCCGCTGTCCGGCCGCAGTCAACGTGATGTCGCGGCAATGGTCGCGAATTATATTCAGGATGTGATTGCCCCGCGTGTTTACACGCAGGCGCGTGAGTGTCTGGCTGCTCACCGTGCACAGGGCGACCGGACGGTAATTATTTCCGCGTCCGGTGAACATCTGGTGCAGCCGATTGCCCGCTTCCTCGGTGTTGATGAAACGCTGGCGATTGGTGTTGAAATGAAAGACGGGCGTTTTACCGGCGCCACACGAGGGACGATGACCTATCGCGAGGGAAAAGTCTCGCGGTTGCTGGAGCTCATCAATCAGGACGCATCCCTTTTGCAATCAGCCAGTTTTTATTCTGATTCCCATAATGATCTGCCGTTGCTGACCCGCGTGGGCCAGCCGGTGGCGGTGAATCCAGACGCTATCCTGCTCCAGCACGCCCGGCAGGCAGGATGGCCGGTCTATGCCTGGCGTTAATGGAGCTGTTCTTTCGTGTTAACCCTTTTGCATTTGTTGTCTGCTATTTCTCTGCTCGTATGGGGTACGCACATCGTGCGTACCGGCATCATGCGTGTCTTTGGCGCCAATCTGCGCCGTGTTCTGAGTAACAGTGTCGAGAAAAAACCGCTGGCGTTTGTGGCGGGCATTGGCGTTACTGCGCTGGTGCAAAGCAGTAATGCTACCGCGCTGCTGGTCACGTCGTTTGTATCGCAGGGGCTGGTAGCACTGGCTCCGGCACTGGTGATTATTCTCGGTGCAGATGTCGGGACCGCCGTGATGGCGCGTATTCTGACCTTCGATCTCTCCTGGCTTTCTCCGCTGCTGATTTTCGTCGGTGTCGCGTTCTTCCTCAGTCGTAAACAGACCCGCGCGGGGCAAATGGGTCGTGTCGGTATCGGGCTGGGGCTGATTTTACTGGCGCTGGAACTGATTGTGGGCGCAGCGACGCCGATCATGCAGGCCTCCGGCGTTAAAGTTTTATTCTCGTCCCTGACCGGTGATGTGCTGCTCGATGCCCTGACCGGCGCAGTGTTTGCCATCATCAGCTATTCCAGTCTGGCGGCTGTGTTGCTGACAGCAACCCTTGCCGCGACCGGCGTGATTTCGCTTAAAGTGTCACTTTGTCTGGTCATCGGTGCCAACCTCGGCAGCGGGCTGCTGGCGATGATTAACGCCAGTAAAATGAATGCCGCCGGTCGCCGCGTGGCGCTCGGCAGTACGCTGTTTAAACTGATTGGTTTGGTGATTGTGCTGCCGTTTGTCGGACTGTTGTCGACGCAACTGGCGCGGCTTGGCATTCCGGATGAAGAACTGGTGATCTACTTCCACATGTTCTACAACCTGATCCGTTGTCTGGCGATGGTGCCGCTGACGGCGCCGATGGCCAAGGTTTGCGAGATGATGATTGCCGATGTGCCTGAAGATGATCCCCGTCTGCGTCCGCGCCATCTGGATGTCAGCGCAATTGATACCCCGACGCTGGCGCTGGCCAATGCCGCCCGTGAAACCTTGCGCATGGGCGACGTGGTCGAACATATGCTGATCCTCAACCGCGAAGTGATGCACGGTAAACTGGCGCAGGATCGCGAAGTGCGGCGTCTCGACGATGACGTTGATGTGCTCTATACCGCCATCAAGCTGTATCTGGCGCAAATCAACAAGGAAGGACTTGGCGAAGATGATTCCCGTCGCTGGGCTGAAATCATCGAAATGGCGCTGAACCTCGAACAGGCCGGTGACATTATCGAGCGCATGACCGGCGATATCACCGCCAAATCCCACGCTACCCGCCGCGCGTTCTCGCCGGAAGGACTGGTGGAACTGGATGCCTTACATGAAAAATTGCAGGATAACCTGCGCCTGAGTCTGGGCGTTTTCCTGTCGAACGATCTGACCAGTGCGCGCCGTCTGCGCCGCTCCAAACACCGTTTCCGCATTCTCGACCGCCGTTATGCGCATGCGCACGTCGATCGCCTGCATCAGCATAATGTGCAGAGTATCGAAACCAGCTCGCTGCACCTCGGGTTGCTGGGGGATATGAAACGTCTGAACTCACTGTTCTGTGCGGTGGCCTATAACGTGCTGGATCAGGATGAGCAGGAAGATGAGCAGCGCGAACCGAATGATGATGTGCAACGGGTGTAGTACGAATCAAAACGGGCGCTGAGGAAGGCGCCCGTTTCTTTTTCATCTTCTTTTTCGTCTGGAAATCAGTCTTTTTTGACCGGCTTACCGGACCAGTAACCGGCCAGCAAAGAACCTGACAGATTGTGCCATACCGAGAACAATGCGCCCGGCAGTGCGGCCAGCGGGGTGAAATAGATTTTCCCCAGCGTCGCCGCTAAACCTGAGTTCTGCATCCCGACTTCCATCGCCAGCGTGCGGCAGGTGGTTTCATCAAAGCCAAACAGTTTCCCGCCCCAGTAACCGCTCAGCAGACCGATGCCGTTGTGCAGGATCACCGCCACAATCACGATCAGCCCCACAGAACCGATAAAGCCCTGACTGCCCGCCACCACGGCGCTGATAATGGCGACAATGCATGCCATTGAGAAAAGCGGCAGCAGCGGTTCGATACGTTTCACGGTTTTCGTGAACAGATGATGAATAATCAGACCGGCTAAAATCGGGATGACGACGATCTGCAAAATGCTTAACAGCATGCCTTCCACATCCACTTTAATGTGCGTATCGACATACAGACGCGTCAACAGTGGCGTGGCGAAAACACCCACCAGTGTGGAAACTGCTGAAATCGTCACGGAAAGCGCGACATCTCCTTTCGCAAGATAAATCATCACGTTAGAGGCTGTACCGCTGGCAACGCTGCCCACCAGAATCATTCCCGCCGATAAATCTGCCGGCATATGGAACAGTTTTGCCAGCACCCACGCCGCCAGCGGCATGATCAGATAATGCAGGAACGTGGCGGCAGCAACCGGGCCAGGTCGGGAAAGCACGCGTTTGAAATCACCGAATTCGAGAGTGACACCCATCGCGAACATAATCAGCATCAGCAGGGTAGAAACATGCGGGCCGATCGGCGTGAACGTACCGGGCGAGTAATAGGCCGCGACGGATAACAGCACGGCCCACAACGGGAACAGGCGGGTTATTTTGGCTAACATTGAGGTGATCCTTGTCTTTGTTGTTTGCAAAAGTACAGACAAAAAAAGACCGGGCACATGGCCCGGTCTTCTCACATACCGCGCCCGTCATTATTCGAACAGGTTGCGGTGTAGAGTTTTAACGACCTGATCGGCATCGTTGCCCGGCACCAGGAAGCACAGGTTGTAGCTGCTTGCGCCGTAGCAAATCATGCGGATATTGAACGGGTCCAGCACGCCGAACACTTCTTTGCCGACGCCACAGGCCTGGGACAGTTTGTTGCCGATAATCGCAATCAGCGCCAGATTCTCTTCCACTTCCACGCGGCACAGTGAGGATAATTCTGTCAGCAGTGAGGTGGTCAGCAGGCTGTCGCCTGAGGATGTGGAACCGGTGGTATCCAGCGTCAGCGCGACGCTGACTTCGGATGTTGTGATCAGATCCACAGAGATACTGTGGCGTGCCAGAATGCCAAACACTTCGGCGAGGAAACCGCGTGAATGGAGCATGCTCAGGCTGTGCAGCGTGACCAGCGTTTGTCTGCGACGCAGGGCTATCGCGCGGAACAGCGGCGGATTATCGCTGGTATCACACACTAAGGTGCCGCCGCCTGACGGGTCTTTGCTCGAGCCTACAAACACCGGGATACCGCGACGCACCGCGGGCAGCAAAGTGGCTGGATGCAGAACTTTGGCACCAAATGTCGCCATTTCAGCGGCTTCTTCAAACGCAATGCGGTCAATACGTTTTGCCGCCGGCACCAGACGCGGGTCGGTGGTATAAATCCCCGGAACGTCAGTCCAGATATCCACACGGGAAACGCTCAGCGCTTCACCCAGCAATGCGGCGGTGTAATCGCTGCCGCCACGGCCAAGCGTCGTGGTGCGGCCTTTGCCTTCTGAGCCGATAAAACCTTGTGTGATCACCAGGGCGTCCTGCAAGCGCGGTTGTAGCTGCTGAACGGTTAACTCGCTTAATACCTGCGTATCCGGCTCCGCGCGCCCAAAGCGATCGTTGGTACGCATGATTTTACGTACGTCGAACCATTCCACTGGCACGTTGCGCTGGCGGATGATTTCAACAAACAGCAGGGTGGACATCAGTTCGCCATGGCTCACCAGTTCGTCGGTCAGCGCGGTAGAGGTCGCAAGGCTCGCCGCTTCTGACAGCATGGCGATATTTTCCAGCATGCGGCCGATTTCTTCGCGGATCACTGCGGGATTATCGAGGCGATCGATAATGGCACTCTGGATGCGGCGAATTTCATCAAGCAGGAACACCCGGCGTTCGGTTTCTTTACCTTCTGCCAGCTCAACTAATAAATTGGTGACGCCCGCAGAGGCGGAGAGAACAACCAGACGCACTTCAGGGCGCGACAGCACGATATCCGCGCTGCGGTTCATTGCGTCGAAATCCGCCACGCTGGTACCGCCGAATTTGGCGACGATGACATTGCCCAAAGGCTGCTGACTGGCGTTGCGGGATACTGCGTGATTCATGTAAAACCTCGTGTCCGGGTCGCCATATCATGACGGCCATCGATTCCATAAGAATTGGCACAAAGGGAAGAGCGGGAAACGGGAGCAGGCGTAGAGATACTACGATACACCCAGAAGCGCCCCACCTAGCCGACACCCTGTTGGGTGTTCCGGTGACAACCCAGGGGATTCAGCCCCTGTAGTCGATCATTTGCCTGCCGCGGGCTTATGATCTCGGCGCCGCTCCCCCTGATGTATCTTCGTAGGATTTCGGCTCCTCCGATACACTGCCTGGGCGACGCGCCTCTTCTGGCTCGCGCATCGAGCGCGCGAGTTAGGCGCTTAGGAATAGCCGTTTATCGCCCGTCTGTCAACGGTCAGGCAATGCATGCGCCACATTTTGAGCGATTCTCATCTAATATTGTTCTCTGTCATTGTGATTAAGCAGATCTAACCTATCGCAAGAAAAGGCATCTCTTCCCGGGAACTTCAGGCTACAATCGGGACAGTTACCTCATATTTATTCTCAGCCTAAGAGCATTGCTATGAAAAATATCAATCCAACTCAGACCGCTGCCTGGCAAGCCCTGCAGCAGCATTTCGACAAGATGAAAGATGTGCAGATTAGCCATCTGTTTGCTGAAGATGGTGATCGTTTCTCCAAATTCTCTGCCACGTTTGAAGACCAGATGCTGGTCGATTTCTCCAAAAACCGCATCACCGCAGAGACGCTGGATAAGCTGCAGGCGCTGGCGAAAGAGACTGACCTTCAGGGCGCAATCAAATCGATGTTCTCTGGCGAGAAGATCAACCGCACCGAAGACCGTGCTGTTTTGCACGTTGCACTGCGTAACCGCAGCAACACGCCAATCGTCGTGGACGGCAAAGATGTGATGCCGGAAGTGAATGCGGTTCTGGCGAAAATCAAAGGCTTCACCGAACGTGTTATCGGTGGCGAATGGAAAGGTTATACCGGCAAAGCCATCACCGACGTGGTGAACATCGGTATCGGCGGTTCAGACCTCGGTCCGTTCATGGTCACTGAAGCGCTGCGTCCGTACAAAAACCACCTGAATATGCATTTCGTCTCCAACGTTGACGGCACGCACATCGCTGAAACGCTGAAAGATTTGTCTCCGGAAACCACGCTGTTCCTGGTTGCATCAAAAACCTTCACCACGCAGGAAACCATGACCAACGCCCACAGCGCGCGTGACTGGTTCCTGAAAACCGCTGGCGATAACCAACACGTGGCGAAACACTTCGCGGCGTTGTCCACCAACGGTAAAGCGGTGAGCGAGTTTGGTATCGACACCGATAACATGTTCGAATTCTGGGACTGGGTCGGTGGCCGTTACTCTCTGTGGTCCGCAATCGGTCTGTCTATCGCGCTGTCTGTCGGTTTCGATAACTTCGAACAGTTGCTGAGCGGTGCGCACGCGATGGATAAACACTTCGCGAATACGCCGGCTGAGAAAAACCTGCCGGTACTGCTGGCGCTGATCGGCATCTGGTACAACGATTTCTACGGCACCGAAACCGAAGCTATCCTGCCATACGACCAGTACATGCACCGTTTTGCTGCTTACTTCCAGCAAGGCAACATGGAATCTAACGGTAAATTCGTTGACCGTAACGGCAACCCGGTGGATTACCAGACTGGCCCGATCATCTGGGGCGAACCGGGCACTAACGGTCAGCACGCGTTCTATCAGCTGATTCACCAGGGGACTAAAATCATCCCTTGTGACTTCATCGCACCGGCCATCAGCCATAACCCGCTGAGCGATCACCACGCGAAACTGTTGTCTAACTTCTTCGCCCAGACCGAAGCGCTGGCATTCGGTAAATCTCTGGATGTTGTCGAGAAAGAATTCGCCGATCAGGGTAAAAAACCAGAAGACGTTAAACATGTTGCGCCGTTCAAAGTGTTCGAAGGGAACCGTCCGACCAACTCCATCCTGCTGCGTGAAATCACGCCTTACAGCCTGGGTGCGTTGATCGCGATGTACGAACACAAAATCTTCACCCAGGGCGTGATCCTGAACATCTACACCTTCGACCAATGGGGCGTAGAACTGGGCAAACAGCTGGCAAACCGTATCCTGCCAGAACTGGAAGGTAGCTCAGAAGTGACAGGCCACGACAGTTCCACGAACGGTTTAATTAACCGCTTCAAAAACTGGCGCTAATCCCTCGTCATCCTTCAGACTGTTTCAGCGTTGGCTGCGTGAACTCACCCCGGTCACTTACTTATGTAAGCTCCCGGGGCTTCGTTCCCTTGCCGCCTTGATCCAGCCCGAATGATTTAGAGGGACAGGTCGAAATATTTCTCAATAAAAGGGTTAGCCTTCACCGGCTGGCCCTTTTTTAATGGCGCTTTTCCTGTGCTGACTCTGTGGTATTCTGCGGGGATTAATAACAAAAGTGGGATGTAGATCACATGGCAGGATCAAAACGGGCATTAATGATATCCGTCATTATGCAGCGAATTTTGAACGTATTCTTATTAGGACTGGCCGCGATCCTGATGATTTTTATCGGGCGCGAAACCTATCATTTAGCAATGGTGTTGTTCGTGAATAACGATCAGTCTTCGTCATATCTGCTCATTGAAGGGATTGTAATTTACTTCCTCTATTTTGAGTTTATTGCCCTGATTATTAAATATTTTTCGTCGGGCTATCATTTCCCGTTACGCTATTTTATTTACATCGGCATCACCGCGATTATCCGCCTGATCATCGTCGACCACAAAAGTCCTTATGACACATTGGTTTACGCCTGCGCGATCCTTGTGCTGGTCGTGACACTGTTTCTGGCCAATAGCGAACGTCTGCGCCGCGAATAAATCAGGCAATTACTGCCTCGCATTGATGCGCTAGAATGCGAGGCAGATAATTCATTGGAGGTATGAATGCCTTCATTACGGAGCCGTTGATGTCTGATCCCCATTCCCCCGAACCATCCCCGATCCACTGGTTTGACGACCCTTCGCAGGTGCCTGCGGATGTGGCTGACTGGCTGATGGAAATGGGGTCCATGACCCGCCGGTTTGAAAAGCAGGGTGTTACCGTCACCGTGAAACCGCAAAATGAATGTTTTGTCAGTCGCGAAGAACTGGGTGAAAGCGAAGCACAGCAGTTGCCGGAAAGTGCCCGTTACTGGATCCGAGAAATCGTGCTGTTTGGCGATGCCGAACCCTGGCTGCTGGGGCGCACGGTCATTCCTGAAGAAACGCTGACCGGGCCGGATCTGGCGCTGGTCGATTTAGGCACGGTGCCGCTGGGGCGCTATCTGTTTAGCGGGAACAACTTGTCCCGCGATTACATTCATTTAGGCCAGTTACACAGTGAGCAGGGAGAATTATGGGCGCGCCGTTCCCGCCTGCGTTTGTCTGACAAGCCGCTGCTGCTGACCGAAATTTTCCTCCCGGATTCGCCGGTTCACCGCCCTGAGGGCAAAGTGAGCAAGGCATGAGTCACACTAATCAACAAGGAGAACAGAGAGTGTCAGGAAGTATGACGCAGGGCACATGGCGTGATTACTGTCGCCTGATGCGCATTGATAAGCCGATTGGCTCACTGCTGCTGTTGTGGCCAACGTTATGGGCATTGTGGGTCGCGGGGGGGGGAATGCCGTCTGCGAAGATTTTGCTGGTCTTCGTGCTGGGCGTGTTCTTCATGCGTGCCGCCGGTTGCGTGGTGAATGACTACGCTGACCGTAAGTTTGATGGTCACGTTAAACGCACCGCTCACCGGCCATTGCCGAGCGGGGCGATCACCGGCAAGCAGGCGAAAATATTATTTGCCGGACTGGTGCTGGTGTCATTCCTGCTGGTTCTGTTGCTTAACCGCATGACCATTTGGCTGTCTCTCGCCGGACTGGCGCTGGCATGGATTTATCCGTTCATGAAGCGCGTCAGCCATCTGCCGCAGGTGGTTTTGGGCGCGGCGTTTGGCTGGGCAATTCCGATGGCGTATGCCGCTGTGAGCGAAAGTGTGCCGCTTAGCTGCTGGTTAATGTTCGTGGCAAATATCTGCTGGACGGTGGCTTACGATACGCAATACGCGATGGTCGATCGTGACGATGATTTGAAGATCGGCGTGAAATCGACAGCGATTCTGTTCGGACGTTTTGACACGCTGATTATCGGGCTGCTGCAACTGGCGACGTTAGTGCTGATGAGCATTGTCGGTCATCTTTCCCAGCTCAGCGCACCGTTTTACTGGTCGTTGCTGCTGGCTGCTGCGCTGTTTGTGCATCAGCAAAAGCTGATTGCTAAACGTGAACGTGATGCCTGTTTTCTGGCTTTCCGCCAGAACAATTATGTCGGGCTGGTGTTGTTCCTCGGTATTCTGATGAGCCTGTCAGGCTTCAATTTTTAAGTGAGTTAGCCTGCGCGACAACAATTAAAAAAACGCCCGGACTCTGTAAAAAGTCCGGGCGTTTTGTTTTTTTTAATCTGATGTCTGGCGCTAATACGGGTTAATGATCGGTATCGCGTACATCCATCTTCGGTTCAGCCGGTGGCTCCGTTGCTTGCGGCAGCTCAGAAGGCATTCCCGCACTCTCGATAGTTAGCTTGATATCCGGTGTCATCAGGTCGCTGAGCATGAGGTAAATCTCACGCGTTTGTTCCTGAATGGCATCGCCGGTGTCACTGATATAGCCTTCTGCGCGCAGTGTGCCGACCAGCGTCGAGAACACGGCTTTATCGAAGAATTCAGGGGCATTGATACCGTGCAGCACGGATAAACGCTGCGCCATAATCCGGCTCTCTTTTTCCAGTGCACCGCGGTTGATGCTTGGGTTATTGGTGAGCAGGGAGAAGGTAATCGCGTAACGTTGCAGCGTTTCACGTACGCCAGCCGCCAGCAACTGGAGGGTGCGGATACGGGCCGGATTAAGTGTCAGCTCATCATCTTCAAGGTGAATGATTTGCTGACGCGCCAGTTCCAGCGTCAGAACATCCAGCACTTGTGGCAGCTCAGGCGTATCGAAATGCATAAACAGTTCGGCTTTGAGCATCGGATAAATCAGTTCGACCTGATGCAGTAATTCCGCGCGGCTGACCTGGCGGTGGTGCATCACAATGCTTGAAATCAGTGATGGCAACACCAGCATATGATGGATGTTGTTGCGGTAATACGTCATCAGCACGGCCTGTTCGCGAGGCAGAACGATGATGTCGCCAATGTTGTCTTTCTCAACCTGGAACTTATTCATGTTCAGCGCGTGATCAAGTAACTGGTCAGCGGTCAGATCAGGCACCGTCGAATCCGCGTTGTAAGGCACGTTACGCAGCAATTGCAGATAACAGTCGATTTGCTCGGTCAGCTGTTCGCGTGTCAGTGAACGCTGACGGGAGGCCAGCAGCGCGGTACAACACAAGTTCATGGCATTGGCTGCCGCTGAATTGTTGATGCGCACCATGATCTGTTCTGCCAAATCCTGCACTGTCGGCGTCAGCCAGCTTGGACGTTGTGCTTCGATCGGGTCGATGGCTTCACGCCAGGTTGGCACGTTCTGGTTCAGGTAAGTGGTCAGATGCAGCGGCTCACCGAAGTTCACGTAACCCTGGCCGAGGTTACGCAGCTTGCGCAACCCGTTAAGCATTTGCGTCAGGCTTTCTTTCTCTTTGGTCGCACCGCGTAATTCTTTCGCGTACGTACCCACTTCCATAACGTGCTCATAACCGATGTAAATCGGTACCAGCGTAATCGGACGTGAACCGCCGCGCAGCATGGCCTGAATGGTCATGGCCAGCGTGCCCGTTTTCGGCTCCAGCAGACGCCCGGTTCGCGAACGCCCCCCTTCCACAAAGTATTCCACCGAATAACCGCGGCTGAACAGTTCGCCCAGATATTCACGGAAAACTGTCGAATAGAGCTTGTTGCCTTTAAAGGTTCGACGAATAAAGAACGCACCCAGACGGCGGAAAATCGGGCCAGCCGGCCAGAAATTCAGGTTGATACCGGCGGCAATATGCGGCGGTACCAGACCCTGATGATAGAGCACGTAAGACAGCAGCAGATAGTCCATGTGGCTGCGGTGGCAAGGCACATACACAATTTCCTGACCGTCCAGCGCTAACTGGCGTACACGCTCGGCATTATTAACGTTGATGCCTTTGTACAAACGGTTCCACGTCCAGCTCAGCACACGGTCAGAGAGGCGCACGGCTTCATAAGAGAAGTCAGCGGCAATCTCTTCCATCAGGGCGATGGCGTTTTGTTGGGCTTTTTCGTGGGAAATTTTCTTGCTGCGGGCTTCGTCTTCAATCGCTTTCTCAATGGCTTTTGAGGCCAGCAATTTATTGAATAAATCCTGACGTGCCGGAAGACGCGGACCAACCGCAGCCAGACGCTGACGGGAGAAATGCATCCGCGCCACACGTGCCAGTTTTTGAGCAATCGTCTTATCTGTGCCGTGTTCCGTCGCCATATAACGCAGGGAAACGGTATTGGAGAAACGGACGAAACTGTCCCGCCCCAGCCACAGCACTGCGAAAAATTTCTGGATACCGTTCAGCACGCGCAGATGCGGCGTGTCGTCCTGACCTTCACGGCCCGGTGCACGACCAAACATTACCGACACCGGCAACATCTGAATGTCTAAATCCGGATTATTGCGGTGCAAATCAAGGTAGTCGTGGAACAGCTTTACGGATTCCTGCTTCGGCGTGTAATAAGAGAATACGCGCGGGCCTTCGGCTATAAAGACATGGCTTGGTAGCAGGGTGCCGTCAATTTCCAGCGGAATAAGAGGATCAGGCAGATTCTGCGCCAGACATTGCGCACGCAACGTCAGCAAATCGGCTTTGGAATTATAAGGTAATACGTACAAAATCGGCCGCGTCGGGTCTAAATGCAACTCGGTAACCGGATCTGAAGGTATGACCTTGCTCTTTACCAGCAATGAGAGTGGTAAATTCAATAATGTGTAATAAAGTCTACGCCAACCTGACATAAAAACGTGAAGCCTCTTGTTAGCAATTTCGCCGCAAGGATACCAGAAAGATCCGTGGAGATCTGTGGTCATATAAAAGCTAAAATGCTGCAAACACTCTAAGGATCAGTACCCCAAATGGCGAACCAAGTCACCGGATTTACCCGAATTTATAAAGCGGCCGGCTATTCCTGGAAAGGATTCAAAGCGGCATGGCAAAACGAAGCGGCATTTCGCCAGGAGGCCAGCGTCGCTATCCCGTTAATTTTGCTATCTTTCTGGCTTGATGTCAGCACCATTGAACGTATCCTGCTGGTGGGATCCGTCGTGCTGGTCTGTGTCACGGAATTGCTCAACAGCGCGGTGGAATGTGCAATAGACCGCATCGGGCCTGAGTTTCATGTGCTTTCTGGTCGCGCAAAAGATATCGGCTCTGCTGCCGTACTTCTGACCATCATATTGGCGATTTTTGTCTGGGTCAGCATCTTTTGGTCGCGATGGTTCTGATTTGGAATCTGCATTCCAGGAATCAACGTTATGCCCTGTTTTTATTCAATCTTAGGTTTTCATTGACCGTTTAGCTGTATATACTCACAGCAAGACTGTATAAACAACCAGGGGGCGGAATGAAAGCTTTAACGACCAGACAACAAGAGGTCTACGACCTTATTCGCGATCATATCTCCACCACCGGTATGCCACCAACCCGCGCAGAGATTGCATCACGTCTGGGGTTCCGTTCTCCCAATGCGGCGGAAGAGCATCTTAAAGCGCTGGCGCGTAAAGGTGTTATTGAGATTGTTTCCGGTGCATCACGCGGCATTCGTCTGCTGATGGAAGAAGAAGAAGGTTTACCGCTGATTGGCCGCGTTGCCGCCGGTGAACCGCTGCTGGCGCAGCAACATATCGAAGGGCACTATCAGATCGATCCGGCAATGTTTAAGCCGAGCGCCGATTTCCTGCTGCGTGTCAGCGGTATGTCGATGCGTGATATTGGTATCCTTGACGGCGATCTGCTGGCCGTGCATAAAACGCAAGACGTGCGTAATGGTCAGGTTGTGGTGGCCCGTATCGATGATGAGGTCACTGTGAAACGCCTGAAAAAACAAGGCAGTGTGGTGCAGTTATTGCCAGAGAACAGCGAGTTTCAGCCGATCGTGGTGGATTTGCGCGAGCAGAATTTCAGCATTGAAGGCTTAGCCGTAGGTGTTATCCGCAACGGCGACTGGATCTGACCTTCGTACTTCGAGCTATCTCTGCGTTGGCTGCCTTCGCGAACCCCGGTCACATACTTGTGTATGCTCCCGGCGTTCGCTTAGTTGCCGCCTTGATATAACGCGAATTACTCGGTCAGATATGACTAAGTCAGAAATTGCTGTGTCAGATAGACAAGACTAAAACTAATTGAATATGGATGGCGGCCGCCTCTGGCATCCATGTGAATTCAAAGAGAAATGCGTTTCTCTCATCATCGCCCCTTTCGGGGCGATGTCATTTACAGGCATAACCTGAACCTCCGGCATGAGATTCTCTATGCAACATCATTCCCTGCGACACACACTCAAAAACACCTTTTTAAGCCCTGCCGATAAAGCGCTCTGGATGCTGGCATTGCCGATGATTTTTTCCAATATCACGGTGCCGCTCCTCGGCCTGGTGGATACCGCAGTGATCGGTCATCTCGACAGCCCGGATTATCTCGGCGGCGTGGCTGTGGGTTCGATGATCACCACTTTCCTTTTTATGCTCTTACTGTTTCTGCGGATGAGTACCACCGGCATGACCGCTCAGGCGCTGGGCGCGAAAGATAATCAGCTTCTGGCGCGTGCTTTTGTACAACCCTTCCTTCTGGCTGTGCTGGCGGGCGTCATTATTGTGGTATTCCGTCATCCGCTGATGGAGCTGGCGTTTCACATTGTCGGCGGCAGTCAGCCCGTGCTTGAACAGGCGAGGCTGTTTATCGAAATCCGCTGGTTCAGCGCCCCGGCTTCACTGGCGAATCTGGTGATCCTCGGGTGGCTGCTCGGCATTCAGTACGTTCGCGGGCCGGTGATTTTGCTGATTGCCGGGAATTTGCTGAATATCATTCTGGATCTGTGGCTGGTGATCGGGCTGGGCTGGAACGTGCGTGGCGCAGCCATGGCGACGGCAAGCTCCGAGTATTTCACGCTACTCATCGGGCTGTATTTCGTCTGGCGGGTGATGAAACGACGCGGTATCACCGGCGCAGAAATCACCTCCGCGTGGCGTGGTAATTTGCGCCGTCTTCTCGGGCTTAACCGCGACATCATGCTGCGCTCATTACTGTTGCAGCTTTGCTTTGCATCGCTAACCGTTCTGGGCGCGCGGCTGGGCAGCCACATTGTGGCGGTCAACGCCGTGTTGATGAACCTGCTGACATTTACCGCGTTTGCACTTGACGGTTTTGCTTATGCTATCGAAGCGCATTCCGGTGAGGCATTCGGTGCCCGCAACCGCGAAAAACTGCTGAATGTCTGGCATGCCGCGTGTCGTCAGGCCGGGCTGGTTGCGTTGTTTTTTGCTCTGATTTACGCGCTGGCGGGTGGGGCGATCATTGATGCGCTGACATCATTACCGGAATTGCGTGAGCTGGCGGACCGATATCTTGGCTGGCAAATTATACTGCCGCTGGTGGCTGTCTGGTGCTATTTGCTTGATGGCATGTTTATCGGCGCAACGCGTGGGCGGGATATGCGAAACAGCATGCTGGTGGCGGCGCTGGGGTTCGGGCTGACATTGTTCACTTTACCGCTGCTGGGCAATCATGCGTTGTGGCTGGCGCTGACGGTATTCCTCGGGTTACGCGGGATTTCACTGGGCTGGATATGGCGTCGTTACTGGCGGCATGACACATGGTTTTCGTCTCCGTCGCACTGATTTTTCAGCTATTTTCAAAGAAATAAGCGCAGCTTTGTCGTTATTTCATGCTTTAGATTAATCCTAATAGTGGTTTTTATCCCTGTTTAGGGAGGATTAATCGAGATTCTCTACTAACCTTTAAAGTGTTAAGGACGAGCTGCAAGACGAAATGCAGTTCATAAAACCCAAGGTAACAGGAGATATTTTATGAATAAGGACCAAGCCGACGGTAACTGGAAGCAGTTCAAAGGGAAAGTGAAAGAACAATGGGGCAAACTGACTGATGACGACCTGACAGTGGTTGAAGGTAAACGTGATCAGTTAGTCGGTAAAATTCAGGAGCGTTACGGCTATCAAAAAGATCAGGCCGAGAAAGAGCTCAATGAATGGGAAACCAAAAACAAATATCACTGGTAAGACGCGACTCCCCCTCGCGTGCCAGTGACGTATCCTGAGATTTAGCTGCTCCTACCCGGAACGCTTCAGGATACGGGTACACGGATGTACCCAACCTCTTCTCTGTACAAAACATCCCCCCTCTTACGAGTCACCTTCAAAACCTTAAAACCCGATTATTCAGCGTTTTTTCACCACAATACTGTGGTCGTGATCGCAATGGTCATGGCTGTCGCAGGTTTCTACTACTTTGCATTCTGCACATAAGCCATGCGCTTCAACGACGGAATGGCGAAGCTCAAATCCGGATTCTAATGACAGTTTTGCCAGACGCTCTTCAATGCCGTCGGTGGTTTTTTCGGTAACTAACCCGCAGCGGTCGCAGATAAACAGCGCAGAAGTATGACTTGGCTCTTCAAAATGATGGCAGAGAACATAGCTGTTTGCGGATTCAACACGGTGAATAAATCCCTGTTCCAGCAGAAAATCCAGCGCCCGGTAAACGGTCGGTGGTTTCGCCTGAGGTTCGCTTACGCGCAATAGATCCAGCAAGTCATAGGCGCTGATCGCACCGGGTTGTTGCGTCATCAGGCGCAGTACTTCCAGCCGCTGCGGCGTCAGGCGAACATTGCGCTGCTGGCAAAGTTCTTCAGCTTGTGAAAGTAATTTTTCCGGATTATTCAGGGTCATAGCAACGGTCTCTGAGCGCAGATTGGAATGAATAGGCCACATCATGCGACCACCGATGATTTTATCATGCTTGCACCAAAACGACGAATTATGCGCCATTCAGATGTGATGCAACGTCGGCATCCGCCTGCTCAGCGGCACAAGATGCCGAATCTTTGTTCTGTGGTATAATCAGCGATTACCTTCCCTCTGGCGCGAAGCCGGGGGGAGCGTCACGAACCCCTTCAGCGAATGTCAGGCCGATGTCAGAAACTCAACACGTAATGCCCCAGACCACTCCCTTTTCCGCCCAGCGTTTTTCCGTTGCGCCGATGCTTGACTGGACCGATCGCCACTGCCGCCATTTTCACCGGCTGATGACCGGCCAGACGTTGCTGTATACCGAAATGGTCACGACCGGCGCCATTATTCACGGCAAAGGGGATTATCTCGGGTTTGGCGATGCAGAACATCCGGTGTCTTTGCAGCTTGGTGGCAGCAATCCGGCTGATCTGGCGCATTGCGCAAAACTGGCGGAAGAACGTGGTTATGACGAAATTAACCTCAACGTCGGTTGCCCGTCAGATCGCGTGCAGAACGGCATGTTTGGTGCCTGTCTGATGGGTCAGGCGTCGCTGGTGGCTGACTGCATCAAAGCCATGCGCGACGTAGTCTCAATTCCGGTCACGGTTAAAACCCGAATCGGTATTGACGATCAGGACAGCTACGAATTTCTGTGTGATTTCATCCGTCAGGTTTCAGAAAACGGCGGTTGCGATACCTTCATTATTCATGCGCGTAAAGCCTGGCTTTCGGGCCTCAGTCCGAAAGAAAATCGTGAAATTCCGCCGCTGGATTACCCGCGCGTATATCAGCTTAAGCGTGTTTTTCCGCACCTGACCATGGCAATTAACGGCGGTATCAAAACCCTCGAAGAAGCCAAAATGCACCTGCAATATATGGATGGCGTGATGGTGGGGCGTGAGGCTTACCAGAATCCGGGCCTGTTGCTGAATGTGGATCGCGAGCTGTTCGGCTCTGATGCGCCGCTGAAAACCGGGCCGGATATTATCCGCGCGCTGTATCCGTATATCGAAGCGGAGCTGAGCAAAGGTACTTACCTCGGTCACATCACCCGCCATATTCTTGGTCTGTTCCAGGGTGTGCCGGGCGCGCGTCAGTTCCGTCGTCATCTGAGTGAGAATGCGCATAAAGCCGGCGCGGGCATCGATGTGGTCGAACAGGCGTTGCAGATGGTTGCTCAGCCGCAGGAAGTGGTGGCACAGGCATAAAAACAGGGTGAGTAAAATCACTATCTGTTAGTCAAATTTACTATCTTTTCGCAGGCCATTCGTGCCTGCGAATTATTTTTTCCTTATCATTCAATCAATTATTTATCCCATCACACTGGCATGTTTCTTGTAATGGTTAATGCGTGTTTGGACGCTACGTCTTATCGCACATGGCTTATTAAGGAGCACCCGATGCTGGAAATTCTCTTCGTGCTTGGTTTTTTCTTTATGCTGATGCTGACCGGCATTTCTTTACTGGGTATGGTTGCGGCGCTGGTCGTGGCATTTGCTCTGATGATGTTGGGTGGGTTTTTGGCGATTGTTGTAAAAATGTTGCCGTGGCTGCTTTTGGCCGTGCTTGCGGTCTGGATTTACCGGACATTTTTCCGGCCTGATGAGCCAAAATACCGTCGCCGTCGCTTGCCGTAATAACAGCTTCACTTTATCGGTTTCCGTAACTGCATGAAATGATGGGGATTGCTGACCGTATTCTGAGCGCAAAAAAATGTAACCGTTGCAGTGATAACTTTTGCTTATGTGCTAGCGATCACAAGCTAGATCAGAATGTGCGGTCAAAATGCATAAATCATATTTTTTAACATGGGTGACTGTTAGGATGGAATTCATTGGCAGCCAGCAGGCTGTAAACCGAATTCATCAAGTCCGCTGAGGCACACAATAGTCGCTTAAGTGACATCGCCCTGTGGATTTACCCGGCAGTACCCTACAGCAGTACCCGTCTGAAATCAGAGGTCGTCTGAGTCAGGCAGTAAAAAAGGCTTTCACAACTGTGAAAGCCTTTTTTGCATTGGTTCAGGGAAACTTTTATGGGATGAGCAGACTTGAACCCTGTGTCACGCGGCTTTCCAGCGTTTCATGCGCGCGTTTTGCCTCGGACAGTGGGAATTTCTGCGCGTCACTGACATCCACTTTTATCGCGCCACTGGCGATCATTGAGAACAGCTCGCTGCTCGCCTCCAGCAGTTCTTCACGGTTAGTCACGTAGCCATTCAGGGAAGGGCGCGTCACAAACAGCGAACCTTTTTGATTGAGTATCGCCAGATCCACACCTTTTACCGGGCCGGACGCATTGCCGAAACTGACCAGCAAACCGCGACGTTTCAGGCTGTTTAACGATTTTTCAAAGGTATCTTTGCCGACGGAATCGTAAACCACACCGACTTTTTCGCCGTTCGTCAGTTCCGCCACGCGGGTCGCGATATCTTCTTTCTGGTAGTTAATGGTTTCCCATGCACCGGCCTGTCTGGCGCGTTCGGCTTTTTCATCAGAGCCCACGGTGCCAATCAGTTTTACGCCCAGCGCTTTCGCCCACTGGCAGGCAATCAGGCCTACGCCACCGGCTGCGGCATGGAAAAGAATGGTTTCACCGGACTGTACTTCATGGGTTTTGCGCAGTAAATAATAAACTGTCAGCCCTTTAAGGAAGGAGGCTGCGGCCTGTTCAAAGCTGATCGCGTCCGGCAAAAGGGCGATTTTTTCCTGTGGTACGTTATGGAATTCGCTGTAAGCACCGGGCGCGGATTGTGCGTAAACCACACGATCGCCAGGTTTGATGGCCGTTACGCCACTACCGACTTTACTGACTATGCCCGCCGCTTCCGTGCCTAAACCCGCCGGAAAACTGGCTGGTGCGTACAGACCGCTGCGCACATAAGTATCGATATAGTTGATACCGATGGCTTTATTCTCGACCTGGACTTCGTCTGCCCGCGGATCTTGTGGCTGATAATCAACGTATTGCAGAACGTCCGGGGTGCCTGTTTCAGAAAACTGGATGCGCTTTGCCATGTTTTTTCCTCGTGATGGAGTCTGATTTCAACCCTAGGCTAAATGTCAGGGACAATCCAGATTTTCGGCACTAAGGGTTAATACCCTTTTGAAATGGTTTATACTGTCGCGCGAGTCAGGCTCCGATTTTTGGAAACCCGACGCTCATAAAACAGGCGCTTAGAGCAGGAAATAATCCACAGATGGCAGCAAAAAAACCGACCAATCAACAGAACGAAAACCGCGATCGCCAGATGGAAGGGTTGAAACTTCCGCCGCATTCGCTGGAAGCTGAACAATCCGTTCTGGGCGGGCTGATGCTGGATAACGAACGCTGGGATAATGTGGCCGAACGGGTGGTCAGCAATGACTTCTTCAGCCGCCCGCACCGCCTGATTTTTACCGAAATGCAGCGTTTGCTGGAAATGAGCAAACCAATCGACCTGATCACGCTTTCCGAATCGCTGGAACAGAAAGGCGATCTGGATTCCGTCGGCGGTTTTGCGTATCTGGCAGAGCTCTCTAAAAACACCCCCAGTGCGGCGAACATCGGCGCTTACGCTGACATTGTGCGCGAACGTGCTGTTGTCCGGGAAATGATCTCCGTCGCCAATGAAATTGCCGACGCGGGCTATGATCCGCAAGGTCGCAGCAGCGAAGACCTGCTGGACTTAGCCGAATCCCGCGTATTCCAGATTGCCGAAAGCCGCGCCAGTAAAGACGAAGGTCCAAAAAGTATCGACCGTATTCTGGAAAGCACGGTCTCCCGTATCGAAGAGCTGTTCCAGCGCCCGCATGACGGCGTAACCGGCGTTTCAACCGGCTATGCTGACCTCGACAAGAAAACCGCAGGCTTGCAAAAATCCGACCTGATCATTGTGGCGGCGCGTCCGTCGATGGGTAAAACCACTTTTGCGATGAACCTCGCAGAAAATGCCGCGATGATGCAGGATAAACCGGTCTTAATCTTCAGCCTTGAGATGCCCGGCGACCAGATCATGATGCGTATGCTGGCGTCGCTTTCGCGCGTCGACCAGACCAAAATCCGTACCGGCCAGCTCGATGATGAAGACTGGGCACGTATTTCCAGCACCATGGGCATTCTGCTCGAAAAGCGGAACATGTATATCGATGACTCGTCCGGCCTGACGCCAACCGAAGTCCGTTCGCGCGCCCGACGCATCTTCCGTGAGCACGGCGGTCTGAGCCTGATCATGATCGACTACCTCCAGCTGATGCGCGTTCCGGCGCTGTCCGATAACCGTACGCTGGAAATCGCCGAAATCTCCCGCTCGCTCAAAGCGCTGGCGAAAGAATTGCAGGTACCGGTGGTGGCGCTGTCGCAGCTGAACCGAAGCCTGGAGCAACGTGCGGATAAACGCCCGGTCAACTCCGACTTACGTGAATCCGGCTCCATCGAGCAGGACGCCGACTTAATCATGTTCATCTATCGTGATGAGGTTTATCACGATAACAGTGAAGAAAAAGGCATCGCGCAAATCATCCTCGGTAAACAACGTAACGGCCCGATCGGTACCGTCCGCCTGACCTTTAACGGTCAGTGGTCGCGATTTGATAACTATGGCGGCCCGCAATACGACGAGGATTAACTTCCCGGGTTTTGAATTTATCCCTCCCCTTTCACAAGGGGAGGCTAGGTGGGGTTTGGTTCTCAGCCTTGCTATCAGAAACTCTCAAATTCATGCAAAGGACTCAAAATGAAAGCGGCTACGGCTGTCATTGATCGCCGCGCTCTGCGACACAATCTGCAACGGGTGCGTCATCTGGCGCCACAAAGTCGTCTGGTTGCGGTAGTGAAAGCAAACGCTTATGGGCACGGTCTGCTGGAGACGGTGCATAGTTTGCAGGATGCCGATTATTACGGCGTTTCCCGGCTTAGCGAAGCGCTGATGCTGCGTAAAGCCGGTGTGGTAAAACCCATCCTCCTGCTCGAAGGTTTTTTCTCCGCCAGCGAATTACCGTTGCTGATTGAACATCAGCTTGATACCGCTGTTCACAGCCTCGAACAGCTTGATGCGCTGGAAAGTGCTGACCTCGCGCGTCCGCTGAATGTCTGGCTGAAAATCGATACCGGTATGCACCGTTTGGGCGTTCATCCGGCACAGGCCTATGCATTTTATCAGCGTCTGAGTGCCTGCAAAAACGTGGTTCAGCCGGTCAATATGATGAGCCATTTCTGCCGCGCGGACGAACCGGAAAGCGACGCCACACCGAAACAGCTGAACTGTTTTAATGAATTTGCCGAAGGCAAGCCGGGACAAAAATCTATTGCGGCTTCCGGCGGTATTTTGTTGTGGCCGGAATCGCATATGAACCTGGTTCGCCCCGGCATTATTTTGTACGGCGTATCGCCGATGGAAACCGGTACGGCCAGCGATTTCGGGTTGCAACCGGCAATGACACTGACTTCCAGCCTGATCGCCGTGCGTGAACATATTGCCGGTGAGCCGGTCGGTTATGGCAGTACCTGGGTCAGCAACCGTGATACCCGCCTGGGCGTGGTGGCGATGGGGTATGGCGACGGTTATCCGCGCAGTGCGCCGAACGGCACGCCGGTTTTGGTCAATGGTCGGGAAGTGCCGGTTGCCGGGCGTGTGTCGATGGATATGATCACTGTCGATTTAGGGCCAGATGCGACCGATAAGGTCGGCGATGAAGTGATTTTCTGGGGCGGGAAATTACCGGTTGAGCGCATTGCGCTGGCAACCGGTATCAGTGCTTATGAGCTGATTACCCAGCTCAGCGAGCGCGTCGCCCGCGTTTATATTGGCGACTAAATCTTACTTTTTCACGGCCAGCCACTGGCTGACGATCTTCTGATATTCACCAGTGGCTTTGCTCAGGTGCAGCCACTGGTCGACATACATCTTCCAGCTCACGTCATCACGCGGCAGCATGTAAGCCTTTTCGCCATATTGCAGCGGCTTCTTCGGGTTTACCGCACAGAGTTTCGGGTAATGTTTCTGCTGAAACAGCGCTTCCGAAGCATCCGTAATCATTACATCCGCTTTCTTATCCACCAGTTTCTGGAAGATGGTCACGTTATCGCTCAGGGTCAGCGTGCCTTTTGGCAGATGGCTGTGTACGAAGGCTTCATTGGTACCGCCTGCCGGTTCAATCAGGCGCACGGAGGCACGGTTTAACTGCTCAACCGTCTGGTACTGACGCACATTTTCGCAGCGCACCAGGGGGATTTTGCCGTCCTGATCCAGTACGTTGGCAAACCAGGCTTTTTGCTGGCGTTTCAGCGTGACCGAAATCCCGCCCATCGCGATATCACAATGCCCTGCGCTCATTTCGTCCGGCAGAGATTTCCAGGTGACCGGTACCCAGTTCACTTTCACATCCAGACTCGCCGCCAGCGATTCCGCCATTGCAATATCAATGCCTTCATACTCACCGTTTTCTTTCAAGAATGTATACGGTTTATAGTCGCCGGTGGTGCAGACATTCAGCGAGCCTTTCTGTAATACGCGTTCAAGGCGTGAAGATGCCGGCTCTGCTATTGCGAGACCGGGCAAAACTGACAGCAAAACGAGAGAGTAGAATACTTTTTTCATTATTTTTTCCTTGCGTTTAAATCATGCGCAAGTATAAGAAAAAACGGCCGAAAAGTATTTATAACTGGTTATAGTGGGAATGTTTTTTGCAATAAGAATCCACATATAAAAATTAAAGCGACAGGAACACTGCCATGTACAGCATTGATGATTACGATCTGAAAATTCTGACCTTATTACAAACCAACGGAAGACTGACTAACCAGGAACTAAGCGAGCTGGTCGGACTGTCAGCATCACAGTGTTCACGCCGCCGGATTGGTCTGGAACAGGCACAACTCATTCTCGGCTATCATGCCCGTCTGGCACCGGAAGCCCTCGACTTAGGCATGATTGGTCTGATTGAAGTCAGGCTTATCAATCATTTGCCCGCACAGGTCGATGCATTTCACAGCATGCTGGGCGAAGTCGATTCCATTATTGATGCCTATAAAACCACTGGCGATGCGGATTATTTGCTGAAAGTTGCGGTGAAAGATTTAGCCGGTTTAAGCATGTTGATCAGCCAAATTCTGTCAGTCCATAAAAGTGTCGCCCACGTAAAAACATCGGTAGTGCTTAACCGTTTAAAAGAAAACGGCTTATTGACGCTGAGCTGAGAAAAATAAGGGCGTATTTCAGGTGCACTGTTTGGGTGATTTATTTTGGTGCAGACTCACTTTAATGGTGCAATATTTTGAATTAATATGCGTGATCTGTGCATGTAAAGAATAATTAACGCGTCATAAAATCTTATTTTCGATTTTTAATGCAAATTCTATGCGTGAATATTGCCTTAACTCTCCATCTCATTAATTATCTCAAAATCAGTCTTTAGTATTATTATTTTGAGGTACAGGGAATTATGGCAAGTGTAGACGACATCAAACAGCCGGTTGAGCAGCCACGCATCGGGCACACGCTGGTTGAAGATGCGCTGGCGATCATTATCGGTACGCTGATGGTCTCTTTTGGTGTGGTGATGTTGCGTCAGGTCGGCGCACTGACCGGCGGCACGGCGGGAATGGCGTTTCTGGCGCATTACGTAACGCAGGTATCGTTCGGTACGGCCTTTTTTATCATCAACTTACCTTTTTATTACCTCTCTTTTCGTCGCATGGGTTTGCAGTTCACACTGAAAACTTTTGCTGCTGTCGCGCTGGTTTCCGTGTTTTCTGATTTGCATCCGCTGTTTGTTCATTTCGATCATCTTCAGCCGTTTTACGCCACGCTGTTTGCCAATGTGATTATGGGCATCGGCTTCATTGTGCTGTTCCGCCACAAAGCCAGTCTGGGCGGCGTGAACATTCTGGCGCTGTTCCTGCAGGACAAATACGGCATCCGCGCCGGTAAACTGCAAATGGGTGTGGACTGCTGCATCGTGCTGGCATCGCTGTTTGTGGTCAGCCTTGAAATGCTGATTGCTTCGGTGCTGGGCGCGGTGATCGTCAACCTGATCATTGCGATGAATCACCGTCCGGGGCGCTACAGCGTCTGACGAAATGGATAAAAAAATGGCGCAGGGGGCTGCGCCATTTTTATGAATGAACCGGCAAGTGTTACGCGCCGAAACCGCCGTCAATCGTCAGATTTGCGCCGGTGATATACCCCGCTTCAGGGCCGGAAAGATAGGCCACAAAGCTGGCGATTTCGCTGTCTTTGCCGTAGCGGTTGAGTGCCATAAATGAACGCATGCCGTCAGCCATTTCGCCGTCGGCCGGATTCATATCGGTATCGACCGGGCCGGGTTGTACGTTGTTCACGGTAATGCCGCGCGGGCCCAAATCCCGTGCCAGGCCTTTGGTCAGGCCGACGATGGCGGATTTGCTCATGGCGTACACCGCGCCTCCCTGGAACGGCATACGGTCGGCGTTGACGCTGCCGATGGTGATGATGCGGCCGCCGTCAGGCATGTGACGCGCCGCCTGCTGGCTGGCGACAAACACGCTTCGTACATTAATGGCGATGGTACGGTCGAAATCATCCATCGTCAGCACATCGATTTCGCCGAACGCCAGCACACCGGCGTTATTCACCAGAATATCGATTTTACCGAACGTTTTCGCCGCGTTGTCGATTGCAGTACGGACGCTGCTTTCATCGGCGCTGTCGGCTTTTATCGCCAGCGCTTTGCCGCCGCTGGCTTCAATGGTTTTCACCAGCGCCTGCGCTTTTTCTTCAGAAGAAACGTAGGTGAAGGCCACGCTGGCACCTTCGCGGGCCAGACGCTGAACGATAGCGGCACCGATGCCGCGTGAACCGCCCTGAACGAAAGCGGCTTTACCTTGCAGTGAGTGTTGAGTTGTCATTGGTTTGCTCCGGGAAGAATGAGATGTCCATTTGATCGTAGTTGATGTGAGCGGATCAGCATCTCAGGCGAACGGACGGTTTGATACGCAATGAGTGCCCGAAAATCGACAACATAGTTGTCATCTTTTTTAACGAACTTTGATAGTCTGTGAAACAGTTGCGATGCGCCGGGTTGCCGGATGTGGATCGCAGCGCCACTTAACCAAACCAAGGAGATGTATACCGTGTTCCAACATGTCGATGCCTATGCCGGTGACCCGATTTTGTCGCTGATGGAAAGCTTCAAGACCGATCCGAGACAAGATAAGGTAAACCTGAGCATCGGTCTTTATTACGACGAGCAGGGTATTATTCCGCAACTGGCGGCAGTGGAAAATGCAGAGCAACAACTGAACGCCGGGCCACAGGCCGCGTCAGTCTATCTGCCAATGGAAGGTCTGCCCGCATACCGCGCAGGCATTCAGGAATTGCTGTTTGGTGCCGATCATCCGGCGCTGAAACAACAGCGTATTGCGACCATTCAGACCGTCGGCGGTTCCGGCGCACTGAAAGTCGGTGCTGATTTCCTGAAGTTTTATTTCCCGAATTCAGAAGTTTACGTGAGCGACCCGACCTGGGAAAACCACGTGGCTATCTTTGCAGGCGCAGGCTTCAAAGTGCATACCTATCCATACTTTGACCCGGAGACGCTGGGGGTAAATTTCCCGGCGATGATTGACCGCCTGAAAACCTTGCCAGCGCAAAGCATTGTGTTGCTGCACCCTTGCTGCCACAACCCGACCGGTTCTGACCTGACGCCAGCGCAGTGGGATCAGGTGATTGAAATCACCAAACAGCGTGAGCTGATCCCGTTCCTCGACATCGCTTATCAGGGCTTTGGCGCGGGCATTGACGATGACGCTTACGCCATCCGGGCGATGGCTGCGGCAGGTGTGAACTGCTTCGTCAGCAACTCCTTCTCAAAAATCTTCTCCCTGTACGGCGAACGCGTCGGTGGTCTGTCTGTGGTCTGTGAAGACAGCGATGCGGCGGGACGTGTACTGGGGCAACTGAAAGCCACCGTGCGCCGTAACTACTCCAGCCCGCCAAGCTTCGGCGCAAAAGTAGTGGCGAAAGTCCTGAGCGACAGCGCGCTGAATGCCCAGTGGAAAGCCGAAGTCGAGAAAATGCGTACCCGTATTCTCGAAATGCGCCACACGCTGGTCGACAGTCTGAAAACCGCCTTGCCGGGCCGTAATTTTGACTACCTGCTGCAACAGCGCGGGATGTTCAGCTACACCGGTTTCAGCGAAGCGCAGGTTGTCCGTCTGCGTGAAGAATTTGGCGTTTACCTGATACTCAGCGGCCGCGTCTGCATGGCCGGTCTGAATCACCACAATGTGAAGCAAGTGGCTGAGGCTTTCGCCGCGGTTCAGTAAATCCCTGTCATACTTCGGGCTGCGTGAGCTTACCGCCTTCCCGCAACCCGAATTATTTAGGGGATAAGATGTTGATTAAGGCCGACAGAAATGTCGGCCTTTTTTATTCCGCGGTACTGACTTTTATCACTTCGACCTGATGGTTTTTCAGCACCTTGAGCAATCCGGCGGGCGGAAGTTCGTCGGTGAACAGCGCCGTGGCCTGTGAGACATTGCCGATTTCGACCGCCGCTGAGGCATGATATTTGGTGTGGTCAGCAGCCAGCAGGATATGGCGTGAATGCGCCATCATGGTTTTCACCACGCTGGCCTCGTTGACATCGAATTCCAGCAGGGCACCGTCGCTTTCAATTGCGCCGACGCTGGTCACCAGATAGTCGGCACGAAATCCGGCGACAAAAGCCGTGGCCGCCGGGCCGATAATGCCACCATTATGCGGGCGCAGCGTGCCGCCAGGCACCATCACCTCAAAGCGCGGGTTCTTATACAAAATATGCGCGACGCGCAGACAATTGGTGATAATCCGCAACCGGTTATGATTGAGCAGTGAATGCGCGACCTGCTCGACTGTGGTGCCAATGGTGATAAACACCGTTGAGCCGTCGGGGATGTAATCGGCGATGGCTTCCGCAATGGCTTTTTTCTCTTCCGTCCAGGAAATCTCGCGCTGCTCAAAGGCAGTATTGACCACACTTGAGGCCCGCCCCGCGCCACCGTGATGGCGCGTGATCAGCCCCTTATCGCTGAGTTTGCGGATATCGCGGCGGGCGGTTTGGGTCGAGACATCCAGTAACGCCGCCAGTTCTTCAATGTTCATGTAACCACGCTCGGCAATCAATGCGAGCAGTTGATCGTGGCGCGGATTACCGGTCAGTTCAGTAAGACTCATGGATACATCCTTTAAAATGAGCGTCTGAGTCGTATTCTATACAGAAAGTGACAAAAAAGACCGGGCCTGATCACAGTCAGGTATCCCCGCACGGCCACCCGGCCGGGTACATTTCAGTGCAGCAACACCGCTGGCAAAGCGCACGGCTTCGGCGGGCGACGCTCCCTGAGCCAGACTGACCGCCAGTGCGCCGTGAAAAACATCCCCTGCGCCGGTGGTGTCCACTACGTTGACGGCAAAACCCGGCTGATGATGCAGACGGTCATTTTCCAGCCAGAGACAACCTTGCCCGCCCTGCGTGACATACACATGACCATTTGTGAGCGTTTTGGCGTCAACTAACGCAGCACCGGCGTCCGTTTTTCCGGTCAGCCGTTGCAAACCGGGTGCGGAAAAGGCGCTGTGGTCGCTTAACGCCACCAGTTCGGCGATATCCTGTGGCGTCACATCGGCATCCAGCACGGTGAGCACACCGGCCTGGCGCGCCAGGGTAAACGCCTGCTTCGCGCCGTCATGCCAGCGCACATCAGCCAGCACCACATCCCACTGGGAAAAGTCGATGGCTTGTAACCACGTGGCGGAAACGGGTAAATCCGGGCTGGGATAATTGATGATGATCCGCTCACCTTTGTTGTCCACCAGAATGGCGGATTGCGAAGAACGGGCCTGCTCAACGCGACGGACATAGCGGGTATTTACCCCCAGGGATTCCAGCTCCGCGAGCAGCCGGTTGCCGGTATCGTCATCGCCCACGCGACCAATAAAGTCCACCTGTGCGCCCAGTCTGGCCGCCGCCACCGCAGCCGTGGCCGCCGGACCGCCACCCACTTCATGATATTTTTCAGCGACATACTTCCCTCCTTCCGCAGGCAGTTCTTCAACGTAATAGATCCGGTCCATCACGGTAATTCCGACACAGGCGATACGAATCATGGCTATTCCTTAAGCGTGTTTTGATGGGGTTATTTTAATTTAGCGAATTGTTAAAAAAGTGATGGCTGTCAATTTTTTGACCTTAAATTACAAATACGATCAAAAAACGACAAACACAGACACCGCTGATTATCAAAAAGTGACATGCCTGATCAGCACAAAGGAGAGACGGATGGCAAACGTGGCATTTATTGGTCTGGGGCAAATGGGCGCTCCGATGGCGGCCAATCTGATTAAACAGGGACACCGGTTAGCGGTGTTCGACCTCAACCCGCAGACGGTTAACTCACTGATACGGCAGGGGGCAACGGGCAGCAAGAGCGCGGCAGAAGCGGCGGCGGGCGCAGAATTTGTCATTACTATGCTGCCCAACGGCGATCTGGTAAGTGAGGTTTTATTTGGCCGTGATGGTATTTGCGAAACCCTGAGCCCGTCCGCGCTGGTTATTGATATGTCGACTATCCATCCGTTACAGACCGACAAGCTGATTGCGCAGATGCATGAAAAAGGTTTCAGCATGATGGATGTGCCGGTGGGCAGAACCTCTGATCACGCAGTGGCCGGTACCTTACTGCTACTGGCAGGCGGCACGGCAGAACAGGTTGAGCGCGCGAGGCCAGTGTTGATGGCGATGGGCTCGGAGCTGATTAATGCGGGCGGGCCGGGCAAAGGCATCCGCGTCAAGCTGATCAATAACTACATGAGTATCGCCCTGAATGCGCTCTCCGCCGAAGCCGCCGTGCTGTGCGAAGCGCTGGATCTCTCTTTTGATGTGGCGCTGCAGGTAATGAGCGGCACCCCGGCCGGAAAAGGTCACTTCACCACCTCATGGCCGAACAAAGTGCTGAAAGGCGATTTGTCACCGGCCTTCATGATTGACCTCGCCCATAAAGACCTCGGTATCGCGCTGGACGTCGCTAATCAGTTGCATGTGCCGATGCCGCTCGGTGCGGCTTCCCGCGAAGTGTACAACCAGGCGCGTGCCGCCGGGCGCGGGCGTCAGGACTGGACCGCCATTCTTGAGCAGGTGCGCACCAGCGCCGGTCTGGCTCAGAAAACACATCCGTAACGCATTAACCAAGGAAAGTTAAATGACTCATTACAGCCTTAACGATATCACCCGTCCTTCCGGCGGCTTCGCCATGCTGGCGGTCGATCAGCGGGAAGCGATGCGCTTAATGTTCGCGGCAGCCGGCGCGAAAGCCCCGGTCGCCGATCAGGTGCTGACTGATTTTAAAGTCAATGCCGCGCGGATTTTATCGCCGTACGCCTCCGCGATTCTGGTCGATCAGCAGTTCTGTTACCGCCAGATTGTTGAGCAACAGGCCATCGCGAAAAGCTGCGCCATGATTGTCGCGGCAGACGAATTTATTCCGGGCAACGGCATTCCGGTGGACAGCGTGGTGATCGATAAAAGTGTGGATCCGCAACAGGTCCGGGAAAACGGCGGTAAGGCGCTGAAATTACTGGTGCTGTGGCGCAGCGATGAAGATCCGCAGCAACGTCTGGCGATGGTGAAAGCCTTCAATCAACGCTGCCATGCACACGGGCTGCTGAGCATTATCGAGCCGGTGGTCAGGCCGCCGCGCCGTGGCGATAAATTTGACCGCGAACAGGCGATTATCGATGCCGCAAAAGAACTCGGCGACAGCGGCGCTGATCTTTATAAAGTCGAAATGCCACTCAGCGGACGCGGTACGCAGGCTGAACTGCTACGTGCATCGCAACACCTCAATGAACATATTCATATGCCGTGGGTGATCCTCTCCTCCGGCGTTGATGAAAAACTCTTCCCGCGCGCGGTCAGCGTCGCCATGACGGCGGGCGCGTCCGGTTTCCTCGCAGGCCGTGCGGTCTGGTCATCCGTGGTCGGTTTACCTGATACCGAACTCATGCTCAGGGATGTTTCCGCGCCGAAATTACAACGTCTGGGCGACATTGTGGACGAGATGATGGCGCGCCGCCGCTAACGAAAGGAGTGGAAAATGAAATGGTTTAACACGTTGAGCCACCATCGCTGGCTTGAGCAGGAAACCGACCGGATCTTCGATTTTGGCAAAAATGCCGCTGTGGCCACCGGCTTTGGCTGGCTGGGCAATAACGGCCAGGTCCGGGCAGAGATGGGCACCCATTTGTGGATCACTGCCCGCATGCTGCACGTCTATTCCGTTGCCGCAGGCATGGGGCGTCCCGGTGCGTATGCGCTGGTGGATCACGGCATTCGTGCCCTCAATGGCGCGCTGGCGGATAAACAATACGGCGGCTGGTACGCCTGCGTAAATGATGAAGGCGTGGTGGATGCCTCGAAACAAGGTTATCAGCATTTCTTTGTTTTGCTGGGCGCCGCCAGCGCGGTCACCACCGGCCATCCTGAGGCCAGAGCGTTACTCGATCAGGCCATCGGCGTGATCGAAAAGTATTTCTGGAGTGAAGACGAACAGATGTGTCTCGAGTCGTGGGATGAAGCGTTCAGCGAAACCGAAGCCTATCGCGGCGGCAATGCGAATATGCACGCTGTCGAAGCTTTCCTGATTGTTTATGACGTCACGCACGAACGCAAATGGCTGGATCGCGCATTGAGAATTGCCTCGGTCATTATTCATGACGTCGCCCGGCCCGGCGAGTATCGCGTTAATGAACATTTCGATACGCACTGGAACCCGATCCGCGATTACAACAAAGATAATCCGGCGCACCGTTTCCGCGCTTACGGCGGCACGCCGGGGCATTGGATCGAATGGGGACGGCTGATGCTGCATCTGCATGCCGCGCTGGAAGCCCGTTTTGAAACGCCACCAGCCTGGTTGCTGGAAGATGCCAAAGGGCTGTTCCACGCCACCCTCCGCGATGCCTGGGCGCCGGATGGCGCAGACGGTTTTGTTTATTCCGTTGACTGGGACGGGAAACCCATCGTGCGTGAACGCGTGCGCTGGCCGGTTGTTGAGGCAATGGGCACCGCGTATGCACTGCACTGCGTGACCGGTGAGGCGCAATACGAAACCTGGTATCAGACCTGGTGGGATTACTGCGTGAAATACCTGATGGACTACGAAAATGGTTCGTGGTGGCAGGAGCTGGACACTGACAACAACGTCACCACCAAAGTCTGGGACGGCAAACAGGATATTTATCATCTGCTGCACTGCCTGGTGATCCCGCGTCTGCCGCTGGCACCTGGGCTGGCGCCTGCCGTGGCTGCGGGTCTGCTGGACGTTAATGCAAAATAAAAATCACGGAGACCATCATGAGTACCCTACAAAATAAAAATACTCAGATTGAATTTATCGCCGGTAATAACGAATTTTCGCTGATTTATCAGCAGCGTCTGATTTTACGTCATACCGCGCAAGCGCCTTGTTTGTGGATTGGCGGCGGCGAAGCGGATATCGATATGTTTCGCGGTAATTTCAGTATTAAAGATCGTCTGAATGAAAAGGTCGCCCTGACAGACGTTAAGATCACTGCGCAACCCGCGGGATGGCACTTACATTTCAGCCGTGGCGATACGCTCAGCGCCACGCTGGTTATCACCACCGATGATAACGGGCGTTTACAGCTCAACCTGCAAAATGATAACCGCGCACATAACCGCATCTGGCTTCGGCTGGCGGCGCAACCGCAAGATCATATTTACGGCTGCGGTGAACAATTCTCTTACTTTGATTTGCGCGGCAAACCTTTCCCGCTGTGGACCAGCGAGCAGGGCGTCGGGCGCAACAAACAAACCTATGTGACCTGGCAGGCCGACTGCAAAGAGAACGCAGGCGGCGACTATTACTGGACGTTCTTCCCCCAGCCGACCTTTGTCAGCACGCAGAAGGTTTACTGCCATGTTGAAAACAGCGGTTATATGAATTTCGATTTCAGCGCGCCGGACTACCACGAACTGGCCTTCTGGGAAGATAGCGCCACGCTGCGTTTTGAATGCGCCGACGACTATATCAGCCTGCTGGAAAAACTCACTGCGCTGTTGGGCCGCCAGCCGGAATTACCGGACTGGGTATACGACGGCGTGACGCTGGGTATTCAGGGCGGCACGGAAGTCTGCCAGCAGAAACTCGACGTGATGCGCGAAGGCGGCGTGAAGGTCAACGGCATCTGGGCGCAGGACTGGTCCGGTATCCGCATGACCTCATTCGGCAAACGCGTGATGTGGAACTGGAAGTGGAACAGTGAGCTGTATCCGCAACTCGACCAGCGTATTCCTCAGTGGAAAGAAGAGGGCGTGCAGTTCCTTTCTTACATCAATCCGTATGTCGCCAGCGATCGGGATTTGTGTGCCGAAGCCTCAAAAAAAGGCTATCTGACCAAAGATGCCACGGGGGGCGATTATCACGTCGAGTTCGGCGAGTTTTACGCAGGCGTGGTCGATCTGACCAATCCTGCTGCCTATGACTGGTTCAAAAACGTCATCAAAAAGAACCTGATTGAACTGGGATGTGGCGGCTGGATGGCGGATTTCGGTGAATATCTGCCAACCGATACCTTCCTGCACAACGGCGTCAGTGCGGAAATCATGCATAACGCCTGGCCCGCACTGTGGGCGAAATGTAACTACGAAGCCTTGCAGGAAACCGGCAAGCTCGGCGAGGTGCTGTTCTTTATGCGCGCCGGTTACACCGGCAGCCAGAAATATTCGACGATGATGTGGGCGGGTGATCAGAACGTTGACTGGAGCCTGGACGACGGGCTGGCCTCGGTGATCCCGGCGGCTTTGTCGCTGGCAATGAGCGGCCACGGTCTGCATCACAGCGATATTGGCGGTTACACCACGCTGTTCGAGATGAAACGCAGCAAAGAACTGCTGCTGCGCTGGTGCGATTTCAGCGCCTTCACCCCGATGATGCGCACTCACGAAGGCAACCGTCCGGGCGACAACTGGCAGTTTGACGGCGACGCGGAAACCATTGCGCATTTCGCCCGCATGACCGGCGTGTTCACTCATCTCAAACCGTATATCCGGCAGGCCGTGCAACAAAACAGTCAGCGCGGTTTACCGGTGATGCGTCCGTTGTTCCTGCATTACGAAGACGATGCCCGCACGTATGCCCTGAAATATCAGTACCTGTTTGGCCGCGATCTGCTGGTGGCACCGGTGCATGAAGAAGGGCGCAGCGACTGGTCGCTGTATCTGCCGCAGGATACGTGGATCAACGCCTGGACCGGGGAAACGCATCACGGCGGCGATATTACGGTGGCCGCGCCGTTAGGACAGCCGCCGGTCTTTTATCGTGCAGACAGCGAGTGGGCAGCGCTGTTCGGTGCATTACGTCACCTCTGATAAGGCTTGCCCGCCGGGGGGAATACATCGCCCCGGCGGGTGAAGGAGAATAATAATGAGTCAGACAACATCGGAAAACCCCGCGACCCTGCGCCTGCCTTTCAGGGAAAAACTGGCCTACGGCATGGGGGATTTAGGCTCCAATATCCTGCTCGATATTGGCACGCTGTACCTGCTGAAATTTTACACTGACGTGCTCGGCCTGCCGGGGACTTACGGCGGCATTATCTTTTTGATCGCCAAATTCTTTACCGCATTTACCGATATGGGTACCGGCATCATGCTGGATTCGCGCCGTAAGATCGGGCCAAAGGGCAAATTCCGCCCCTTCGTATTGTACGCCGCGTTTCCGGTGACGTTGCTGGCCGTCGCCAATTTCGTCGGCACACCGTTTGAAATCACCGGTAAAACCGTCGTGGCAACACTGTTGTTTATGTTGTACGGGCTGTTTTTCAGCATGATGAATTGCTCGTATGGCGCGATGGTGCCTGCTATCACCAAAAACCCGGACGAGCGGGCGTCACTCGCGGCATGGCGGCAGGGCGGTGCCACGCTGGGACTGCTGTTGTGCACTGTCGGTTTTGTGCCGGTGATGAACCTGCTTGAAGGTCATGCGCAGCGCAGTTATATCTTTGCGGCGACGCTGTTCTCGCTGGTCGGGTTACTGTTTATGTGGCTGTGTTATGCCGGCGTGAAAGAGCGTTATGTCGAGGCGCAGCCCGCCAGTCATACGCAAAAACCGGGGCTGTTGCCGTCATTCCGGGCGATTGCCGGTAACCGTCCGCTGTTCATTCTGTGCATCGCCAATCTCTGCACGCTGGGGGCGTTTAACGTCAAACTGGCGATTCAGGTTTATTACACACAGTACGTGCTGAATGACCCGATCCTGCTCTCTTATATGGGTTTTTTCAGCATGGGATGCATTTTCATTGGCGTGTTCCTGATGCCTGCCGCCGTCCGGCGATTCGGTAAGAAAAAAGTGTATATCGGCGGTCTGACGCTGTGGATTGTCGGCGACATCCTTAACTACTTCTATGGCAGCGGCTCGGTCAGCTTTGTCGCGTTCTCCTGTCTGGCGTTCTTCGGATCGGCGTTCGTCAATAGCCTGAACTGGGCGCTGGTGTCCGACACGGTGGAATACGGCGAGTGGCGCACCGGCGTGCGTTCGGAAGGCACGGTCTACACCGGTTTCACCTTCTTTCGCAAAGTTTCACAGGCACTGGCGGGGTTCTTCCCCGGCCTGATGCTGACGCAAATCGGCTATGTGCCTAACGTGGTGCAGTCGGCGCACACGCAGGAAGGGCTGCGTCAGTTGATCTTCATTTATCCCTGTGCGCTGGCGGCAATCACCATCGTGGCGATGGGCTGTTTCTATAACCTCAACGAGAAAATGTACGTGCGCATCGTTGCGGAAATTGAGCAGCGTAAGCAGACGGTATAATGCATTCACTGTAACAGCGCCCTGCGGGGCGCTTTGAGGATCGCCTATGAAGGATTGTCATCACCCTGATCCGCTGACGTTGCGTGAGAAGTGCGCCTATGGAATGGGCGATTTTGGCTCGAACCTGATGTTGTGTATCGGGACGCTGTATCTCCTGAAGTTTTATACCGATGAACTGGGCATGCCGGCGTTTTATGGCGGCATCATCTTCCTGGTGGCGAAGTTTTTCACCGCTTTCACCGATATGCTGACCGGCGTGTTACTTGATTCCCGCCGTCATATTGGTGCGCGGGGTAAGTTCAGACCGTTCATTTTGTATGCCTCCGTGCCGGTAGGGTTGATCGCGACGGCGCAGTTTATGGCGAATGATTTCGGCCTGCCGGTGAAAACGGCACTCGCCACCGTACTGTTTATGTTGTTCGGCTTGTTCTACAGCCTGATGAATTGTTCATACGGCGCGATGGTGCCCGCTATCACCAAAAATCCCCATGAACGGGCGCAGCTTGCCGCCTGGCGCCAGGGCGGTGCCACGCTCGGATTATTGTTGTGTACCGTCGGGTTTATGCCGGTACAGGCGTTGTTCGGCAATACCCCTTCGGTGGGGTATTTCTCCGCTGCCCTGATTTTCGCCACCAGCGGCATTCTGTGTATGGGCTGGTGCTATCGCGGCGTCAGGGAACGTTACGTTGAACTCACGCCTGCGGGACATAAATCCGGCATCCTGCGGTCGTTTCGCGCCATATTTCGTAATCCGCCGTTGCTGGTACTGTGCCTCGCCAATCTGTGTACGCTGGCGGCGTTTAACATCAAACTGGCGATCCAGGTGTATTACACGCAGTACGTGCTTAATGATATTCATCTGTTGTCGTGGATGGGGTTTTTCAGCATGGGCTGCATTCAGGTCGGTGTCTTTCTGGTGCCGGGTTGCGTGAAACGCTTTGGCAAAAAACAGGTGTACCTGGGGGGATTACTGTTATGGGCAACCGGCGATATGCTTAATTTCCTGTGGGGAAACAGCTCGTTAAGCTTTGTGCTGTTTTCCTGCATGGCATTTTTTGGCACCGCATTTGTCAACAGCCTGAACTGGGCGCTGGTGCCAGATACCGTGGATTACGGCGAATGGAAAACCGGTATTCGTGCCGAAGGCTCGGTGTATACCGGTTATACCTTTTCACGGAAAATATCTGCCGCGCTTGCCGGATTCCTGCCGGGAATTATGCTGACTCAAATCGGTTATGTCCCGAATGCGGTGCAGGGCAGCGCGACCTTACTCGGTTTGCGCCAGCTGATCTTTATCTGGCCCTGTGCACTGGCTATCAGTGCGGCGATCATTATGGGCGTATTTTACAAACTCAATGAGGAACGCTTTGCCAGAATCATTGAGGAAATCGGTGCGCGCAAAAAAGGGGAGATTTCAGATCCGGTCACCGGCAAAGAAAAGACGTCTGTGTTAAGCCTGTAAATCGTTCAGGTTTGCTATGGTTAACCGAGGGCACTTTCGTGCTACGTAGCCATCACGTTACAAGGAGAAACCCAAACATGACCAGTTCGGAATTGCTGACCTATTGCATGGGAAAACCCGGTGCGGAGCAAAGTGTTGAAAATCAGCGCGCTGCAAATCAGGTAAAAGTGGGCGACGCGATGTTTGCCATGGTGTGTGAAATTGATGGCCGCGAGGCTATTTCGCTGAAAACCAGCCCTGAACTGGCAGAGCAATTACGGGCAGCACATCCGGATATTGTGCCGGGAGATCATCTCAACAAAGCGCACTGGAATACGGTGTTCCTCGACGGCTCGCTGCCCGATTCACAGTTTTATTATCTGATTGATGATTCCTACCAGTTGGTGGTATCCGGTCTGCCGGAGGCGGTGCGTCAGGAAATTGGCCGCTGATTATCCGGCCAGTTGCCACTGCTGAGGGTTGCAGGAGAGAAGTCCGCCACCTCTGCCCGCCACGGCAGTGCGCCGCGAAAGCGCCACACGCGGGTGATGTCCAGACTCCAGTAACGTTCTGCGCCTGCTGGCCCGGGAATATCCTCCGGCTGCCAGTGGATTTGCGTGTGTCCCTGAAGATGCAGCAGGTCACCGTTTTCGAAATCGATAAACAGCAGCGCTGCACGCGGTTCTGCCAGCAAATTCCCCAGCGTATTCATATAACGGTTGCCGCGAAAATCAGGCACCCACAAGCGGTTTCCCACCAGATGCGCAAATCCCGGCTGGCCGCCGCGATGCGACACATCGGCACCGCCGTGCGCGTGGCTGGCGATAAAAAACGTATCGGCGCGGGCAATCAGTGCGCGGGCGTCAGCATCCGGTTCGGTCATATCCTCCCGCGCAGCCAGCGGCAAACTGACGGGCACATCGGCCAGTTTGCGTATCTGGATATACTGCGGACAATTACCAAAACTTTGATCGACGACGATCTCAATGCGGTTTTTATCCATGCGCCCGATCCTGCCGTTCACGCGGTTACGCCGCCGGTTGGAAAAATCGATCCCCAGCCCGCCAATCTGTTTCCCCGGCTGTAAAGCGGCCAGGGCCGGATCGTCCGCCCGTCGCGGCGCATTTATCCGCAAATGGATGTCATCCGGCGTACTGATAAACCCGGCGGGGCCGGTCAGCAGAGTTGCCACCGGCCAGCCGTTTTCGTCCAGTGTTGAGATAAACAGATACGGCAGCGCGGCGAAAAAAAGCCGGTGCTGTTCCGGCATCGCATCGCGGATGCCGTGTGCGGAAACATCAAACCCTGCCATGTCCTGTGCCAGGATTTCGTCTGCATGGAAAGGATTGTTCATCGCGTTTTACCCCGCCATTTCAGGCAGTGGCAACGCCGGAAGTGGCGTAAAGCCCGGCAGGCTTTCCACCCGTTTCAGCCAGCGGCGAATCGCCGGGTAATCCGCCAGTGAAACGCCGCCTTCCGGTGCCGTCGCCACATAGCTGTAACAGGCCAGATCGGCAATCGTTGCCCGCTCCGTCGCCAGAAACTCGCGGCTTTCCAGATGCTGTTCAAGCTGTGGCAGAAACTTTGCTGTCACGGCCAGCGCGCTTTCATAAGATTCCGGGGCCGCGAACTGTTTCACCATACGGGCAGATGCCGGGCCGTAACGCACTTCACCGGCGGCGCGGGACAACCATTTTTGCACCTCAGCGGCCTGCACCGGATCTTCCGGCAACCAGTGGCTGTCGGGCGCGTAACGTTTCACCAGATACACCAGAATCGCATTGCTGTCGGTGACAACGAGTTCACCGTCGGTCAGCACCGGCACCTGCTGCAGCGGATTTAACTGCGCGAATTCGGCGGTTTGACGAATGTCTTTGCCGCCGTCTTTGTTCTCAAAGGGCAGGCTGAGCATGTTCAGCAACAGAGTTACGCGGTGGCAATGGCCGGAAAGCGGTGTGCTGTAAAGTTGAATGGCTGGCATGGAATGTCTCCTTTATGGGTCTGGCGTCAAGATTACTCTTGCATCAAATGATTGGGATCCACGAAGATTGAAATTGAGCGTTTCACCTGGTGGAAGAATCTATGGACCGTTTAGACGAAATGGCGATTTTTGTCGCTGTACTTCAGTATGGCAGCCTGGCGGAAGCTGCCCGTAAACTTCACCGTTCTCCTCCGGCGATCACCCGCGCCATTGCCTCGCTGGAACACCGTTTCGGCGCAAGGCTGGTCGAGCGCACCACGCGCAGTCTGGCGCCAACAGAAGCAGGCGCACGGCTGGCGGAAAAAGCGCGACTGCTGCTCAGCCAGTATCAGAACGCGGTAGAAGATACCGCGGAAACCCAGCTCAGCGGCCTGCTGCGCATCACCGCACCGGTACAGTTTGGTCGTAAACACGTCGCGCCGCTGGTGATGGAATTTCTGGCGCAACATCCTGATATGCAAATCGAAATGATGTTAAATGACCGTAATCTGGATCTGATTGACGAAGGGTTAGATCTGGCGGTGCGCATCGGTCATCAGGAAGATTCAGGCAAAGTCGCCCGTAAGGTTGCGCAAGTCACCCGCGTTCTGGTCGCCAGTCCGGCGTATCTGGCGCAGCATGGCGAACCACAGCATCCGTCGGAACTCGCTTCTCATCAGACGGTGATGGGCACGCTGCGTACCCAAATCCGTGAATGGCGTTTCGGGCCGAATGAGGACGATTTGCGCGTGCGGCTGTCGCCACGTTTGCTTTCCAACGATGTGGAATCGCAACTGCTGGCGGTGCGCAGCGGGCAGGGGATCGCACGGTTATTGTCGTATCAGGTCAGGGATGATGTGCAGGCAGGCCGTATGGTGCGGCTGCTGAAGGATTTCGAACCTTTGCCGTTGCCGGTACAACTGGTGGCGCAGCAGGTACAGCAAATGCCACGCAAGGTACGGACTTTCTGGGATTTTGCTTATCAGCGGCTGAGTGCACTGCCGCAGCTTCATGCTTTAGATGCATCTTCGGAACAGTGACGCCGATCACGCTCGCGGGCGGTAAAAATAACCTACTCTGAGAGTTGTGCAAAAACAGTGAGTTACTTGAGGACAGGTTGTCCGTTTGCTCACGCCAACCCAGAAGGAAAGGATGATGACCCGTAACCGGCTGAATCTTGCCACGCTTTTGATTCTGGCGCTCAGCGCGCCGTTCCCGCTGATCGTCTCTGCGCAAAGCTTGCCGCAGGATCCTGATGCGTCGGTGCCTGCCAAAAATTACATCACGGCGGTGAATCCTGATTTAACCATCACTTACCGGCTGTATGCGCCGACTGCCGAACATGTCGATGTGGTGACCGGTGCCACGCCGGTGACCTACATTCCGCATCAGATGACCAAGGACGATAAAGGTGTCTGGAGCTGGACATCGGGTGCACAGAAGCCTGATCTGTATGAATATTTCTTCAACGTGGATGGCTTGAGGATTGCCGATCCGGGCAGTGCAATGCCCAAGCCACAGCGTCAGGTGAATACCAGTTTGATCCTGGTGCCCGGCAGTATTCTTGATGTGAAAAACGTGCCGCACGGCGAAGTCCACACGCTGACCTATCATTCCGCCGCGCTGAATTCCGAGCGTCAGGTCGCGGTGTGGACGCCACCGGGTTACACCGATGCTTCACAGCCGTTGCCGGTGCTGTATTTCTATCACGGCTTTGGCGACACCGGTCGTTCGGCGCTGGATCAGGGGCGCATTCCGCAAATCATGGATAACCTGCTGGCGGAGAAAAAAATCGTGCCGATGCTGGTGGTCATTCCGGATACCGAAACCGACGCCAAAGGCGTGGTGCCGGAAGATTACGTCACCAAAGATCGCCGCAAAGAGTTTTATCCGCGCAATGCTGCCGCCGCAGATAAAGAGCTGACCGGTGATATTATCCCGCTGATTTCTAAAACCTTCCGTGTGCGTGATGACGCAACCGGACGCGCGCTGGCCGGGCTTTCACAAGGCGGTTATCAGACGCTGGTCAGTGGCATGACGCATCTCGACCAGTTTGGCTGGCTGGCGACACTCAGCGGTGTCAGCACCACCACCGTACCCAATGCGGATGTGGCGAAACGCTTCGCTGAACCGGAAAAAATCAATGCACAGCTGAAAAACTTCACCGTGGTTGTCGGCGAGAAAGATGTGGTAACAGGGAAGGACATTGCCGGATTGAAAACCGAGCTGGAAGAGAAAAAGATTAAATTCGATTACCACGAATACCCGAATCTCGGCCATGAAATGGACGTCTGGCGCCCGGCCTATGCGGAGTTTGTGCAGAAGATATTTAAGTAACATATGAACAACGTCGCGGAAGTGGCGTTGTTTATACTTATCCAAATCAGCTTAATGAGGTATTCAGGCCGTGATCCATTGTCTTAAAATATTAACCATTACGGGGGAGAATGCCTCAAGATGACCGTCCGCGGGTGCTGAGATATCTTCTATAACCGCTCGCAAAAGATCATCGTCCTCCAGCCCTGCCTCCGCATCGAGACCATTTTTCAGCATCAATGTACTGACTAACTGTTTTCGCTTTTCAATCAGGGCACGATTATTTTTTTCGGTATCGCCTAAGTTAAGAACGCGGATTGTTTCTTCAGCGCGTGCGCTTAAGCCTTCTATTCGCCCACTAATTTTAAAACGAAACTCAGTTTCACACTCGTTCATAAAAGGTGTCAGTGGCAGAGGCTGAGCGGCATGTGAGTCGTCACATTGATTGAGCGCCGTACAGCTGGCCACGATATTTGTGTAATCCAGACTGCGGTGGGGTGCCAAGTTTCGAGCCTCAACGTGCTCATTCATGCAGTCATCATTCTGACCGGTAATTGCCTGACAACAATACGCACAGATATAAAACTGTTCACGCACACAGTAAAAGCGAATATCAACTCTTTCCCGGTTTGTCAGTCCGGTGTAATTGCCCGCAGGATTTGCGGCTTTCCAATCGGTTAGACTGGGTGGCTCCATTCCTTTATCAACTTTCCTCACGGCGTAACTCCTGTTTACGCAGCAACAATCTTGCCCTGATTAATTCTATATTTGACGCAGGGAGTACGGTCTCAAGTTCGTTAATAATTGATCTGGCCGCGTCGATTTTTTTGTCATGAATTGCATCTAATAAGTCGTTCAAACGTATGTTGATGTGGTTATTGCGGATATCAGTGTCCATGACATCTAACAGAACAGAGTTGGCATCTTGTCCGTATTGGGTTGAGACTTCTTTACTTTGGCCATTCTCTAAGGAGTAAACCAATACATCTTTGTAATCGCTGATCACCAAAGGGGAGTGCGTTGATAAAATGAACTGACAATTTGGAAACGTTGAAGTTAAGCGCTCTATTAAACTGCGTTGCCATTGCGGATGAAGGTGCATATCCACTTCATCAATTAAAATAATTCCATCACCTGATAACGGATTGTTTGAAGCAGGATTCATAATTGCTAAGCGTCGTGCAATATCTCCCACCAATGCCATCAGAGACTTCTCACCCTGTGACAGTTGTGAAACGCTTAACGTCTCGCCCTGTTTATCAATGGTCATATGCAGTCGGGGTTTACGCCTTACCCGAATATTTGTAAAACCTGGCATGAAGTGATGGATAGCAGAACGTACGGCCGTTAATTGCTTGTCTTTGGCTGCATCACGAAGTTCGTTAAGTTTCACGATAGATGCATGATTTTCACCAATAATTTTGGTCATTGCTTCAAAAGATTCTTCAGTAAACCCCCGCTCATTTTCAGAATCTTCGCGTTCGCGAAACCACTCAAAGAAGCGCCTGAAGTCTACTCCCTGACTCAACGAATTATCGTATCCATCAAGTTGAGTAAAGGTATGTTTTTCTCTGATTTTAAGTGGGATATCCAGGACTGCCCGTTCAACAGGGTAGAACGCTATCAGTGGCAGTGCAGTTTTGTCATTATCTGAAAGCTTGGTCCTGTAGATATCAGTTAATGCAGACAAAGAACTCAAATGTGTTTGAAATACAGCTTTTCGCCCTGCACGGGTTTTGGCTATTGCCCATGTAAAAGATTTTCCAACGTGCGCGTCGAGGACTTCGAGTTCAATGGATGCCGAATTTTGTCCATTAAGGATGACATCTTCCGAAACAGGGCTTCCATTGCCCTTTTCCGAACGAATGCGTGAGATAAACCAGCTCAACGATGTCGCTATAGATTTAAGTAATGAGGTTTTTCCTGCCCCATTGTTACCGACAAAAACGGTCGTATTGCCAGTACAATTCTCAGTTGGTGATAGCGCTATTTCCAAATCCTCAAAACGACCAACGTTAATCAGACGAATGTTTTTAATTTCCATAACGCTACCCTTTAGCTTTTAAAAATAACTTCGACGCATTGTATCTGCTAATTCATGATTTTAAGCGCTTTTCTTCGCCTGCTGGCTGTGGCGTTCCAGCAACGGTTTCAGGAAGCGCGCAGTATGCGATTCTTTGCATTCCGCGACGGTTTCCGGCGTACCGGCGACCAGAATCTGTCCGCCGCCCGCACCGCCTTCCGGCCCGAGATCGACAATCCAGTCCGCGGTTTTAATCACGTCCAGATTGTGTTCAATCACCACGATGGTGTTGCCCTGATCGCGTAGCTGATGCAGCACTTCCAGCAGTTGCTGAATATCGGCAAAGTGCAGGCCGGTGGTCGGTTCGTCGAGAATATACAACGTCTGACCGGTGCCGCGTTTGGACAGCTCACGCGCCAGTTTGACGCGCTGTGCTTCACCGCCGGACAGCGTGGTTGCTGACTGGCCGAGGCTGATGTAGGTCAGACCGACGTCGATCAGCGTCTGCAATTTACGCGCCAGCGCAGGGACGGCATCGAAGAAATCACGCGCTTCTTCAATGGTCATCTCCAGCACTTCATGGATGCTCTTGCCTTTATATTTAATTTCCAGCGTTTCGCGGTTATAGCGTTTGCCTTTGCACTGATCGCACGGCACATAAATATCCGGCAGGAAGTGCATTTCAACTTTGATCACGCCGTCGCCCTGACAGGCTTCGCAGCGGCCGCCTTTGACGTTGAAACTGAAACGCCCCGGCGTGTAGCCGCGTGAACGTGATTCCGGCACACCGGCAAACAGCTCGCGCACCGGCGTGAAAATACCGGTGTAGGTTGCCGGGTTAGAGCGCGGCGTACGGCCAATCGGGCTCTGGTCGATGTCGATGACTTTATCGAAATGGCCCAGACCTTCGATTTCACGGTACGGCGCAGCTTCAGCAATCGTTGCGCCATTCAGCTCGCGCTGTGCCAGCGGGAACAGCGTGTCGTTAATCAGCGTCGATTTACCGGAGCCGGACACGCCGGTGATACAGGTAAACAGGCCCACCGGCAGCGTCAGCGTGACATCTTTCAGGTTGTTACCTTTGGCACCGGAAAGTTTCAGCACTTTGGTGGCATCCGCCGGGACGCGCTGCGCCGGTACGGAGATTTCCCGTTTACCGCTCAGGAACTGGCCGGTCAGTGAATTCTCGGTCGCCATAATGTCTTCAGCGGTGCCTTCAGCCACCACTTCGCCACCGTGTACGCCTGCACCCGGACCAATATCAATAATATGGTCGGCGGCGCGGATCGCGTCTTCGTCGTGCTCGACCACAATCACCGTGTTACCGAGGTCGCGCAGGTGGATCAGGGTTTCCAGCAGACGTTCGTTGTCGCGCTGATGCAGGCCGATAGACGGCTCATCCAGCACGTACATCACGCCCACCAGACCGGCACCAATCTGGCTCGCCAGACGGATACGCTGGGCTTCGCCGCCGGACAGCGTTTCCGCAGAACGTGACAGCGAGAGGTAATTCAGGCCGACGTTCACCAGGAATTTCAGGCGATCGCCAATCTCTTTCAGCACTTTCTCAGCAATTTTGGCGCGCTGACCGCTGAGTTTCATATTGCGGAAGAAATCCATCGCATGGCCGATGCTGAAATCAGAGATTTCCGGCAGCGTGGTTTCTTCCACGAATACGTTACGCGCTTCCTCGCGCAGACGGGTGCCGCGGCAGGAAGTACACGGACGGTTGCTGATGTATTTCGACAGTTCTTCACGTACTGCGCTGGATTCCGTTTCTTTATAACGGCGTTCCATATTGTGCAGCACGCCTTCAAACGGATGGCGACGAATCGAGGTATCACCGCGATCGTTGATGTATTTGAATTCAATGGTGGTTTTGCCGGAACCGTGCAGGATGGCGTTTTGCACGTCGCTGCTCAGTTCGTTAAACGGCGCTTCCACGTCGAAATCATAATGCTCACCGAGAGAGCGCAGCATCTGGAAATAATAGAAGTTACGACGATCCCAGCCGCGGATAGCCCCACCCGCCAGCGAAAGCTCAGGGTTCTGCACCACACGATCAGGGTCGAAGAACTGCTGCACACCCAGCCCGTCACAGGTCGGACAGGCACCGGCCGGGTTGTTGAACGAGAACATCCGTGGTTCAAGCTCGCGCATGCTGTAGCCGCACACCGGACAGGCAAAGTTGGCCGAGAACAGCATTTCTTCGGCTTTCGGGTCATCCATATCGGCGACCACGGCGGTACCGCCGGAAAGCTCGAGGGCAGTTTCAAACGATTCCGCCAGGCGTTGCGCCAGATCGTCACGCACTTTAAAGCGGTCAACGACCACTTCAATGGTGTGTTTCTTCTGCAATTCTAATTTTGGCGGATCGGACAAATCACACACTTCACCATCAATACGCGCACGGATATAGCCCTGCGACGCCAGATTTTCCAGCGTCTTGGTATGCTCACCCTTACGGTCTTTAATGATGGTCGCCAGCAGCATCAGACGCTGGCCTTCCGGCTGTGCCAGCACGTTATCCACCATCTGGCTGACGGTCTGGGCTGAAAGCGGAATATTATGATCCGGGCAGCGCGGCTCGCCCACGCGGGCAAACAGCAGGCGCAGGTAGTCGTGGATTTCGGTGATGGTCCCGACGGTAGAACGCGGGTTGTGCGACGTTGATTTTTGCTCAATCGAAATCGCCGGAGACAGACCTTCAATATGGTCGACGTCTGGTTTTTCCATTAAGGATAAAAATTGGCGTGCGTAGGCCGACAGCGACTCGACGTAGCGGCGCTGGCCTTCGGCGTACAGCGTATCGAACGCCAGAGAGGACTTGCCTGAACCGGATAAGCCGGTGACAACAATCAGTTTGTCGCGCGGGATAATCAGGTTGATATTCTTGAGATTATGGGTGCGTGCGCCCCGAACTTCGATCTTATCCATTCATCATTCCCGGATTAACTTGATAGCTCACCGTGCCGGTGACCGCCGTGAAAACCAGTTTCGCGCCAGCCATCGAATCGGGCACAGAGAAGAACGTAACGCGCAATTATGACACAAATCACAGCCTGTGCCACCCCAAAACCTGAATGTATATCCAGTACTCAATGTAACAATGGAATGTTTGCTGAACAATCTGGAAAGAAAATCGCAGTGCATGACATCCGTGGTACGGAGGCAACGTTTTGTGGTTATAATGTCGCGAAGTGAGTTTCCTCACACCCCAAACTGTGGTTTCAACCACGACATACATCATCAGGAGAATCCACATGGCCAGCAGAGGCGTAAACAAAGTTATTCTCGTCGGTAATCTGGGGCAAGACCCGGAAGTCCGCTACATGCCTAACGGCGGCGCGGTTGCCAACATCACTCTGGCAACGTCTGAAAGCTGGCGTGACAAAGCCACCGGCGAGCAGAAAGAAAAAACCGAATGGCACCGTGTGGTGTTGTTCGGCAAATTAGCGGAAGTCGCAGGCGAATACCTGAAGAAAGGTTCTCAGGTCTACATCGAAGGCGCACTGCAAACCCGTAAATGGACCGATCAGGCTGGCGTTGAAAAATACACCACCGAAGTCGTTGTTAACGTCGGCGGCACCATGCAGATGCTCGGCGGCCGTGCAAGCGGCGGCGCACCAGCAGGTGGCGGTCAGCCATCCGCAGGCGGCCAGCAGGGCGGTTGGGGTCAGCCTCAGCAGCCACAAGGCGGCAACCAGTTCAGCGGCGGTCAGCAATCTCGTCCGGCTGCGCAAAACAACGCGCCAGCACAGAACAACGAACCCCCAATGGATTTCGACGACGATATCCCGTTCTGATTCATTGCCTTCGGGCATCAACGTTCAGAACAACAAAAAGCCCCGAAAGGGGCTTTTTGTTTTGCAGCGTTGACTACTTTCTAATTCCTCACACTTTCCCCACCGCACCAAACACTAATCTGCCCTGATGGAATGTCGCTTTCACCTCTGACACCCGCGCCACCGCTTCGGCAGAGCAACTGGCGTCGACCAGGATCATTTCGGCGTTATCGTTCACCGCAGGCCACTGGCGTTTGCCGCTGTCGTCGAGCGGCAGGACGTTGCCGGTGGCGATAGCGAGGGAGCGCGTCAGGCCAAATTCGTCGGAGTTACCGTAGAGCTGGGCGTAGAGGCTGGCTTTTTCCAGCATGCTGCCGGTGCCGAACGGCGACCAGTGATCAATGACGCTGTCTGTGCCGGTCATGACAAATACGCCGTTCTGGCTGAGCTGCGGCAGCGGCATATTCAGTTTGCCAAGCGGAATGGTGGAAGCGACGGTGAACTGCTGCTCTGAAAGCCCGGCAATGACGTCGTCGAGTTCCGCGCCCTGCATTATCGCCAGCGCAAAACCGTGGCTGAGCGTCACTTTGCCTTTCAGTTGCGGGTTTTTCTCCACGGTCTGAATCATGTATTTCACTGCCGCGATACCGGCCGGCGTGGTTTCATGCAGATGAATATCCACGCCCTTGTTGGTATCGAGCGCAATCTGGAACATCGCGTCGAGGGATTTTTCCATCGCGCCATCCACGTTAGTGGGATCCAGTCCGCCGACGTATTGCACGCCCATTTGCATCGCCTCACGCATCAGGCCATCGACTTTCGAATGCAGCAAGCCGTGTTGCGGGAACGCCACAATTTCACAACTGAAATCCTGCTGATGTTTTTCCAGTGCGATTTTCAGATGCTCAAGGCTTTTCAGGCCGCTGACCGGGTCGATATTGCAGTGGCTTCGCGCCACGGTGGTGCCTTTGGAATGCAGCAGCCCGATGATCGCTTCGGCATGTTCCACCGATGTTGGTAGCAGTTTGGGGATCAGCACCTGTTCGCGGGCAATCATGTCCATGATTGTTTTGCCTTTACGCGGGCGTGGCGCTTCCCATTTGCCGCCGTAGAAGGTTTTGTCGAGGTGAATATGCATGTCGCGCGTGGCGGGCAGCAGAAGTAATCCTCTGGCATCAAAAGCAGGCAAGGTGCTGGCCGGGGCGTCTTTTGCAGGCTGGATCGCCACGATTTTGCCGTTGTTGATTTCCAGGTTGTACAGGCCGGTTTGGGTGGCAATAACGATATCGCCTTCGCGCTCAAAACCCTCTTCCAGCCGCACATTGCGCAACTGGTAATGCGGCGCAGAAATCGCGTTGATCTGGCTGGCATCGTCACATTTTTCGTCCATCGCGCCCGGTTTGAACGGGGAGGCTGATGCCATACCTGCGGTTAACAGCGCGCCGGTGGCAGTGATTTTGGCGCTATGCGAAAGAAAGTTTCTGCGGCTTTGTTGCTGAGGATTTTGCACGTCGAATTCCTTAATCATGATGCGGGACGGGAGGATGCTGCTTTTCCCTTCACCTTAAAAGATGACGCCGGTTCCGGCTGCGATTTTTCCCACTGCCTGCCAGTGGAAAATGCAATGGCTAACTAAGCTGACAAAAATCCTTTAATTTTCCGGCCAGTGCGATTTGCGCAGGCGTCGCGTCGTGGCGGTAAAACAGCGCCAGCTCGACGTTATCAATCGGTGGCAATCCGCTTTCTGCCCCAAGAATCCGATGCTCCGGCTGGCGGCAACTGGCGGGCAATAAGGTGACGCCCAATCCGGCCGCACTGGCAGCGACCAGCGCGGCGAGGCTGGCGCTGCTGTAACTGATACGCCAGCTACGTCCGAGAGCATCCAGTGCCTGACACAGTTCTTCGCGGTATAACCCGTTGAGCGGAAACAGCACCAGCGGGATGGGATCCCGTTCAAACGCCGGAAACGCCGCGCTGTCCAGCCACAGCATCGGCTCAGGGCGCGAGGCGTTGGCCTTTTCGCCGGTGAGTTGTTTCACCAGAATGATATCCAGCATCTCCTGTTGCCAGGCGCGGCGCAGTTCGTGACTCAGGCCGCTGGTGACATCAAGGCGAATATGCGGATGGGCGCGGCTGAATTGCGCCAGCAGGGACGTGGTAGCCGCAGCAAAATCTTCCGGCACGCCGAGACGCACTACGCCGTCCGGCCACTGGTCACTCAGCGCATCGTGCGCTTCACCGTTCAGGGCGATAATCCGCCGCGCATAACCCAACAACCGTTCGCCTTCTTCAGTCAGTTGCACCTGATGAGACGTGCGTTCCAGCAAAGGTTTTCCCAGCGCTTCTTCCAGGCGGCGGATTTGCTGGCTGACTGTCGATTGCGACAGGTACACGCGGTCGGCCGCACGGGTAAAACTGCCGGTTTCGCAGACGGCGACAAAACTAAGCAACTGCTGCGGGCTGAACATTGGATAGCGATTCATTTTTTAAATGTTTATGCTTTTGGTATTCGAAATATCAATACTTAGCAGAGTATCAACCTTCCCGCTCTCGCACCAGACCAGGGACTGAGAACCCCTTAGAAGAAAAGGTTTCCTTTATGTTTTCTGAATTAATCATGTTCAACATTGAAAGTCTTTTTTCTTTATCATTTGCAAAGTTTTTCTTAATAATGGAATGAAGTGATTTTATGAGAATGGATTCAGTTAGACTGATACAAAATTATAATGGGATATATAATAAATTCCGACAGGGGGAATATATTAAGAAAAACAAATGGGATCATTGTGATGAGAAAAAACGAAAAGGCGCATGGACCGGAAATGTCTATGATCGCGCCGGTCGGGTGGTTGAATATGGTCTTGAAAACGGTGTGTGTCAGGGGCTGGTGGGCGCATACCTGATATCAGGTCAAAGCTGGAGCCGGTTCAGTGCCTATATTGCCAGTGAAAAAGGTAAGGCGGTGGTGCGGGGGATCATGAATTTTCAGGAACACCTGAGTGCCAGCGGGAATATGAAAGAAATGAAAAGTGTTTTTCATGGCATTCTAAAATCTTATCAGGTTAATTTTATTCGGGAGGAAATAAAATTGACTGGAAACACCGCAATTACCATGGCGCAGTCAATATTAAAAAGTGTCAGCCAGGGCAATGGCTGTCATATATCGATTAAAAAATCTTCCAGCGGACACTCATTAGGTCTCAGGGCAGAATCCAATCAAATAAAAATCTTTGACCCCAATTATGGTGAGACGGTTTTTCCCTTTAAGAATGGTATCAGCGATGAAATGGAAAAATTTCTGATACATATTTTTTCTGAATACTACAGCCAGTACTTTATGTTGACGGTTGAACATTATTCAGCTTCCGTTTTTTCCTGAATCTCCGGATTCACAGATAACAGTGAAAAACTACTTTTGAGGTTTTATTCTTAGCGTTGATATGTATTTAACTATCTGTATTCCGATTGTTTAATGGTCGTTGTAAAATAAGTCAACTTAATTATTTATTTTAAAACAAATGTTTGTTACAAATTATAATGTCGAGGTACGATAATTTACTAACAGTAAAATGATTAACCTCAAGGGTGAAAGTATGTTCGTCTCAAAAAATAAAATTAAATATGGCAGGATAGCCATGGCTATCGCTGCTTGTTTGCCATTTTATACCTCAGCAGAAATAAATATTAGCAATGTGGCAACGCAAAGAGGTGGTTACCATTTACCAGATGCTGTAGTCACTGTGCCTGATGGCATGAAGATGATCGACATGAGTTCTATACGTCGGGAAATATCACCAGGTCCTTCTCCTTCTCCTAATCCTCCCGCGCCTGTTCCGGTTCCTGACCCTCATCAGGACGGGTTACCTATTCCTGATGATCAAAATGACTATGCCCGGATGAAACTCTCGACCGAAATATCTGGCTATAAGGTTTCAGAGAATTCAAGTCCATATGAAATAAAAGCAATCACTGTGTCAGATGGACAAGCCGTGCGTTTATTAGAAGCTAAAACGGTCGATTCCAGTGATAACAATATCTCTCCAGTTGTTGCAAAAGGGGAGATGGTTTACACCGATGTAAATGGGGTGGAGCATTCCCGTCCTTACGAAGTTTCAACAGACAGTGCGGAAGAAACATTCGAAGCACTGAAAAATATCAAAGAACAGCTGAGACAGGAGGTCTTCCCGGACGCGGCGGTAACCTCTGCGGTGTATGGTTCCATTGCTGCGCCAAAAGCCTGGAGCGCTGATACGACGGTCGGTGAAATACATGGCCGTCAGGTTAACGGGGCTACTGAATTCTTTGAAGCAAAGTTTAATGGTAATGCGAAAAGTAAAAACTGGTATTACCCGGAAAATAAAAAAGATAATGCCTGGTGGCGTGTTGTTCATCCAAAAGAATATTATGCCATTACGTCTGACTGGCATTTTGGGGAGGAGACTACATCTACGCCATATAACACGGTGCCCAGCAAAGCTAACTTTAAGAAGATTGATGCAATTAACACACTGAAAGACAAATACGGTGATGCCTTCAGGGGGACGATTATTAACGGCGACATTACCCACTGGGGGCATGGTGGCGAGTGGTCTGATGCCAAGAAAGCTTTTGGCAAACTTAATGCACCTTACTGGTACGGGCTGGGTAATCATGATTATGACGGCAATGTGAATGACTGTGGTTTGTGGGAAAATCGCTGTGCAATTCGTAGTATCCGGAATTTAGTTGATCATATTAATAGTTTGAAAGATGTCGTTTCCGTTGATTACGACGTCATGAATGGTTATAAATTCCCGCATCTCAGTACCAACTATATTGGCAGTTTCGGTTACAGTTTTGATATTGCGGGTATTCGTTTCATTCAGCTTAATAATAATTTGCATTATACGAAGGAATTTTCAGGGTTTAATTCGGATGCTGCCCGCCGGTATGATATTAAGGTCAGGGACGGTGAAGGGTGGTTCCGTGAGCAGTTACGCGATGCAGGCATAAAAGGTAAAGCAACAATAGCGTTGGAGCATGGAGGTGAAAGTTACAGTGAAAATGAGACTCCAACGCGGGATATACTGGGGGAGTATGGCGGCTCGATAAGATTTGGTGGCCATTCACATGGTATCTCTTCATCAAACAGCGGGGCGGCTTATTACGGCGATATGCTGATTCTTGAGCTTGATTACAATAAGCAGATGGGAAAAACATATATGGTAAGCAATGATAAAATTGATGAAATGTCACCGGGAACGGAATTTACACTTAATTTCAACGTCCCGGAAATGGCACCTGTACCGAAAAGTTACATCCTGAGTCTGCGTAATAAAGGCGGTTACACAGGTTATTACAGACTCACTTATACCAACAGCAGTACTAAAGCCAATTTCAATAAAGAATATAAATTATCGCTGGGTAATACTCAGCAGGTTATTATTCCTGCTGAAGCGACGAACGTAAAAATTAAAGGTGTAACAGGAACGGGACGGGCTTTATATTCCCAGTCACTGACCAAACAGGAAAATACCTGCATAGAAACGTGGGGAACGCTACCTCGTAACCTGCACTGGGGTTGGTGCAAGTAACGCACTGCGGCATTTGTGGATCCAAATTATCACTCCCTCTGCTGGGGGAGTGATTTGCGAATATTTGTCTGATGTAAATCTTCCTCCGGCTTTCTCTCCGCCCCATCCTTTCGCACCAGAGTGATTCACTTCGCGGCTATTACGCCACTCTTGCTCCAAAACGACGCCTCGTTTTAGCGCATTTCACCTGCGCTTCGGCCGTTAATGATTTGCCTTAAGATTGTATACAAGGCTTTGGCGGCAAATCGTCTTTCTGGTACAGAAATTGCTTTTCCCTAAAGAGACTCAGGGGAGAAAAATATGAAAGCGATCGTGATTGGTGGCGGTATTGGCGGTGCGTGTGCGGCGATTGCGCTGAAGCGTTTTGGTATCGAAACGGCGGTATACGAGGCAGTGAAAGAGATCAAACCGGTCGGTGCGGCGATTTCCATCTGGCCTAACGGCGTAAAGTGTCTGAATTATCTCGGCATGAAAGAGGCGCTGCGCGAACTCGGCGGCAACATGCGTTTTATGGCCTACAAAGAATATCAGCAGGGCCAGACCATGACGCGTTTCAGTATGGATCCGCTGCTCCAAAGCGTCGGCGAGCAGCCATATCCGGTGGCGCGCGCGGAACTTCAGTCGATGCTGCTGGAGACTTATGGCCGCGATCAGGTGCAGTTTGGCAAGCGCGTGACGCACGTTGAAGAATCTGCCGACAGCGTCACCGCCTGGTTTGACGACGGCACGTCTGCGACCGGCGATCTGCTGATTGCCGCTGACGGCACCCATTCCATTATCCGCCAGCACGTTCTGGGTTATGCGACAGAGCGCCGCTATGCCGGTTATGTTAACTGGAACGGCCTGGTGGAAATCGATGAAAGCATCGCGCCTGCCGACCAGTGGACGACGTTTGTCGGCGAGGGTAAACGCGTGTCCCTGATGCCGGTGAGTGGCAACCGTTTCTACTTTTTCTTTGATGTGCCGCTGCCAAAAGGCTTGCCGCAGGATCGCACTACGGTACGCGAGGATTTACAGGGTTACTTTGCGGGCTGGGCGGAACCGGTGCAGAAGCTGATCAGCCAGATCAATCCTGAAACCACCAACCGCGTTGAAATCCACGACATCGAACCCTTTATGCAACTGGTCAAAGGCCGGATTGCGCTGCTCGGTGATTCCGGCCACAGCACCACGCCGGATATCGGGCAGGGCGGTTGCGCGGCGATGGAAGATGCAGTGGTGCTGGCAAATATGCTGCAAACCAATTCATTAGGCATTGAAGATGCATTGCTGCGTTATCAGGAAAAACGGGCATATCGCGTGAAGGATCTGGTGCTGAAGGCGCGTAAACGCTGCGATGTCACCCACGGCAAAGAAATGGCCGTGACCGAACAATGGTATGAGGATCTGAAAAGCGAAACCGGCGAACGCATTCTTTCCGGCATGTGCGAAACCATTCTGGGCGGTCCGCTGGAATAACGTCGGGGGCGTAAGAAACAACTTTTACATATCCTTAAAGCTTCCTGTGTTTTTGCCGAAAATAGCATCAGAAGGATCAAGGTATCCACTGGCGCTATGGCGCAAAAACATAGGGACTCATCGGGATGACAGTTATCTCTGCGACAGGTAATCAGGCGCTCAACACGCTGGTGACGTCAACAAAATCACTGACGGCAGTCACTACTGCAGCCAGCCAGCAGCAGGCTTCGACGGCGCAATCCACCACGGTAATGATCGGCCAGGCGGACACCGCTTCGCCGGTCTACAACATCACCAAACCGGCACTGGTCTGGGAACGTTCTTCCAGCGATCTGATGTCTTCAAAGCTTGCATCGAATTTCAGCCATTCCGGCAATGCGGCGCGTTTTACCGGACTCGGTGCGGCGCTGCTTGAACGTTTCACTACCGACAGCAGCAGCTATTCGCAATCGGTGATGAAGCAGACTTCCGCTCAGTCGACCGGTTCGGCGGCCAACGTTGCCGCCCAAACCCAACTTCATACCAAAGCTGATAACCAGATAAGCCTGAGCATTAAAACTGCCAGCGGCGCACTGGTGGATATCACGCTGGGCAGTGATGATGACGGACTCGGCGTGCAGGTGAATGTCAGCAAAGGCACGCTCAGCGATACGGATCGCAAAGCGCTGGCAGGACTGGCGGAAGGTTTTCAGAAAGCGATTGATGGCCTGACGGCGCAACCGCCCAAGCTCGATCTGAGTGGCCTGACGAAGTTTGATACCTCAGTGCTGTCGTCGGTGGACTTACATGCCACGCTGGGCACCACCAATACTCAGACGCTGGATTTTCATGCTGATGCGAATACCCGCTCAGTGAAATCGACCGGTGTTGCTGGCACGGTGGATATCAGCGTCGACATGAGTAAACGGGTACTGTTGGGCACTGAAAGCCAGCAGAAGCAGGCGCTGAACAGTTATCTGAAACAAATCAGCAGCGCAGGCAACCGTGGTAATGCTGACGAATCGCTGATGAACATGTTCAAAGAGGCCTTTACGGCGCTGAACAGCAATTATGGCGAAACCGCGACGACTTATAAAAGCGGGGGTGCTGAGCCGGTCTATTTCTCGCTGACCAAAACCGATAAAAACATGATGACCGGGCTGGCGGATTTCACGGCGTCAGTCTCGCAGACCCCGGTCGATTCCACCAATCCGATGCGCCCGGATGAAACCGATACGTTCTCTTATCAGGTTTCTCAAACCAGCACGATCACCGGCACGGGTACGCAGGACCGCAATATCACGCAGAAGCAACAGTCACATCTGGTCGCCAGTTATCATGCATCGCTGACACCGGGGCTGAAACTGAATCTGACCAGCGACCGCAACTCGCAGAATTACCTTTACTATCAGATTGATGACAAGGCAGAAAGCACGACGTCCGTGCAATATCACAAAGGTGCGCTGATGAGTGCCACAGTGGCTCAGTCCGCCAGCAACTCAACACATATTCAGAAATATGTGAAAGGCGCACTGGAATCCGACATCACCACGCCGGAAATCACGTCGAAAACCACTGACCTGCTGGGCACGCTGCAATCGGCCTGGGAAAATAACGCCCCGCGCATGTCGTTCCGGGATTATCTGAATCATCAGACCCTGCCGGATCTCAGCGGGATGGTACTGATGGAATCGGATGCTGCGCAGTTGAAAAACAGTCCTTCATTAGTGTAGATAAAACCAAAACAGCCCCTGACGGGTAATGCCAGTCACTTAAGCATTTTTATGAATACAAATTCATTTTTGTGCTTCAAAGGATAATGAAGGAATCAGGCTTATAGCGCTATTTTTCTTCATCGAAGGCCCAAATTCACGGGCCTCATTTCCTTAAGTGACCAGCATTACCCCTGACGGGGCTGTTAATCATTACATCTCAAATTTCATGCCTCTCACCACGATCTCATCAAATTGCAGATGATGCATAAATTCGCGCAAAATCAGCAGTGTGGCGGCGAAATCATTGCCCTCGGGGATACCTTCGAAATGCGCCGGGCGGCCATTAATGACCAGCGCCAGCCGGTCGAAAGTGCGTTCCACTGCGTCGAGCGACAACGTCATCACTTCATTTTCCGCCTCACCGGCAATGCGGGCCAGCGCACGGATATCGTTGTCTGTGCTGAACAGTTTAGCGCCCGGCGGAATGTCGTGCCGGATGCGCATCACTTCGTCCTCGACCACCATAATGGCAGTTTCCATTTCATCCGGCGTCGGCGGTGAATGACGAAAATAGCCGACAGAGGTGAGTTGTGAGCCCAGTGTCAGGAGCAAACTTTTATCGTCGTTATCATCATTACGGACGATAACTTGCGTTTCTTCGCTGCCGATATGCAGCAATACAGCAGGTGTGGTCATCGGCATCTCCAGTCGTTAACGTTGTGACGTCATGCTTTCAGAGCAGAAAAACTATCATGTCAGATGCGGATCGCGCCGCGCAAACTCTTTCACCATCCAGTCGATAAACACCCGTACGCGCGGTGAAAGCTGGCGGTTACGCGGGTAAAGCAGGGAAACCGGCAGTGAACCGGCCGGGAAATCCGCCAGGATTTGTACCAGACTTCCCTGCGCCAGATCCTCCAGCAGGCCGTAATGCGGCACCTGAATAATCCCCATCCCGCGCCGTGCCGCTTCTTTCATGCTTTCCGCGCCGCTGACCGACAAACTGGTTGGCAGCAGGATTTCACGGTTTTTGCCCTGCACCTGAAAAATCAGCGGCAACAGCCCGCCGGTTGCGCTGGAACGAAAACCAATCATCCGGTGACCGGCGAGATCGTCTGGCGTTTCCGGTATGCCAAAACGTTGCAGATAGTCCGGGCTGGCGCAGGTAATTTCCGGCAGCGTACCGAGCGGGCGCGCCACCATATCGCTGTCTTTCAGTTCACCGGCGCGGATCACGCAATCAATGCCTTCCCGCACCAGATCCACCAGCCGGTCGCCTTCGCTCATGTAAAACTCAATGTCGGGATACTGCGCCAGAAAATCCGCCAGGCCGGGCAGCAGAAAATGCCGCGCCATCGAACCGTGTACATCCACCCGCAATAACCCCTTCGGCTGCGCACCGGCAAACGCCATTTCGGCATCTTCCACATCGGCCAGAATACGCAGACAGCGCTGGTAATAGGCTTCGCCATCCAGCGTCGCGCTGACGTGTCGGGTGGTACGCTGCAGAAGCCGGATGTTCAGCCGCGACTCCAGTTGTTTAATGGCATCGGTCACCGTGGAACGTTTCAGATTCAGCGCTTGTGCAGCCTGCGTAAAACTGCGCAGCTCCACCACGCGGGTGAATAACTGCATGCTGTCGAGTTTATCCATGATGATTGTTCGCCTTTTCCGGATAGTGATAACGAATATCAGGTAATTATCCGGCAGCGTCAATCGGCTACGCTTTCCTCACTGACAACAGATCCGAATCACTGAAAAAAGGAAACGCATCATGACTTCATCCAAACAGAAAGTCGCGCTGGTCACCGGCGCATCACGGGGTATTGGCGCCGCCATCGCAGAGCGTCTGGCGCACGACGGTTTTACCGTGATTGTGAACTACTCACGCGGTGCGGCAGAAGCCGACGCGGTGGTCAGCAAAATTGAACAGGCAGGCGGAAAAGCCATCAGCGCGCAGGCGGATGTCAGCGACGCGGCGGCGGTCGACCGGATGTTTGCCAGCGCGGAACAGGCGTTTGGCGGCGTGGATGTGCTGGTGAATAATGCGGGTATTATGACGCTTTCCGCCATTGCCGAAACCGACGATGCAGCATTCGACCGCCTTATCGATATCAACCTGAAAGGCACTTTCAACACGCTGCGTGAAGCAGCGAAACATCTGCACGACGGCGGACGTATCATCAATTTCTCATCGACCGTGGTCGGGTTATATCAGCCGACTTATGGCGTGTATGCCGCGACCAAAGCGGCTGTCGAGGCGCTGAGCCGCGTGCTCACCAAGGAAATGCGCGGCCGTCAGATAACCGTCAATACTGTTGCGCCCGGCCCGACAGCAACGGATTTATTCCTCAACGGTAAATCGGATCAACTGGTGGAAACCATCGCCAAAACCTCGCCGCTCGAGCGCCTCGGTCAGCCGGAAGATATCGCCTCCGTCGTCGCCTTCCTCGCCGGTCCCGACGGTGCCTGGGTCAACGGCCAGACGCTGAAGGCGAATGGCGGGATTATTTAATCGGCTATGATCACGCGTATTGCGCTTCGCCGTTGCCGAAGGACCAGTTTTCTTTCGGCACTTCCACCAGGCTGATGAACACATCTTCCAGACGTAACCCGACTTTTTCATGCAGCCCGTAAGCGACGGCGTGATAGAACGCCTTTTTCATTTCCAGTGTACGGCCGGTGTTGAGCGTTACCTGAATCACAATGCAGTTCGGGCTGCGCTGGATATTCAGATAATCAGGGGAAATCATCATTTCTGCCGGAGAGTGTTCGGAGATGACAATAAACTTGTCGTTTTCCGGCGCATTAAGAGCTGAGCGCAGCGCGTCATAGATCACTTCGCCGACGGTTTTGCGGTAGGTTTCGGGTTTTCCTTCGACCATATCAATACGTACAAAAGGCATTTTATTCTCCTCATTATTTTCTGTAGGGCGCGCATCTCTTAGGATGCGGCCTTTCAGGTATGCAACACGAGGAGGAGAGTTGTCGAGTGTTTTTTTGTACCCGCCGGTAAGCCGCCCTACGCCGCAGCGGCTTTGCGTCTGAACATCTCCAGCCAGGCCGGACGGCAGAACATCACCAGATTACCGAGCAGGATCAGCGCCAGCCCGATAACCGCATTGGCATGCCATTGATAATTTTCATAAAATGTGGAAACCGTCAGTGCGACCAGCGGGAACAGCAGCGTACTGTAGGCCGCCTGACTGGCACCGATGCGGCCGACCAGCGTGAAGTAAATGCCGAAAGCCAGTACCGAACCAAAAACGGAAAGATAGACCAGCGAGCCGAGATATTGCGGCGTCAGGTCGATGGCGAAGGAAGCGCCCTGCATCAGGCTCAGCGCGCCCATGACGGCTGTACCGTAAAACATCGCGTAGGTATTGGTGGAAAGCACATCCAGCCCGTGACGCTGATGGCGTGAGCTGATCATGTTGCCGAGTGAGAAACCGTAAGTGCCGAGCAGGCTGAGGCCGATGCCTTTGAGCAATTCCGGTGCGATATGCGCGGCGCTGAGGTCATGCCAGAAAAGCGTGATAATACCTGCCAGCCCGAGAACCGACGCCGGGATCACTGCCGGAGCCAGTTTCTGACGGAAAAACAGCATGCCGTTGAACGCGTTGAACAGCACGGCCATCGAGAAAATCACCGATTCCAGCCCGCTGGTGATGTAGGCTGCGGCGTGATAGAAGCAGTAAAAATTGAAGCAAAAAACGCAGCAACCCTGAACCAGGCAGAAAAGATGATCTTTCAGCGCCAGACGACGCAACCGGCGTGTCGCCAGCAATGCCACCAGCATGATCACCGCAGCCAGCAGGAAACGGTAGAAAACCGACACAGTGACCGGCACGTCGCCCTGTTGCAGATAAATCGCAAACCAGGTGGTACCCCAGATCAGGATCACCAAAATATAAAGCAGTGCGTTCATAGAATTCTCTCACTCAGACAGTAATGACTGAGGACATTCTGCGGTAACGGCAGACCGCTGGCTTTCAACGTTTTGCGCTGAGTTGCATATTCTTGCGCATTTTTTCAGTCACCCGCACAGCAAGATCTGGCACCGGGGCGGGGGAAAACCGTAAAATGGGCGTCATCTTTCCTCCACACGGGTACGCCATGACTAAGGTCTATCAGGCTTTCGAAACGCTGCGTCAGCACAAAGCGGTTCTGCATGACAGTGTGGAACTGGGTTCCGGCATTCAGCTGGCGGCGTGGTCGAACAAAAATGACATCGTGAATCAGGAAAGCGCTGATCACCATACGCTGAGCCTGTACGTTGCCGACGGCTACGAGTGTTATCACAAAACCCGCAGCGGCTGGCGTAACGGCGGCGGGCCGGATCGTTTTTGTCTGATGCCGAAAGGCAGTATGTCGAGCTGGGATGTGCGCGACGATTTGTCGTTTGTGCATCTGTATTGCTCCGACGAACACCTGCGACATCTGGTGGAACAAACCTGGGATCGCAGCCCGGCGGCGATTGAGCTGGAAGAACGTACATTCGGAGAAGATCCGCAAATTACGCTGTTGTATCGCCACTTTTTGCTCAGCAGCCAGTGGCAGGAAAACAGCAATCAGCTGATGCTCAGCAGCGCCGCCAATCTGCTGATGGCGCATCTGGTGAAACATTACACCCATCTGCAATGGGCGCTGCCAACGGTACGCGGCGGGCTGGCACCGCATATGCTCAACCGCGTAAAAGATTATATTCACACGCATCTCGGGCAGCCTTTATTACTGCCGGAACTTGCCGCGCTGGCAGAACTCAGCGAATTCCACTTCGCCCGCATGTTTAAACAAAGCATGGGGCTGGCACCGCATCAGTACGTGATGAATGCCCGGCTGATCCGCGCGGAAAACTTGCTGAAAACCAGTCAGATGGATATCACGTCCATTGCGCTGGAATGCGGATTCAGCTCCGCCAGCCATTTCAGTAACCGTTTCAAATCCGTGCGTGGCATAACGCCGACGGCACTGCGCGGCGGCATTATCGTCTGATTTTTATTTCCCGCTAAAACCTCTCTTCCGGTCAGCACAATTGTGGTGCTAAGTTAATGGTAATTCACCTTATTCAGGAAAAACCATGCAGACCTGTGCTCCTGTTATCGAAACCGAACGTCTGATTTTACGTGGCCATCATGTTGATGATTTTGAAGATATTGCCGCGCAATGGGCCGATCCGGCGGTTGTGAAATACATCGGTGGCACGCCTTCGGGTCGTGAAGCCAGCTGGAGTCGTCTGCTGCGGTATCCGGGCCACTGGCAGATGCTCGGTTTCGGTTACTGGATTGTGTTCGAAAAAACGGCGGGTGCAGAAGGCGCGTTTGTTGGCGAAATTGGTCTGGCGGATTATCAGCGCGATATCACCCCTTCGCTCAAAGGCATGGCGGAAATGGGCTGGGTCGTTTCTCCGGCATTTCACGGCAAAGGCTACGCCTTTGAAGCGGCGCAGGCAGTGCTGAAATGGGCCGGTACACACGTCGATCGTCAGCTATGCTGCATTATTGCACCGGAGCATCAGGCCTCGGTTCGTCTGGCGGAAAAATGTGGTTTCGTGGCAAAAACGGATACCACTTATCACGGCTCAGCCACGCGGATCTTTATTCGTCCGTCGTGACCGGCTATTCGTGTACCACGTTAACAGGGGAAATCATGCTAAAGATTTTGGGTAAATCACCGTCGATCAATGTGCGTAAAGTGTTGTGGACCTGTCAGGAGCTGGGGCTGGATTTCGAACAGGAACAATTCGGTTCGGGTTTTCAGTCTGTCCAGACTGCGGAATTTAAAGCACTGAACCCGAATGCGATGGTGCCGGTAGTGCTCGATGGCGAATTTGTACTGTGGGAATCCAACGTGATTTGCCGGTATCTGGCGGCGCGGGAAGGGCGCGAAGATTTGCTGTCATCTGACCCGAAACGTCGTGCGCTGACCGAACAGTGGATGGACTGGCAATCCGGTGAGCTGAATAATTCCTGGCGTTATGCGTTTCCGGCGCTGGCGCGCAACAGTCCGCAGCATCAGGATCCGGCACTGATTGATGCCGGTGTCAGCGAGTGGAACCGTCATATGCAGATACTGGAGGAACAACTTCAGCGCAGCGGCGATTATGTGCTGGGGGATAATTTTACGCTGGCGGATATTCCCATCGGGCTGGCAGTGAACCGCTGGTCGATGACACCCATGTCCCGTCCGGCGTTACCGGCAGTGACGGCGTATTATGACCGCCTGAATCAGCGCGAAGGTTTCAGGCTGTATGGCCGAAACGGCCTTGTCTAATCCCCGTCATCCTTCACGCTGCAAGCAGCGTTCCAATCTGCTCCCTGCAGATTGGTCATTCACCCCGGTCACTTACTTATGTAAGCTCCCGGGGATTCATTCAGTTGCCGCCTTGAAGCAACTGAATGATTTAGGGGAGTGTTTAATATTTAACAGACACCGGGTTTATTTAAAATCAACCTGCATCAGTTCGCTGATAGATTGTCCACGGGTTGAGGAAACACATTTATCAATATAACTGTTAAAGGCAGCAGGTTTTGGAATGCCCATATCTAATAAACGAGAATTATCAAACTTCACGTTTAACTGAGCAAAACCGCCATAAAGTTTAATGGCACGTAAAATAATTTTATCATTACACGGGCCGAGCACATCTTTAAATTGTTTGCGGATGCCGGTAAATTCCTGATAACTGGTTTGTTCATATTCACTGATAATGCGTGAAGTATTATTGGCTTTTGCCACCGAGGTATCTATTTCATGGAATGGCGTACACATCTCTTCGCCGGAAGAAATATGATAAAAGTTATGGCTGAGGTCTTTGGCGAGACACAGTTTTACCAGCACCATCGCGCAATAGTCCACCGGAATAACATCCACCTGATCGTCGAGCGTGCAGGTGAATTTCTTCAGTTTAATCGCCATCATGAACACCCAGAAGATGCTGCTTGAAGGCTGGCAGCCATGCTGCGTGTGACCGACGATAATCGACGGTCGTGCAACCACGAACGGCAGCGACGGGCATTCGGCGCGGACAAGATTCTCAATCGCCCGCTTGGAAGCCGTATACTGCACCAGATCTTCGTTCTGCTCGTTGTCCGGCATGCCTTCGTAGAAGACGCTGTCTTTATCCGGCATCGATGCCATCGCCGTACCGACATGCACAAATCGCTGCAAGCCTTTTACCTGCATCATACGTTTGGCGAAGGCCAGTGAACCTTCGACATTCACACGCCACATGGCCGGATTATGACCAAACGAGGCGATGGCGGCGCAGTTAATAACGTGCGTGACATTATCTAAACGCGCGTCATGAATAAAACTTTCCGGATCGGCCAGATCGCCGGTCAATATTGATTGCTCAGTTAGCGGAGAAAGCTGAGTATCATTTAATTCAAACTTCTTCAAATTATCGATAATTCTGGCGAGTCCCGTCGCATTATCGTCAGCCCTGACTAAGAGTAATAATGCATTATTGGTGGTGAGTTGCTGGCGCAGAAAATATTCAACGACAGCTCCGCCAACAAAACCAGTGGCACCGGTTATTAAAATAGTATTCATATCAGAAGACCTGCAACGGGAAATTACCGGCACAGTATCACCTCTATTCTAAACGGAACGTATACCGTTTTTTGCCTTGAATAAACGAAGCGTAAACAGCACGAAAAGCTTAAGTTAAAGAAAAAGTTCCGAAGACATAAAAATTTATTAACTGGCATGCTTTATTTACAGTAAGAAATAATTAGCGGACATAAATTAATTATTTAAGTTAAATTTAATCAGGGTGCCATAAAAACCCGGCGGGCGTTGACGGTGAAAAGCAGCGGTAAAAAGTGATAACGTATGTGCATAAAGTATCCACTCCATCGCCACTACGTTAAACTGTACCCTTGAGAACAGTAAGCGATAAGGATCAGAAAGGATGACGCGAACGGCGTGTCTGGTGTGTAATGCAGGGAATATTGCGCAGGTCATTCCCTCATGCGCTGAAATAAGGTACAAGGCTGCATGAAAATCCCAAATAGAATCCAACCTCTGGTGGATGACGGCCTGATTGATGATGTGGTCCGTCGACTGAAAAGTGGCAAAGAAGCCGATGTTTACACCGTTTTATGCGGTGAAGAGATCCGCTGCGCCAAAGTGTATAAAGAAGCGACACAACGTAGCTTCAAGCAGGCCGTGCAGTATCAGGAAGGCCGTAAAGTCCGTAACACCCGCAACGCGCGTGCGATGCAAAAGGGGTCAAAGTTCGGGCGTAAACAGCAGGAAGAATCCTGGCAGACAGCTGAAGTGGATGCGCTGTTCCGTCTGGCGAATGCCGGTGTGCGCGTGCCGCAGCCTTACATTTGTCTGGACGGCGTGCTGCTGATGGAGCTTATCACCGACGCTGACGGCGTAGTCGCGCCGCGTCTGAGTGACGTCATCCTGACTGAAGAAGAAGCGGTAGCCGATTTCGACACCATGATCCGCAACATCGTGCGCATGCTGTGCGCCGGTATCGTTCACGGTGACTTGTCAGAGTTTAACGTGTTGATGGACGCTGAAGGGCCGGTGATTATCGACCTGCCGCAGGCCGTGGACGCCGCTGCCAATAACCACGCTGAATCGATGTTCGAGCGCGATGTGAATAACATGACCGAGTACTACGGGCAGTTTGCACCGCAGTTGCTGGAAACGCGCTTTGCCAAAGAAATCTGGGCATTGTACGAAGACGGCAAACTGACACCGGAAACTATTCTGACCGGATTGTTCACCGAAGATACGCACAAAGCCGATGTGGATTCGCTGCTCGATGAAATCACTGCCGCTGAAGATGAGTATTACGATCGTCAGCGGGCAATGAAAGAAAGAGACCTCGATCACTAAGGTCGCGTTGTACTTGTTTGTATTTTTTCTATTCCGGCATCACCGCATGTCTCCCGCAAAAACCGGCGTTCTGCAAAATATGCTGGCCGGTTTCTGAAAGAATAAATTCTGCCAGCGGTTTCCCTTTCTCCGTGCAGGTCGCGAGCGCGTATCTGGCCCGCACGTTGTAATCCGCCGGAATGTTGTAGACTTCCAGCGCATCATTTTCCCGCAACAGCGTGGCATAACTGGTGTAGCCGATAAAAACATCGGCCTGACCGCTGCAAATCAGCCATTCTGCCGCCAGTTTGCCTGCCGGAATTTTGGCCGATTTTTCACCGCCCACCAGACGCAGCGCCTTGTTGCGTAAAATAGCCCCGGCATCGGGATGTCGCCTTTCGATCTGCTCAAACATTTGCCAGGTGTAATCACCGGAAGGATCGCTTTGCGGCGTCGATGTCGCCAGCCGAAAACGGGGATCAAGTAATACGCTCAGCCAGTTGAGTTTCTCCAGTTCCGGCCCTTTTCGGGCGGTGACACACAGGCTGTTGCCGCAAAATGCTTCCACGTCCAGCGCCTTACCGTGCTGCTGCAAGGTCAGCGGATGCGCGGTATTGGCCGAGGCAAACAGATCGACCTTTTCCCCTTGTTCGATACGTTCGCGCAACAGCCCGGCGGGGCCGAATTCCACGTCGACTTTGCTGTCGGTTTCTTCCGTAAAGGCATCGCACAGCGGCGCCCATGCGCGGCGTAAACTCCCTGCCGCCAGCACTTTAATCGTATTTGTCATCAGGTCTCCTTGTCACATTGCCTCAACGTAAAGCGCCGGAGACGAGGCTATTTCCCCGCGCGCGCCGCGTCTGCCGCGGGTTTAAAATCCGTCCGGTAGAAGCGCTGGTACCAGGCATCAGCCTGTTTTTGCATATCGATGTCAGCGAATTTTTGCGGGTAGAGTTTTTTCGCCATCCACAGTTCGCCGATCGCCATCGCTTCAGGCATCGGATAGCCCCAGGCTTTGGCGTATTCCGGCATCAGATAAACGCGGTGATTTTTGACCGCATCAATACCCTGCCATTTCGGATCACCGGTGATCTGCCCGACCACTTCCGGATACCGGTCCTGCACGAAGATCACCTGCGGGTTCCAGGCGATCACCTGTTCCAGCGCGACCTGCTTAAACCCTTTCACTGTGGCTGCCGCAACGTTCATCGCACCGGCATGCGCCATCATCAGGCCGGTATATTTGCCGGAACCGTAAGTGGTCAGATCGGGATTTGCCATATACGTGCGGATCCGCTGATTGGCCGGAATATCTTTCAGCCGCTCGCCAGTTAACTGACGCTGAGAAAAAGTATAGTCGATCAACGCCTGTGCCTGTTTCTGGTGATTGACCACGTCGCCAATCAGCGCGATGCCTTTCTTCAGCCCTTCGGTGTACGCCTCATCTTCATCCGGCAGCACCGGGTTCATCATATGTTCTTCGCCTTTCGGATCATCCCGCAATGAAACCGCCACGACGGCGATCCCGGCCTGGCTGATCTGGTCGATCATTTCCTGTGGCGCATAGTTGGTGACGAACACCACTTGCGGATGAAGCGCCACCACGCTTTCCAGATTTACGCTGGTCAGGTCGCCGACCACCGGCGTTTTCGCCAGCTCCGGCGCAAGACGCACATAACCGCTGCCCAGTTGTCGCTGCCAGTTGTTCAGCACGCCGACAATATCTTTGGTGGCATCCAGCTGAACCAGCAGATTAAGGGTCTGATGTTGCAAAACGACGACGCGATCCACCTGATCGGGAATCGTGACCTGACGGCCAAGCTGATCGGTTATCTGGCGTGTGGCAAAAGCGCAAGGGGAAGCCAGGCTCAGGGCAAGCCCGAGCAAGGCAACGGCAGGCAAAAATCGGGATGAAAATAGACGCATGGATAAATCCTCTGGTTTCGTTATGCAAAGGATTATATAGCGTTGATGCGGAACTGAATATGACGGGCGACAAATGGCCGGTTATTTACGCCCGTCGAGCAACATACGCATAGCCAGCCCGCCCAGCACTGCACCCATAAACCAGCGCTGGATGACCATCCACAATGGTCGTCCGGCCAGGAAGACGGCAATGTAACCGGCCGAAAGGGCAATGAGCGCGTTGACCGTCGCACTGATCAGAATTTGCGAGCTGCCCAGAATCAGCGACTGCGTCAGCACATGCCCTTGTTCCGGCACGATAAACTGCGGTAACAGCGTCAGATATAACACCGCCGCTTTCGGGTTCAGCAGATTAGTGACCAGCCCCATGGTGAACAGCTTTTTATTGCTGTCGCGGGGTAAATCCCTGACCTGAAACGGCGAGCGTCCGCCGGGTTTCACCGCCTGCCACGCCATATACAGCAGATATGCAGCGCCGCCGATGCGCAGGGCGTCATAAGCGAAGGGCACCGCCATCAGCAGCGCGGTAATGCCGAGCGCAGCAAACAACATGTAAAACAGGAAGCCCAGCACTACGCCGCCGAGGGAAATCAGTCCGGCTTTCGGCCCCTGACAGAGTGAGCGTGAAATCAGGTAAATCATGTTCGGGCCGGGCGTTAATACCAGCCCGAGACAAATCAGCAGAAAGGGCAACCAATGGGCGGCATCGGGCATGGAAATCTCCGGCAAAATTTAGAAAGTTGAAGCACACAGATCTAGAGTGTTTTACGCTATTTTAGCAAGTGGCAGGTTGTCATTTTTTATTCATCGATTCCGATGCATTCTATGAAGACAGCTTTTGTTCCTTCCGACTGAAAACTCAGGATTTATCATGACCAACACTATGATGTCCCCGCGTCTGGCGGTTGCCAGTCAGATTGCGGCGCAGGCCGCCAGACTGGCGCTGGACTTTTTTCACCGCCGGGACACTATCGAAATCAGCAGTAAGCGTACGCAGGATTTCGTTTCAGAAGCCGATCTGGCGGTTGAGCAGTTTATCCGCACCCGGCTGGCAGAGCATTTTCCGCAGGATGCGGTGATCGGCGAAGAGATGGGCGGCATTCTGACCGACGCGCCGTGCTGGGTGATTGATCCTATCGACGGCACCTCGAATTTCCTGCGCGGTTCGCCGCTGTGGGGCGTGTCGCTCGGCCTGGTGGAAAATAAACAGCCGGTGATCGGCATTGTGGCGCTGCCGGTTTTAAACGACCTGTTTGCAGCAGAATCCGGAAAGGGGATTTTCCTCAACGACAAACCCTTCCGTCGCGATGATCGTTTTGAAGATGTACAGATTGTGTCGCTGGGCGACAGTGCGGACGACAAGCTGGACGAAGCCTCGGCCTTTTATCAGGGGATCCGCGCGGCTGACTGGTCAGTACATTGTTATCGCTGTACCACGGTCGGCATGGTGTTTGCGGCAAAAGGCATTATCGACGGCCATCTGCAACGGCGCACCACGCTGTGGGATATCGCTGGCGGCGCGGTGCTGTGTCAGGAGGCCGGGCTGGAAACGGTGGTGAAATTCGCGAAGACAGCGGACGGCAGCGACAATTTCCGACACATGTCGGTGGCGGCCGGTACGGCGAATTTGTTGTCGGCAGTCATCCCGTTATGGCCCGCTTTTGAACCGAAGTGAGCCAAAGTGAGTCGCGCTGAGTGCTCTCTCTCTTTATGAGAGAGCACATCTTTGCAATGCGTGGCAGATCATGTTTTTAAGGCGGGCCGGTAACATGAAAAATTCGTCCGGTAACCCTAAAATTACATTACGAAAGACAGCGCTTAACAAAATGAAATATAGTTTCATTTTCCCTAAAGTTCCCTTCATTCCGGCCGTTATGAGTGTTTCCTGTCACTGACTTTCCGATGTGCCCAGATGAAAAAGATCACCAACCTTTCCATACTTGCCCGTTTGCTGGGTGCATTCGCACTCGTCCTGAGCCTGCTGTTGATTCTGGCGGCGATGTCGGCCTGGCTGCTCAACAGCAGTAATCAGCAGATTGAAAACTACCGTGCCTACCGGCTTCCCGGCGTGCAGTATCCGCTGGTGATGCGCGGCACGCTGGCGGAATTACGCCTGCAACAGGTGCAATATATCGCCTCGCCAGAGGGGGCGCCGCGCGACGGCCACCGGGTCGAAATCCTTCAGGCGGTTGCCACTTTTAAAGACGCGGAAAATGCGTATCTGAAGCTGGACAGCGGCGGCAGTCAGTCAGACCTGTTTAAGCAAATCGTCGCTAATTTTGAGCAGTTTTCGCTGGCGAATAATGATGTGATTGCGGCGGTTGAACGCAACGACATTGCGCAGGCCACGAAAATCAGTGGCGATAACTCACGGAAATATCGCACACAGTTAATGGCGGATCTGGCAACGCTGGTCAAAAACGAGCTGACCAACAGTGAGAAGGCTGCAGCGGATGCGCGCAGCAGCTATCACACGGCCAGCGCGATGTTTTTAGTGCTGGTCGGCGTGGCGTTTATTCTTTCACTGACGATGGCGCTGCTGCTGGCGCACCATCTGGTGAAACAACTGGGCGGTGAACCGGCTTATGCCGCCTCTATTATGCGTGAAATCGCTGCCGGTAATCTGGCGGCAAAAATCACGCTGAAACCGGGTGATGACGGCAGTTTGCTGGCTTCGCTGAACGGCATGAACCAGCAACTGAATAAAACCATTCATCAGATTATGGAAGGCAGTGAATCCATCAATCATGCCGCCAGTGAGATTGAACAGGGCAATGTGGATTTATCACAGCGCACCGAAGAACAGGCGGCCTCGCTGGTGCAGACCAGTTCCAATATGCAAAACCTGACCGCGACCGTCAGCCAGAACGCTGAGAACGCCCGGCAGGCCAGCCAGCTGGCGCTGGAAACCTCGAAAACGGCGTCTCAGGGCGGCGTGATTGTTACGGGGATGCAGGCACATATGCGTGATGTTTCCGGCAGTTCGAATGAAATTATCAATATCATCAGCGTGATTGAAGGCATTGCCTTCCAGACCAACCTGCTGGCGCTGAACGCCGCCGTGGAAGCGGCGCGTGCCGGTACGCAGGGTAAAGGGTTTGCGGTGGTGGCGAGTGAGGTGCGGGTGCTGGCGCAAAAAAGCGGGCAGGCGGCGAAAGAAATTAAAGATCTGATTCAGGGCACCGTCAGCAAAATTGCCGAAGGGTCATTGCAGGCTGATCGCGCCAGTAAAGCCATGAATGAGATTGTCAGCTCGGTGAATAAGGTGGCTGAAATTGTCAGAGAAATCTCGACAGCAAGTTCTGAGCAGCACACCGGTATTCACGAAGTGGGGATTGCCGTTGACCAGATGGACAGGGTGACGCAGCAGAACGCCGCGCTGGTGGAACAGGCAGCGGCAGCGGCGCAATCCCTGACGGAACAAAGTGTTGAGCTACGCAACGCCGTGCGATTTTTCCGCACGGCGACGGCCTGAGCCGGGGGCGTCAGGCTTTATCTGTGAGGGTTATCTGCGACTCCCAGTCCGTATCGGGGTGTTGGGCAATCTGCTGTGGCGTCATCGGACGCCCCAGAAGATAACCCTGTAAGGTGTCGCAGCCCAGTTGCGTCAGAAATTCCTGTTGTTGGATCGTTTCAACGCCTTCGGCCACCACTTTCAGGTTCAGCGTCTGGCCGAGGGCAATGATCGCAGAAACGATACTGGCGTCTTCGCTACCGGCAATCAGGTCATTAATAAATGCACCGTCGATTTTCAGCTCACTGGCCGGCAGACGTTTCAGATAGAGCAGGCTGGAATAGCCGGTACCGAAATCATCAATGGAGGCTTTTACGCCGTACTGTGTCAGGCGCTCCAGAATTTCCACGCTGGCATCCGGGTTACGCATCGCGGTGGTTTCTGTCACTTCCAGCGTCAGCATTTCAGGCGGGATCTGATGGCGTTCAATGGTTTCAATCACCATTTCGACCAGATTCGCCTGCTCAAATTGCAGCGCGGAAAGATTCACCGCCACTGTCCATTGCGTATGACCGGCCAGATGCCATTCCCGCAACTGGCGACAGGCTTCATTGAGCACCCATTCGCCAATCGGGATAATCAGTCCGGTTTTTTCCGCCAGCGGCAAAAACACATCCGGGCTGAGGAGGTTACCGTCGCGCTCCCAGCGCAGCAGCGCTTCGAAGCCACTCACCGGCCCGTAAGGCGCAATAAATTTCGGCTGATAGTGCAAACGCAGCTCATGGTGTGCAACCGCCAGACGCAAATCATTGAGCATTTGCAACTGGTTCTGGGCGTTGGCATTCATCGACGGCTGGAAGAAACTGTGGCCGTTACGGCCGGAATTTTTGGTGTGATACATCGCGGCATCAGCATTGAGCATCAGCTCGCGTTCATTCTCGCCATCGCCCGGATACACCGCGATCCCCACGCTGGCAGAGACCAGCAGTTCATAGCGGGAAACGTAAAACGGACGCGCAATCAGATGCACCAGTTTATCGGCCAGTTGCGAGGCATCGGTGGGTTCGGTGATCTCAACCAGCAGCACAAACTCATCGCCGCCGAGCCGCGCCAGCGTATCTGTCGCCCTCAGCTGCGATTGCAGGCGTTCGGTGACTGAAATTAACAGCTGATCGCCGATGTGATGGCCGAAGGCATCGTTAACGGCTTTGAATCCGTCGAGATCGAAAAACAGCACCGCAAACTGTGATTCGCCACGTGACGCTTTCTGAAACGCCTGACTCAGGCGGTCTTCCAGCAACAGACGATTTGGCAAATGGGTCAGATTGTCGTGCAGCGCCAGTTGGGTCAGCTCGCGGTTCGCCTGTGCCAGCGAAGATGCCAGAATCGAGGTGCGTGCCTGCATCCGGCCATCAAGAATAGAAATGATCAGGGTGATTGCCAGAATCGCCAGCGTGACCACAATCACCAGCAGTGCCAGCCAGTTATTGTCTACGCCGCTGAACGCCGCCATACTGTGGCTGTCCATCGGGAATTGTGCCGCAGCCATGCCGATGTAATGCATACCGACAATGGCAGCGCCCATTACCACCGCAGCGCTGATGCGCAGCAGACGGACATTGGGTGACTGATGACGCAGATTGAACGCCATCCACAGCGCCGCGCCGGAGGCGACAATCGCCACTCCCACAGATAACGCGACCCAACGGTAATCGTAGACAATGGGCGGCATCATCTGCATCGCCGCCATACCCGTGTAATGCATCGCGGCAATACCGCCGCCCATCAGCAAGGCACCGGCAAGTAACCGCCCGGTGGGTAACTCCTCAAGGCATACCAGCCACAGCGCAAAAGCTGAGGAAATGATGGCAATCAGCATAGAAAGCAGGGTAATTAAAGGGTCGTAACCCATTGGCATCGAAGCATTAAAGGCCAGCATGCCGATAAAATGCATCGACCAGATGCCGATACCCATTGCAATGGCGCCACCTGTTAACCAAAGTCGGGAAGCCTTTCCCTCTGTGGTGGCAACCCGGCCTGCCATATCAAGCGCGGTATAAGAGGCAAGCATTGCAACAATGAACGAAAACATTACAAGCACATTGTTGTAATTACTGGAAAACATGTGAGGCTCCACCAACAGAGAGTCGAAAGCGACGGGTTGATTTGTTATCCGGCGATAATGGCATTAAGCCTTATTAAAGGCGAACGAAGTTGCGATAATTTTTTTGGCATAATTAAGATTAATCCGTAAGTGATTTTAATCAAATAAAAAGATTTTTGATAAATTAACCCTGAAGAAAGTCAGGGTTATTAAAACGAATCTGATACGCGCTTTGAAAGTGTTGTCTATAGTTAACAAATAATTAATTGAAAAAGGACAGAAGACTTTTATGCTAACTGTGCATCATTTGGATAATTCCCGTTCACAGCGAATCTTATGGATGCTCGAAGAATTGGGCGTCCCTTACGAAATCAAATGTTATCAGCGGGATAAAGGAACCATGCTGGCGCCGCCATCGCTGAAAAAAGTCCATCCTCTGGGCAAGTCACCGGTGCTGGAAGACAACGGGCTGATCCTTGCGGAATCTGGCGCCATCATTGAATACCTGCAGGAAGTGTACGATGAGGCGGGCACGCTGAAACCCACGGCGTTTGCTGAGCATCAGCAGTATCGCTACTGGATGCACTACGCTGAAGGTTCTCTGATGCCTTTGCTGGTGATGAAGCTGATTTTTAGCCGTCTGGGTAAACCGCCGATGCCGTGGCTCATCCGTCCGATTGCCGGCGCCATAGGACAGGGCGTGCAGAAGAATTATCTGGATAAGCAGATTTATACGCATATGGATTATCTTGAACAGCATCTGAGTACACATCCTTATTTCGCCGGTCAACAGTTCAGCGCGGCAGATATTCAGATGAGTTTCCCGATAGAGGCGATCAATGCCCGCGCCGGACTGGAAAAATATCCTCTGCTGAAGGCCTGGTTATCGAATGTCACCGCGCGTCCGGCATATCAGAAAGTGCTGGAAAACGGCGGTTCGTTTAATATTTTGCGTTAATTTCTTATCCATTTTTTATATTTTCAGGCGTTCATTGCGGGCTGAGTTTTACGTAATAAACGTCTTATAAAAGATAAACCACAATAAATACCCTGTTATTTATTTCCCTTCTTTCCCCTCCTTGTTTGTCTCTTTTTCTGCCACCGGATAAATTTCCACCACAACCGCGTTTTTATTGACCAGACAACGGTAAATTGTTGTCATTCACGGTTGATGTACGGCGGTTAAAGGCAGGATAATCGTTTGCGTAATTTTTTGTCCTGCCACACGCGATGCGAGTTAAACGTTTGCCTTGCCGTTCTGACGCCGTTTTCGGCGATTTCAGGCGACAAATAAGGAAGTGAACGTGCAGAAACGGTTTCATAATGACCACGCCGGCTAATCAGTAAAGACATTCAGAGGATTTTCCATGTCGAGTCAACAACCTCAAGCTGGCCGCGCAGTTGCGCCAAAAGGCCCGCTTGATGCTTTTTTCAAAATCAGTGCGCGTGGCAGTAACGTCCGCCAGGAAGTTATCGCTGGCTTAACCACCTTTCTGGCGATGGTCTATTCGGTGATTGTCGTGCCCTCGATGCTCGGCAAAGCGGGCTTCTCGCCAACCGCAGTGTTTGTCGCGACCTGTCTGGTCGCCGGTTTCGGCTCCCTGCTGATGGGGCTGTGGGCGAATTTGCCGCTGGCGATTGGTTGCGCCATTTCTCTGACTGCTTTTACCGCGTTTAGTCTGGTTCTCGGCCAGCACATCAGCGTACCGGTGGCGCTCGGCGCGGTATTTCTGATGGGCGTGTTGTTCACCATTATCTCGGTGACCGGCATCCGTTCGTGGATTTTGCGCAATCTGCCAACCGGCGTTGCGCACGGTACCGGTATTGGTATCGGCCTGTTCCTGTTACTGATCGCCGCCAATGGCGTCGGTCTGGTGGTGAAAAACCCGCTGGACGGCTTACCGGTGGCACTCGGCGCATTTACCTCATTCCCGGTCGTGATGACGTTGCTTGGTCTGGCGGTGATTTTTGGCCTGGAGAAACTGCGCGTTCCGGGCGGCATCTTGCTGGTGATTATCGCGATTTCCATTATCGGCCTGATCTTCGATCCAACAGTGAAATATCAGGGTTTATTCGCCATGCCTTCTCTGGCGGGGGCTGACGGTAAATCGGTGATTTTCGATCTCGATATTCTGGGTGCAATGAAAGCAGCTGTATTGCCCAGCGTGCTGGCACTGGTGATGACAGCGGTGTTTGATGCCACCGGCACCATCCGCGCTGTCGCCGGACAGGCAAACTTACTGGATGAAAACGGCCAGATCATCAGCGGCGGTAAAGCCCTGACGGCTGACTCCGTGAGCAGTATTTTCGCCTCCCTGGTTGGCGCATCTCCGGCAGCGGTTTATATCGAATCGGCAGCCGGTACGGCGGCGGGCGGCAAAACCGGTCTGACGGCTACCGTCGTCGGTGTGCTGTTCCTGCTGATGTTGTTCCTCTCTCCGCTGTCTTATCTGGTACCGGCTTACGCCACCGCACCCGCGCTGATGTACGTGGGTTTGCTGATGCTCAGTAATGTCACCAAACTGGATTTCAATGATTTCGTGGATGCGATGTCAGGGTTACTGTGCGCAGTATTTATCGTTCTGACCTGTAACATCGTCACCGGTATTATGCTCGGTTTCAGCGCACTGGTGATTGGACGCATCTTCTCCGGCGAATGGCGAAAACTGAACATCGGCACGGTGATTATCGCCGTAGCGTTAGTGGTGTTTTATGCGGGCGGATGGGCGATTTGATCTGTTTGCTCCCTCCCCTGCGAAGGGGAGGGTTGGGGTGGGGTATTAATGACGAATCAGTAGGTTGAAGTGTGCTTTGGCATGAGTTTTGTCATTAAAACCCCCTCCCGTCCTCCCCCTTCGCAGGGGGAGGAGCAAACCCTCTCTGATGTAACCGCACGCACTGATTTAAATCCCGTCCCCTTTTGATCTACTATTCCAAGGTTCGCTCCGGACTCACTCACCTGTGTCTGGCTGAAATTCATAAAAACAAGAGTCTAAGGAAAGCATGGAAATCTTCTTTACCATTCTGATTTTGATTCTGGTGGTGTCGCTCTCCGGTGTCGTCACCAGAATGTTGCCGTTTCAGGTTCCTCTTCCATTAATGCAGATTGCCGTCGGTGCTTTGCTGGCGTGGCCCAATTTTGGCCTGCACGTGGACTTCGATCCGGAACTGTTTCTCGTCCTCTTTATCCCGCCGTTGCTGTTCGCCGATGGCTGGAAAACCCCGACCCGTGAATTCCTCCACCACGGGCGCGAAATTCTCGGGCTGGCGCTGGTGCTGGTGCTGCTCACTGTCGTCGGTATCGGTTATCTGATTTATATGATGGTGCCGGATATTCCGCTGGTGGCCGCGTTCGCGCTGGCTGCGGTGCTGTCGCCGACCGATGCCGTGGCACTGGGCGGCATTGTCGGTAAGGGCCGCATTCCGAAGTCGATCATGAGCGTGCTGGAAGGTGAAGCGCTGATGAATGACGCGTCCGGTCTGGTGTCGCTGAAATTCGCTATCGCCGTGGCGATGGGCACGATGATCTTTACCGTCGGTGGTGCCAGTGTAGAGTTCCTGAAAGTCGCGATTGGCGGTCTGATGGCCGGTGTGGCGGTGACGTGGTTGTACAGTAAATCGCTGCGCATTATGAGCCGCTGGAGCGGTGATGATCCGGCGACACAAATCGTGTTCCTGCTGCTGTTGCCGTTCGCGTCTTATCTGATTGCCGAACATATCGGTGTGTCGGGCATTTTGGCCGCTGTGGCTGCAGGGATGACCATCAGCCAGTCCGGCATTATTCGTAATGCACCGCTGGCGATGCGTCTGCGTGCGAACAGCGTCTGGGCGATGCTTGAGTTCGTGTTCAACGGCATGGTGTTCATCATGCTGGGCCTGCAATTGCCGGGCATTCTTGAGAACTCAATTGATCAGGCGACACACGACCCGTCTATCGTGACGTGGCACCTGTTTGCTGATGTCGGGATTATCTACTTTGCGCTGCTGATCCTGCGTTTCGTCTGGTTGTGGGTGATGAAGAATTTCAGCAACCGTTTCCTGAAAAAGAAACCGCTGCTGTTTGGCAGCTACAGTACGCGTGAACTGTGGGTGGCGTCTTTTGCCGGTGTGCGCGGAGCCATTACGCTGGCCGGTGTGTTGTCGATTCCGTTATTCCTCGCCGATGGTTCGGCGTTTCCGTCGCGTTATCAGCTGGTGTTCCTGGCGACCGGCGTCATTCTGTTCTCGCTGATTGCCGGTGTGATTGCCTTGCCGTTCCTGCTCAAAGGCGTGGTAGTGGCGGATGGTACCGCTTATCGCGAAGAAGAGCGCATGGCGAAATCGGTCGCGGCGGAAGTGGCGATTGAAAGCCTGCATAAGATGGAAGAGCGTCTGGCGGCGGATACCGAAGAAAATATTGATGAACAGACGCTGAAGGAAATCAGTTCGCGGGTTATCGGGACGTTACGGCGACGTACGGCCAACCGCGATGATATGGAAACCGCGCTGAAGCTGGAAAACCTTGAGCGCCGCTTCCGTCTGACTGCGCTGCGCGCTGAACGTGGTGAGCTGTATCACCTGCGTGCCACGCAGAAAATCAGTAACGAGACGCTGCAAAAACTGCTGCATGACCTCGATTTACTTGAAGCGCTGCTTGTCGAAAAAGAAGTGTAGTTTCTGTCAGAAATGAAAAAACCGCGTGCGCTGCCAGGTTCACGCGGTTTTTTATTGGCTATTTCCAGTAGTCGCGGCACAACGTGATCCACGCCTGTGCACTGTGCGAGAGATAGCTGCCCTGATGCCAGATCAGCCCGAGCTGCCACGGCATCAGCGGATCCAGTGGCAGCCACATCAGCGCATTCTTATCCAGCCGCTGACAGACCGGTTCCGGCAAAATTGCCACACCCATACCGGTTTGTACCATCGCCGCCAGGAAATCCCACTGCCCGCTGCGCGCCGCAATTTTTGGCGTAAAGCCGTGTGAGGTAAAGGCGTCCATCAGCTGGCGGTACAGGGCAAAATCTTCGTTATAAATCAGGATGCTTTCATCAGCCAGATCACTGAACCCGATGCGCGTGCGGTTCAGCCAGTGCGGCGTGCGCGGCACCACAACGCACAGCGGATGACTGAACAGCAGCAGTGAGGCGATAGACGGCACGGCGTCAGCGGGCAGGGCAGTCAGCGCCAGATCCAGCTCGCCGGAAATCACAGCCTGTTGCACGGTCAGCCCGCCAAACTCGGAAATAATCAGTTCAATGCCGGGATATTGCTGGCGGAAGCTGCCGATAAGTGGCGCGATTTGCGTCCCGACCATCGGCGGAATGCCCAGCCGCAGATGACCGGATTTCAGCGAGTTAATGTCTTCCAGTTCCGCTTCAAGCTGGCGGAATTCCTCGAGGATATTCAGGCCACGCTGATACAACGCCTGACCGCTGTCGGTCAGGTGTAAACGCCGCCCTTCGCGGACAATCAGCGTGCATTCCAGTTCTTCTTCCAGATGACGCAGCATTTTGCTGATCGTTGGCTGGGTGACGAACAACTTTTCCGCCGCGCGGGTAAAGCTCTGCTGGCGAACCACTTCGACAAAATAGCGTAAGGTACGGACGTCCATGGGCTGATGTTTCCCCGGTCAGATCGGCGAGTTACAAAGTATTCCAAACTGGAATCATTTTTATGATTTTAATTCATTTCTTTACCGGTTTCCTGCCAGCGTATACTTCATTTTCACACTTTTCCCTCTTTCGAGGTCGTCCCCATGTTGTTGGCGTTGCGCACTAAAGCGCCGTCCCTGCTGACCCGTTGTCAGATCCCTGTTCAGGTGGTGTTGTACGCGGTGTTATTCGTTATCGCTGATCGTCTGGTCACTGCGTTACATCTGCCGTTACCCGCCAATATTGTCGGGATGCTGATGCTTTTACTGCTGATTATGTTGCGTATTTTGCCTGTGAAATGGGTGAAAGCCGGTTCCCGCTGGTTGCTGGCAGAAATGCTGCTGTTCTTCGTACCAGCCGTGGTGGCTGTGGTGAATTACGCCCAGTTGCTGATGATCGAAGGCTGGAAAATCTTTCTGGTGATTGGGATCAGCACGATGCTGACGCTCGGGGCGACCGCCGTGGTGGTCGATAAAGTGTATCGTCTGGAGCAGCGTCTGGCGGCAAGGAAGGCGAGCCGTGACTGATTTACTGATCAGCATGTTGTGTTTTGTGGTCACCCTCGGGTTGTATTACGGCAACAAAAAACTGTACCGCCAGAAGCGCACACTGCTGCTGATGCCACTGGTGTTCACGCCGATTGTACTGGTGATTTTGCTGGTGGTGACGCACACGTCGTATCAGGATTACCTCGGTGAGACGCACTGGTTGTTATGGCTGCTCGGGCCGTCAACCATCGCGTTTGCGGTGCCGGTTTACGAGAATATGGCGGTGATCCGCCGTCACTGGATGTCGCTGAGTGCGGGCGTGCTGACGGCGATAGTCGTTGCCGTCGGCAGTTCCGTCTGGCTGGCGCGCATGCTGACCCTGCCCGAAGAAATCCAGCGTAGTCTGGCGGTACGCTCTATCACTACGCCGTTTGCACTGGCAGCCGCGAAACAAATGGGTGGCCAGCCTGATCTGGTCGCGTTGTTTGTGGTGATCACCGGCGTATTCGGCATGGCGGTCGGGGATATGCTGTTTCTGCGTCTGGCAGTGAAAAGCGGACTGGCAAAAGGCGCCGGTTTCGGTGCGGCGTCGCACGGTGCGGGTACGGCGAGAGCCTATGAGCTGGGCGCGGAAGAAGGCGTGGTATCAAGCCTGGTGATGATGCTGGCGGGTGTGGTCACCGTGGTGATTGCGCCGGTGATCGGCGGGGTGATGTGGTGATGATCTTTTGAAAAAGATCTGAAACTTTAAATTCAAATTCAAATTCAAATTCAAGGTCGTGGGCGTCGGCCCACACCGACCAGAGACCCGGTAACGCGCGGGCCTCTGGACTCCGCGCTTTTTTACTACGTGCTCCGCTCGCTGGCTATGTTTCAGGTGCCGCAGCGATAGCCGCAAAATTCCGCCGCTGCGCGGTGCCCTCCGTTCGGGTTACAACCCGCGCAAAAAGACGCGCGGTTTTCCACCTCTCCTCCGGCGGTATTTTGGAACCGGCCTCAACGTTAACTTCACAACCTCACTGATTTTGATATGAAAAACCTATTGGTTTTGAATTTAAGGTCGTGCGGGCGTTTCAGAAAGCTTGCTGAATGAGAGGTTGCAGACCTGAGGCTGCAATCCCGAAATGAAGGAACCGCGCAGCGGCAAGATTTCCAGCCTGTCACTGTGGTGGCTGAAACATGGCCAGCGAGCGATAGCGCCGTAAAAAGACGCGGGAGATCCAAGAGGGGCCCGTCCTGGCCCCTTTTGGGCGGTTTCGGCGCAGCGCGATAAGTGATCATCGCTATTGAGAAACCGAAATTTTCACACTTCTGCTCTTAAACGGCGCGCTTAAACACCGCCCGGTGTTTAATGAATCACCTGGGACAGGAACTCCCTTGTCCTCGCCGACTTCGGATTGGCAAAGAACTCCAGCGGTGGCGCCTGCTCTACGATCTCCCCGCGATCCATAAAGATCACCCGGTCGGCGACAGTTCTTGCAAAGCCCATTTCATGCGTTACACACAACATGGTCATGCCTTCTTCCGCCAGCGTGATCATGGTGTCCAGCACCTCTTTCACCATTTCCGGATCGAGCGCAGAAGTCGGTTCATCAAACAGCATAATTTTGGGCTTCATACACAGCGAACGGGCGATCGCCACACGCTGTTGCTGACCACCGGAAAGCTGGCCGGGGAATTTATGTGCATGCTCGGCGATACGGACACGTTTCAGGTAATGCATCGCCAGTTCTTCGGCTTCTTTCTTTGGCATCTTACGCACCCAGCAGGGTGCCAGGGTGCAGTTTTGCAAGACGGTCAGATGCGGGAACAGGTTGAAATGCTGGAACACCATACCGACTTCGGTACGCACGCGTTCAATATTGCGCAAGTCGTCGTTCAGTTCGGTTCCGTCCACCACGATGCGCCCTTGCTGGTGCTCTTCCAGATGGTTAATGCAACGGATGGTCGTTGATTTCCCCGAGCCGGAAGGGCCGCACAACACGATACGTTCACGCGGTTTCACGCTCAGGTTGATGTCTTTCAATACGTGGAACTGTCCGTACCACTTATTCACGTTTTCCAGCGTGATCATCATATTTTGGTTTTCAGTGACTTGATGGTCGCTCATGGTTTACCTCAGTGTGCGGAACGTCCGGTGTGAAAGCGTCTTTCCAAATGCTGGCTATAACGCGACATGCTAAAACAGAAAATCCAGTAGACGGCGGCGGCGAAGACGTAGCCTTCGGTTGACATGCCCAGCCATTCAGGATCGACGGTGGCTTGCTGGACGCTGCTGAACAAATCAAACAGGCCGATGATGATCACCAGACTGGTGTCCTTAAACAGCGCGATAATAGTGTTGACCAGACCCGGTATCACCATTTTCAGCGCCTGCGGCAGAATGACTAAGCCTTGCGTTTTCCAGTAGCCGAGCGCCAGTGATTCGGCGGCCTCCGTCTGGCCTTTCGGCAGCGCCTGTAACCCGCCGCGCACCACTTCCGCGACATACGCCGACTGGAACAGCACCACCCCCACCAGCGCACGCACCAGTTTGTCGATACTCGTCCCTTCGGTCATAAACAGCGGCAGCATCACCGAGGACATGAACAGCACGGTGATAAGCGGCACGCCGCGCCAGAACTCAATGAAAATCACCGACAGAATACGCACGACAGGCAGGCTTGAGCGCCGTGCCAGCGCCAGCATAATGCCCAGCGGTAACGCACCGGCAATGCCGACAGCGGCAATGATCAGCGTCAGCGTCAGGCCACCCCACTGGCGGGTTTCGACGCGACTCAACCCCAGGAAACCGCCGTACAGCATGATCCAGGTGAAAATCGGGAAGAGCACCATCCAGCAGGCGATATAACGTCCGCGGCGTGGCATGGCTTTAAAGAAGATCGGTGCAAGGGTCAGCAGACCGACGATCAGTGTGACGTTGATGCGCCAGCGTTGATCGAACGGATACAGCCCGTACATGAACTGGCCGAAACGTGCGTGGATAAACACCCAGCACGCGCCAGCTTTGGTGCAGTCAGTGCGCGCCGTGCCAACCCAGTTGGCCTGGAAAATCACCCAGTTCAACAGCGGAGGGATCAGCAGCCACATCAGCCATAAACAGAACAGCGTCAGCAGGCTGTTAAACCAACTGGAGAACAAATTTTTACGCGCCCAGAGCACGGCCGTTCCGAGTGGCGTTCCGGGTTTCACGGCTCTGACTCCCGGAGGAAGTGTTGTCATTGTCATGGGATTCCCTTAACGCTCGACCAGCGCGATACGCCGGTTGTAAATGTTCATCAGGAAGGAAATTGCCAGGCTGATGATCAGGTACACCGACATCGTAATAGCAATGGTTTCAATTGCCTGACCAGTCTGATTGAGCACGGTACCGGCGAACAGCGACACCATATCCGGATAGCCAATTGCAGCCGCCAGAGAGGAGTTTTTCACGATATTGAGATACTGGCTGGTCAGCGGTGGAATGATCACCCGCATGGCCTGCGGCAAAATCACCTGACGCAACGTGACAGGATTCGGCAATCCTAACGAACGGGCGGCTTCATGCTGACCGTGTGAGACAGACTGAATGCCGGATCGGATCACTTCGGCGATAAACGTTGAGGTATAGACCGATAATGCCAGGGTTAACGCCGCCAGTTCCGGGATCAGCACCATGCCGCCACGGAAGTTGAACCCGCGTAGCGCAGGCACGTCCCAGTGCAGCGCAGGCCCGAAAATCAGGTGCGCCAGCGCCGGAAAGACAACCAGCATCACAATCGCCCACGGCCAGATATGCCAGATCCGGCCGGTGTGAATCTGGCGGAAATGGTTGTAGCGTTGCAGCGCGATGATGCCAAAAATCGCCAGCAGCACGGCGATAAAGCCCGCCAGACTGCCCGGTGCCAGTTCCGGTGAGGGCAGATACAGGCCACGGTTACTGACGAAAGCCAGGTCAAAAGCATTCAGACTCTGACGCGGCCCCGGCAGGTTACGCAGTACGGCGAAATACCAGAAGAAGATTTGCAGCAGCGGGGGAATGTTACGGAACGTCTCGATATATACCGTCGAGACTTTGCGAATCAGCCAGTTATCGGAAAGGCGTCCTAAGCCGATAATGAACCCGAGAATCGAGGCAAAAACGATACACAGCGCGGAAACCAGCAGCGTATTCAGCAGACCGATAACAAATACGCGGGCGTAGGTGTCACCTTCCTGGTAATCAATAAGATGCTGAACAATGCCGAAACCGGCACCTTTTTCAAGAAACGCAAATCCCGAGGTGATCCCTCGTGTAGTCAGATTGGTAATGGTGTTGTGGAGCAGGTAACCCAAACAGGCTACCAGCAACACCACCGCGAAAATTTGGTAAATCCAGGCTCGTACGGCTGGGTTGGTCAGCGATAACGAACCTTTTTCGGTTGGGCGTTGCGACATAGTGAATGGCCTTTAGCAATCTTTCACCGGGAAGTGATGCACCGGGGAACGGCCGGTGCATCAACATCCTTAAACACTTTTCAACTTCATGAAGAAAGGATATTTAGCGAACTGGAGGCGCGTATTGGATCCCGCCTTTATTCCACAATGCGTTCTGGCCACGTTTGATTTTCAGCTCGCTGCCCTGACCGACGTTGCGTTCAAAGCTTTCGCCGTAGTTGCCGACCTGTTTAACGATTTTTACTACCCAGTCATTAGGTACTTTCAGGTCAGCACCGTAAGTCCCGGTTTTGCCCAGCAGGTTGCTCATATCAGGGGTCGTCGGGTTAGCCGCCAGCTTATCCACGTTCTGAGAGGTTACGCCCATTTCTTCAGCGTTCAGCATCGCGAACAGTGACCAGCGGACGATCGCCAGCCAGTCTTCGTCACCACGACGAACCACCGGACCCAGCGGTTCTTTAGAAATCACTTCCGGCAGAACGATGAATTCGTCTGGTTTGCCGAGTTTGATACGCAGTGCGTACAACTGAGACTGGTCAGAGGCCAGGGTGTCACAACGACCTGAGTCCAGCGCTTTCGCACTTTCGTCCGAGCGGTCGAAGGTGACCGGGGTGTAAGTCATTTTGTTGGCTTTGAAGTAGTCAGCCACGTTCAGCTCGGTATCTGTACCGGCCTGCAGACAGACCGTTGCGCCATCAAGTTCTTTCGCGCTTTTCAGGCCCGCTTTCTGGTGAGTCAGGAAGCCGATACCGTCGTAGTAGTTTACGCCGGCGAAAATCATGCCCATGCCCGCATCGCGGGAAGAGGTCCAGGTCGTGTTACGTGACAGGATGTCCACTTCGCCAGACTGCAGCGCGGTGAAACGCTCTTTGGCAGTCAGCGGGGTATATTTCACTTTCTCAGCATCACCAAACACGGCAGCAGCCACCGCACGGCAGACGTCAACGTCGATACCGGTGAATTTGCCTTTGGAGTCAGCGTAAGAGAAGCCTGGCAGGCCGTCGCTGATACCGCATTGAACAAATCCTTTCTTTTTAACGGCATCCAGAGTGGTACCTGCATGAGCCTGACCAACCAGTGTCACGAAGCTTGCTGCGGCAATCAGTGTTGAGAGCAATATTTTTTTCATAAAGCGTCCTGTGAGACAAAACTGAAAATTATTATTGTGTAAGTGCCGGAGCACCCTGTCTGTTTATGGGGCAACGCCCTCTGCACCTGTCTTTGCAAAGGGAGTGCCAACATGAAAAACGCCCCATCAATCAAGTCATGTAGAGGAATTGCACAGTAACATTGACGAGGCGTATAAAATTTATTGCCCCGTTTCAGTGCGCGGTCAATGTGGCTGCGTTAAATGAGTGCGGAATATTTCAATATTGGAGTGCAGATCGCGCTGTTTGCAGCGAAGTGAAATGTGCATTCATATTTGGAAAAAAAATGAGGCAAAACGATGAGTAAATCTCTCAGACCAGGCGTTCTGAGAGATATGTTGGCATGACGGGATTTAAAACAGGGGACATTATCAGTGCAGCGGAGAAAATGGAGTGACTTATTTGGCCTGATCTTTACTGCCTTTGATCAGTTTACGCGCCGCCGCAATCTGGTCATTGTCCGGCGTTTTAGGTTTGGCTTTGTTGAGCGCAGAACTGAGGCCTGAGCGCCCCCAAAGGTCAAAGCTGTCATCATCTTTGAGATGGTCAAAGATAGAAGGTGTCGCGTCGGGTTTTTTAGCCATAAAGATTACAGATCTCTTATTGGATGCAATGAATGAAAAAAGCCCGACGCGGTGGCATCGGGCTACTGTTTTATGGCCTCTGGCGCTTATCGATAAAGCGAAGGCGCACCCGCCGGGCGGGTTTTAAAGCGGCGATGCAGCCAGAGATACTGATCCGGCGCACGCATAATTTCTTTTTCGATCACGCGATTCATGTAGGCTGCTGCCGCCATTTCATCGTCGATCGGGTAATCCTGCAACTGGGGCTGGATAACCAGTTCATAACCCGTACCGCCTGCTTTACGTACCAGCACAACGGTCACTAGCGCAGGTTTTGCCAGACGCGCCAGCATAAAGGTTCCGCTGGTAGTCGCGGCCTGATCGACAGCAAACAGTGGCGCAAATACGCTGCCACGCGGGCCGTAATCCTGATCCGGCGCAAACCAGACAGCTTCGCCTTTTTTAAGCGCGTGAACCATACCGCGTAAATCTTTGCGATCGAGCATCGCCTTGTTAGACCGCATACGACCCCAGGTCTGCACAAATTCCATCGCTTTATTATTGTGCGGGCGATACATCGCCATCATCGGCTGACATAAGCCCATCGCGCGGCCGCCTAATTCCAGCGACATAAAATGCACGCCAATCACCAGCACGCCCTGTTTGTTTTCCTGCGCCTTTTTCAGGTTGTGCAGGCCGCTGACGTCAAACCAGCGTTTAACACGGGCATCCGACCAGAACCAGGCCATGCCGGTTTCCAGCAGGCCCATGCCAAGGGATTCAAAGTTGCTGATGATGCGCGCTTCGACCTGATCAGCGGGGAGATCCGGGAAGCACAATTGCAGGTTACGGCGCGTTATCGACACACGACGTTTCAGGAAACGCATGGACGTCCGGCCCAGCCAGATGCCGAGACGGTTTAACACCGGATAAGGAAGCTGAACCAGCAGGAACAATACGCCAAGGCCAAACCAGGTCAGCCAGTAACGTGGATGTAAAAATGATGCGCGAAAGCGAGGAGAATTCATAAAAGCCCAATCATCTGCATAAAAAACCGGGGTAACGCGTCAGGGGTTAGCTCAGTCGCGATACGAATTGTCTGTTAAAGAGTGGGACAACATGCGGGTGTAAACGTTTCCGAAAGCACATATATTGACTCACTTTTACTTTATCAAGACACAATTAAAAGGCGGGATCGCGAAGCTGAAGGGCTGTCCGTAGGCGTTGAGCGGGGCGAATTCGACTCTTGCCGTGAGTATAACATGTCGTGTGATCTAACCGCAGAGGGTAATTGTCCGATAAACGCACTCTTTACTGTTTATTTACGTGTGGGTTTAGACAATAAAATGAAAACACTACGGAAAGAAGGCATTAGCATTCAGACGTCGCGATATCCTCCACATGATATTTCAGCATGCTCCGCTGGCGAAACATGCTGAAAGGGAATATCAGCGATACAGCGGGTTGCTCATTACAGAGTATCGTCCACTGCCATACAGTGCGATCACGACGGCTGCCATGAAGTAATAGACGATATCTTCAATCGCCCAGGCACCGACCGGGGTGAGTGCAAAGGTGTGATGGATACCGACCATCAGCCACGCAACAATCATTGTCGCGGCGGCAGACAGCGCGGCGAGTCGGGTGAAAATCCCCAGCATCATCATAATCGGGGCGATCACTTCGCCGATGATCACGCCGTAGGCGACAAATGCCGGAATACCATAGCCTGCCAGCATGCCCTGAATACCGCCCAGACCGTCATGCAGCTTATGCCAGCCGTGAAAAATCAGCAGTCCATAGGTGATCCGTAACAGCAAAATCGCCAGATCAGGTTTGTTCAGTGCTGCGGTAAAACGAAGATAAAGTTGCTTCATCAGAGTGACTCCCGGAGACGTTTTATTGTCCGTCTAAGGTAGTGCTTAATCGCTGAATGCAGGAGATAATTATTCTCATTTGGGTTGATCTGGGTTAGGTTTTGCGCAGATTTTGGGGTAAAGGTTTACGGGCAAAGCAGAAAACAAAAAGGCGCTCCCCTTGCGGAAAAGCGCCTTTTTAAGACATCGACTGATTAGTATCAGTTCATGCCGTATTCTATAAAGCTATGTTTTTACTGGTTTAACATGGTTTGTGGTTGTTTGCATAACTTTTTGATATTACTAGTCTATTCACTTATTGTTGTTCATGAAGGTTTGAGCAAGTTTATACTCATACACAGAGCCGTGTATCACGTGGTGTATCACGCGGAAAATATGAACTGAGTTTTTAGGCGGTGAAATGGCCGGTAGCACGAACAAACTGAGCGATAAAAAGCTGAGGTCAATCCTGAATGTCCAGCGGGATAGTGAAGCGCTGATCTCCGATGGCGACGGGCTAAGCGTTCGCGTGTCAAAAACTGGCGTTATCAGTTGGGTATTCGCTTACCGGTTGGGCGGGCGCGGGGCAAAGTTGGAACGACTAAAGCTTGGGAATTATCCGGATATGCCTTTGAAGCTGGCGCGTGAGAAGCGCGATCAGTGTCGTGCTTGGCTGGCAGATAGCAAAGACCCAAAGCACCAGTTGAGTTTTATCACTACAGAAACCCTGAAGCCGGTCACCGTCAAGGATGCCTTGGTATACTGGATAACTGAGTACGCGACCGATAATCGCGCCAATGTCATGCGACATAAAGCCCAGCTTGAGAAGCATATTTACCCCTTCATTGGTTCCCTGCCGCTGGCGCAGTGTGACACCCGTCACTGGCTCGAATGCTTTGACCGGATCAAGAAAGATTCACCGGTGGCCGCTGGTTATGTCTTTCAGATGTCCAAACAGGCTTTGAAGTTTTGCCGGGTGCGGCGCTATGCAGTCAGCAATTCCTTAGACGACCTGACCATACCTGATGTGGGCAGTAAGCAGGAAAAAGGCGACAGGGACCATTCTGACGACGAGATAGGCCAGATCTGGCAAGCTAGCCAGGAACTGAAATTCAAACCTTACTATGCCTCCATGCTGCGTCTGCTGGTAACGTTCGGCTGCCGTTCTCAGGAGGCGCGGTTATCCACTTGGGCTGAGTGGGACCTCAAGAAATGGGTATGGACTGTGCCAAAGGCTCACAGTAAAGGCGGGACAAAGATTGTTCGCCCCGTTCCTGATGTTATGCGACCATTTATTGAGGATCTCCACCGCCAGCATAAAGATAGCGGCCTGTTGCTGGGAGATATAAAGGAATCATCTGCAGTGAGCCAATGGGGGCGCCTGATCTGGAAACGATTGGGCCATGCTGAACCTTGGTCACTTCACGATATCCGCCGTACGTTCGCGACCAAGCTGAATGATTTAGGCGTTGCTCCGCATGTTGTTGAACAGCTTCTGGGTCACACGATGCCTGGAGTGATGGCCGTATATAACCTGAGCCAATACATGCCGGAAAAAATGGAGGCTCTGAATATGTGGTGCGAGCGCCTATCTTTGCTGGCTGGTGAACATGAAAACATTATTTTATTGCAGGTGAAAAAATGAGTGGAGATGATAAAAATAAATTACCGGAACGGAAATACTACTCCATCAATGATGCCGCTATAAAAATGAAATGTAGTGTAAATGACATTTTGCACTACGCATCAGTGGGGATTTTGAATTTATGCATTTATTTAGATTTTAAATGTAATGTTGATGAGAAAAGGGTTCATCTAAACATTCCATTGGAACAAATAAATCAGATAGATGAATTATTTCAATCCCTCAATGGCGATAAATGGCGTGTCGGAAATCTGGAGTTTATTATCAGTCAAGGAAGTGAGTCTGGTATAAGTGGATATTATGCGGGTAGGTTGTTTGGTTTTTTTTACGTACCCAGCACAGAAGCACTTAGAGCTGAGTTTGTTCAAGGAGATGACGTCACATTAACATATATTTCCACCAATCCAGAAGATTATGATAGCGAAGATGTGGAAATAAATTTCTTAAGAGATGATGGAGAAGCTTTTCCAAAGAGTAACTTTTGCTTAATGGCTTCTGAAATAGAAAAAATCAACTCAAATGATATCGGTGATTTCCCTAAACAGAAAGAGTCAGAGACAGATAAAACCATTGCTAAAAAAGCTGAATTAATCCCAGCACTATTGAAAATGATTCCTGAGCTCTCAGACGTCAACCTAGAAACTACTTCAGTAACTAAAATAATTGAGTTAATTGAGGCAACGGCTGCAACCAAACAAATCGCCATACCAAACACCCACTGGCAGACATGGCAAAAGTATCTTGGCCGTAAGTGATATCACACCCTCATAAAGTGATATCACCCAAATCGATTTAGCTGCACATCAAAATGCTCTCGAACTTTAATAAACGAGGGCATTAGATTATGAACAAATATGAACAATCATCAGTTCTTTCTGAACGCATTATCCGCGAAGCCGAGTGTCGACTATTAACCGGCCTTTGCCGGACGACTCGCTATCTGATGGAAAAAGATGGCAAGTTTCCTTCCCGTCGTAAACTTGGTGGGCGTTCCGTAGGATGGTTGCTTACTGAGGTGAATGGTTGGGTGTGTAACCAGCCTAAATCTCAGATCCGCCAAGTTGCGTGAGGTGGAGCATGACAAATAAACCTGACGTGTCTGTACTCTGCTTTGAAGGGCATAAAGTCCGTGTTCAGCAACTATCTGGCGAACCATGGTTCATTGCTAAGGACGTCTGCCAAGCCCTTGAGATAGCCAATCACCGCATGGCGCTTAAGGCTCTGGATCACGACGAAAAGGGGGTAAATTTAACTTACACCCCTGGCGGGCAGCAGTTAATGCGCATCGTTTCCGAGTCTGGTTTCTACAAACTGATTGCGCGGAGCCGCAAAGCCAGCACGCCCAATACTTTTGCCCACCGTTTTAGTAACTGGGTATTCCGCGAAGTTATCCCTTCCATCCGAAAATATGGCGCTTATGGCGTGCCCTGGGCGTTGCTTCATGATTTCACCCGGCGTTCTGCCGACTCAGTTGAACGAGGTAGCCAGGCTGGTAAGGCTTTGGTGATCCGGAAGATTGAAAAGCATCAGTTGGCGCATGAAGAAAAGCATTTATTGGATTGTTTTCAGCCGCGGCTGGCGCTTGGAGGAGAATCAGATGCTGAATAAAACAAAAGCGGCCTTGCAGGGCCGCCTAAGTCACTTCACAAATGTCACTGAAGAGAATAACACAGCGATCAGCCTGGTCAACCTAAGCCGGAGCGCTGGCGCTGATACCTGGTTGGCCGATAAGCCGGCTGATAGAAATGGATGGCACGGATTTGAGCCACAGATTCCCACAAAGGGAATTTCCTCTCTGGAACAAAATCATGGAATTAAGAATCAGCCTTTTGGCTCTATGTCGCGTGATTGCAGCTCTTTGCGGATAATTCGCTTTATCCAGGCTGCGAGTGATTCATCGCCATCTTGCCGTTGTGCTTCCTCCATCAAATCACGCAGTTCAGGATCAAGCCGAAATTGGAATGGTGGATTCCCACGTCTTTCATTTTTGTGTGTTGACACGTTCAGTACACCCGATGTAGTGTGTTTATGTGTAATGACACATTACACGCACATGAATGAAAAGGCAACGCCCCGGAGTGCGGAAACACTGCCGAGGCGTCTTACCAAACCGTTATTCGAGGTAACAGTTATGGCTGGATCACAGCATACCCAAACTCACCCTAAATTCACATGGCGTTTTCTGGCGCTTGATGCCAGCACCTGCAGCGTCATTCACATCAATGCCACTACCGAACGTGAAGCCCGTGATCAATCACCGGCTGGCTGCGTGATGGTATTTGCTGGCCGCCTGCCTGTTCAGGGGGGGGGCCATGCGTAAACCAGAGATGAAACAACTCGATGACATTTTCAAAAAATCGCTTCAGGCCAGCGCACTCCTAAGCGCGATCCACTTTTCACGGGAAGAGCTCTCAGGATCTGAAATTGAAACTCTAATGGAAATGGTGTCCGCATGTACTGACGATGTAACTGCTTATCTGATGGAGAAAACCGGAGAGGAGGCAAGCCATGCATGAACCACTTCCAAACGCGCGCTACCAGGACAGTCAGGGTAATGCAGTCACCGTCCGGTCAGTGTCATTCAGCCGCGTGACATTCGTCCGTGATGGCTATGCATCGCCAGTACTGATGCTGGTTCACCATTTTGTAGAACAGTACTCGCTGATCCAGGAGGTTCGCCATGCATAAGCTGAATCCTCAGGAAGTTGCAGTCACTGAGCTTATCCACTCCAAAGCTATTCTCAGCCTCGTACTGAAAGACGTTGAACCCGGGGAGACTCAAGAGGCCATTGAGGCTGTTAACTGTGCGCTGGAACGCGCCTTAGCTGCATTGCTGGAGGTGGATCATGCGTGATATCTACCATGCTGTTGCGGGAACCGCTGACAACTTAAAACACCTTTCAAAAGACGCCCTCACTGATTACAGAAACAGCTGCGGAGATGCGGCGTCAGGAATTATTTCAGCGCTTACAGCTCTGGGAGAGCTGGGTGGGGAGGCCTGTGAAAGTGAGGAGTATTCAGAAGAAGAGTGCAAAAGGGACATGAGAAACATCAGTGATGCCCTGAGACATTTGCCACGGCTGATGCTGGCGCTTGATCAGAACCGAGAGAATGCCGATTACGAACTGAAACGCCGGGAGGCAACCAAATGATCAGCCCAATCAAATTTAATGAGCTGGAAAAACGTGTTGCTGCCCTCGAGCTGGCGCTTGCTGCAATGTCTCGTAAAGACGCCTGTCCGGAAGGTATGGCCCCGCTCACCACGATGGCGGCTGAGATGGGGATTTCAACCAAGAAGGCTGAGGAGCTGGCGCGTAACAGCGGCGTGTTGATTGTCCGTCATGGCGCCAGCTATGCGGTGCATGAAGCTAAATTCCGCGAGGCGGCACTGATTATCATCAAAGGAGCAAAACGCCAGTGTCGCAGTAAGTACTGGTTCCACCCACTGATCGGTAAATTCACCATGACAGGGAGGCCACAGCGATGAGCATGTCTGTTTTAGAGCCAGAAACCATGTCCGATGCGCTGTTCTCCTGTGTTTACCGGTGGATCAACGGCCATCCCATCGACAAAAAAGAGGCCAGCGCGGCCGCAGCCCGTCACCGTGACAAAGCGACTATCTTTGGCGCACTGGCTCAAAAGTTAAAAACCCTTGTTCCTGGTGCAGGCGCAACTTATGAATCGCTTTGTGAAAGTGGTCTGATCATGACCAGCAGCGAAAAACAGAAGAAGGCCCGTGCCGAGCTGGTGGCTAAGTATCTTGGAGAAAATAACGTTAAGGCGCTGCTTTGTGACAGCGCGCGGATCAACCGCCTATTTCCCGCTCCTACCGTTAAGAAATCGGACACAAAGCCAGAACCTTTTATCGCTGTGGATGGGGGAACGCCAACGCTTAACCAAATGGGGCCAAGCCAGCGCGGTGAAGTGTTGCTGGCGCATTATGACGGCAGGCTGGCGCTGAATGGTGACTCGGACACTGTGCACCACTATAACGGCGTTATCTGGGATCCGGTTCCTGATAAAGCGCTGGCGCGGGAAATGGCGGCCATATTCAAAGAGTCTCGGGTTCCTTATTCCATGCCGAGTATGAAGAATGCCGTAGACACCATGAAGCTGAGCCTGCCACTGATGCAGCCAACGGCACGAAATCTGATTGGTTTCAGTAACGGGGTTTTTGATACACGGGAAGGCGTATTCAGAGAACACAATCAGGCTGATTGGCTGCTGATCGCCAGTGATGTGGAATTCATCCAGCCCGAGGAAGGCGAGTGCCTGGCCACTCATGCGGCAGCATTCTGGAAGTGGCTCACCTGGTCAACAGCGGGAAATGAAAGAAAGGCTGACCGTGTGCTGGCTGCGCTTTATATGGTGATGGCAAACCGTTATGACTGGCAGCTGTTCCTTGAGGTGACTGGCGCGGGTGGCAGCGGTAAGAGCGTCATGGCCGAGATCTGCACCATGCTGGCCGGTAAGGGGAACACGGTATCAGCCAGCATGAGGGCGCTGGAAGAGCCGCGAGAAAGGGCGCTGATTGTCGGGTTCTCACTGATTATCATGCCGGACATGACCCGCTATGCCGGTGACGGTGCAGGAATTAAGGCCATAACCGGCGGTGACAAGGTGGCTATTGACCCGAAACACAAAGCCCCTTATTCGACTCGGATCCCGGCTGTGATTCTGGCAGTCAATAACAACGCTATGTCATTCAGCGACCGGAGCGGCGGCATATCGCGGCGGCGGGTGATATTCAATTTCTCGCAGGTTGTGCCTGAGAATGAGCGTGATCCGATGTTGTCCGAAAAGATAGAGGCTGAATTGCCGGTGATAATCCGTCACCTACTGACTCGCTTTGCGGACCAATCCGAGGCTAAGCGCCTCTTGTTCGAACAGCAGAAATCAGAAGAGGCTTTGGCCATTAAGCGCGAAGGCGATTCTCTGGTGGACTTCTGCGGCTACCTGATGGCATCCGTGCAGTGCGATGGGATGTTTATCGGCAACGCCAGCATCATTCCGTTCAGCCCGCGTAAGTATCTGTATCACGCCTATCTGGCCTACATGCAGAGTAACGGGCTTAACAGGCCGGTATCACTTACCCGGTTCGGTACTGATATGGCTGGCGCTATGGCGGAGTATGGAAAGGAATACATCAGAAAGAAAAGCACCAAGGGAAATATGCGCTCCAACATCCGGCTGGCTGAGGATGCCGAAGAGTGGCTACCCTCCGCAACAGGGGGTATGGAATAAAATTTATTAAATAACTATCCACCCGTCTCCACTAATATAAATATATATTTAAAAACATACGGTTAATGGGTGGAGACTTTAATTCTAACTCTCCACCTACTGTCCACCTCTCCACCCATGAACTAAGAAGGTGGTGAGTTGGGGTGGTGACTTGAGGAGACTTGAAAATATAGTCACCACCCATTAATGACATGATTCAAATGAAGAAAATTGCTCGGGTGGAGAGGTGGAGACTTAAACGCATAATTTATTTTTTAGTTGTTCAACAAAAACCAATTTATGGAGTGCTCCGAATGAATAACGACCTTAGTTTAACTGTTGGCGATAAAATACTGAGTGGATGGGACTCTGTTCGGGTGACGCGGGGAATTGAACGTTTTCCCAGTGATTTTGACCTTTCTCTGATGGATAAATTTCCCGGAAGTGGCGGCAAACAGCTTGTCAAAGAGGGCGATGCTTGTGTGGTTAAGTTGGGCGCTGATACTGTCATAACGGGCTATATTGATCGCTGGTCGCCGATGATTTCCGCCACACGGCATGAGGTCAGGGCTACCGGGCGAAGTAAATGCCAGGATCTTGTGGACTGTTCAGCCAAATGGAACAACAACGTGATCACCGGCGCAACTCCGTTGCAGATTGCGCAGCGTCTGGCGTCACCCTATGGGATCACTGCGTCGAGTGATGTGACAGAGATGGACAAAGTTCCGCAATTCACGCTCAACTGGGGTGAAAGCTCTCAGGAAATCATTGATCGCATCACCCGTTGGGCCGCGCTTCTTTACTACGACCTCCCCGATGGCAGTCTCTACCTGACCCGAGTCGGTACCAAGAAAGCAGCAAGTGGCGTGGCTCAGGGCGTCAACATTGAAGCCGCGGCATATGAAGCTTCGATGGACGAGCGGTTTTCCGAATATACCGGTGTTTCTATGTCGGTTAACCCACTGGTTGACGACAGCGGATACGGCGCAGTGACGAAAGCCACCGCAAATGATCCGGACGTTGCCAAAATGCGGTACCGCAACCGGATTATCATCGTCGAAAGTACCATGAACACCCCTTACCTGGCACAGCAGGCTATCGACTGGGAAATGAACCGCCGATACGGGCGCTCGAAGGTGCTACAGGTAACCATTGATAGCTGGCGCGACAGCGCGGGCAATCTCTGGGAACCCAATACTCTGATCCCTGTGAACATCCCAGAAATGGGCATAAACGACGTATTTTGGCTCCTGGCCGAGGTCACTTTTATCAAAGATAACCGTGGAACCGTTGCGCAGATGGTGCTCATGCCGCCAGCGGCATTCTCAGTGCAGCCTTACCGCTTCTATAACGTGATCCCAGAATTGAACCAATGACGGAGCTGGCCAATGTTGAGGTGAGGAGTACAGGAAAACTGATGCGCACAAAGGTGATCACCGGCAAAAGGAGCGAGCTACTGACTGCTGGTAAAGTGCTACAGAGAAATATCGGTGCGCTGATATCGAAAGTTTAGCTTATGGCCCGTATGCCTAACATCTCCAGTTTTTACTCGATATATTAACAGTATTTGTTGCGTCAACTTTTCAGACTATGATGATTGAATAATTTTTCTCCACCATTCCGAGGGTGCATCCGGCCAAGGCGATTTCATGAGGCATCTACGAGTACCAGAACTGATAATGGCCGCAACATCCATCATCGTTTTTGCTTGGGTGCTAGATGGGACCGCGCCGTTTCTTTAGATGGCATAAATCAGCATCTGGGAACTGATTAACATGGAGATGGTCGCCATTCACATAAAAGAGCAATCATAAGATGAAAATGAAATTTATACCGCCAATCATAGTACTGGCAGGCGCAGTAGGCTTTATGGTCTGGTTCTTTGCTAGCGGCGCTGCGATGCCTGGTGGGTAAGAAGACGCTTGAGTTAATGGGGGTAGAGATATCGTTATAAAGTCTTGCGGTATTTAACGACAAATACACATAGAGCGAAGCTAGCGTAAGATTGGCTCGTGAATAGGATTTCAGGGGTAATGTGGGGAAAAAACATGACAGCAGAAATAGCAGTATTTAACAAATCAGCAGTTTCCTTAGCTGCAGATTCTGCGGTTACAATAGCAGGCAGTGAAGGTGTCAATAAAATTTACAATGGCGCAGATAAGTTATTTGCGTTAAGTAAAAACCATCCTGTAGGAATTATGGTATTCGGTACTGCATCTTTGTGCGGTATACCATGGGAAATGATAATTAAACAGTTTAGAAAAGAAATCCCTAGTGAAGGGTTTGATACGATTGAACAATATGCAGAGGCGTTTTTTTCTTTTTTATGTGAAAGCGAAAATATAATACCAATGGATATAAGGGAAAATTACCTAACCAATACTTATAATCATAGGTTTTTCCCTGCTTTAATTAATCATATTGAAAGCAAGAAAATAAAGCCATTAATTGACGAAGGTGGGGAAATTCCTTCAATTTCAGATACATATATATTACTAGAAGAAGGCTGCAGAGAAGTTCTTGCAGGGTTGGTTGAGGGCGAGTATTTGGAGGGTATGGATGAAAAAGATATTGTTGAATCCAGAGTTTTCGCTGAGCCAATCGCAATAAGTATTTGTGATGAACGACTATTAAAGGAAGACAACATTCCTATACCAGATAGTTTATATGGTGTAATTGCTGATTTATTTTCATATATCACATGCAAGAAATCTCCATTTGGTCATAATACAGGATTAGTGTTTGCTGGGTATGGTGAAAAAGAGTTTATGCCAGCAATTTTGGCATTCGATGTTTTAGGCTTTTTTAAAAGTAAGTTAAGATTCTCTCCTAATATATCAAAGAGTTCTTCGGGTGGTGATAGTGGTGTTGTTGCTTATGCACAAGAGGATGAGGTTGAGACATTTCTCCATGGGATTAGCAAAAGCCTTAAGAAATTCATGTATGGCGGTTTTTCTGCGGAAGATGAGAAATTGCTGAGTGATTTGTCAGAAGAGATTAAGCAATCTGAGCTTTCAGTAGAACAACAAGGGGCACTAATCCAAAAGGTAGACGAATTGATTTCAGGGAGATATGATCGATTTACTAGAGTGATAAATGAGCATATTTCTGAGAAATTTAGCTCTAAAGTTACTGAAATGATTGAGTTTTTGCCTAAGCAAGATTTGGCCTACATGGCTGAGTCTCTCGTTAATCTTACTGCATTTAAACGAAAAGTCTCAAACGATAATGAAACCGTTGGCGGTCCTATAGATGTTGCTATAATATCTAAGGGTGACGGTTTTATTTGGGTCAAACGAAAGCATTATTTCGATAAAGATCTCAATAATCATTATTTTTCGCGTATATCATAAGGTGATGATATGAAAGGCAAAACCTTAAAAAAAGAAATTGAGCTTCGAGAATGGCAAAGGATGTTCAATCCATCCAAAACTGCTGATAACAGCTCTGTAATTTTGAAGAAAAAACAAGCTGACAGTCGTGAGCTCGAAGAAAAAAAAGAAAGCTTGTTCTGTTGGTAGTGAAGGACTCTATAAGAACTCGGCAATAAGCCGGGTTTTTTGAGCCTAAAATATTTTAATTCCTTGTAATATAACTTTTTTATAATTAAATCATGGCTTATAAAGCTAATAAGTACGCTAGGTTTAAATTACATCGGAAAGATGTTTCATCCTTCTCTTTATATTATCTATTATACTTGTTGTCCAAGTCTTTCCCCGCGCGGGCCTGATTCCCAATTCAATCAATCTGGATGCTATAGCCTTATTACTGGACTGAATCCTCTGGCGCTTTGACTCTGCAACCATCTGCGCAATCACGTCCCTTGCAGTTAGCCCTGTTATGTCGCCTGATGCCCTTGCTGGCGCTGGATCGCCAACAGGCTCAGCGGTTGCCCCACTCAGCAATACTTCCATCTGACCGATCAGCGCTTCCATCCGTGATTCAGGTGATAGTGATTCATCTTGCTTACCCAGCTTCTCCAGAACGGCGGCCAGCATCCACGCTGTTTTATCCTTTCCTGAAACCCTGACCGCCTGGTCTATCTCCTCGGCGACATCTGCCGGAACCCTGAACGAAAAAAGCCTGCTTGGTTTTTTTATCTGTCATCTGTAAACACCGTAAACGTTGATGTGCCAATCGCCCGTATTGCCTGCTGTAAACACGTATACAGCGTCAATGTATGAAATATTAATATCCCTATAATTGCAATATTTGTTTATTACATTGCAATTTATGCAATACTGATTACTGTGTTTATATCAGGGTTTCGGGGGATTTATGACCAGCAAAGCGAAAGTGAAGCCCATCCTGCTCAGTCAGGAACAGGTGAATTCTTTGGTACGGATTCAGGCAGAGGAACGGGCAAAGTCGCCGCTTGGTATCACGCCGAGCGTGCATGAAGTTGCCCGCCGGTTGGTAGCAAAAGCATTGATGCAGGGTAAGGGCTAAAAATGGGCGAAATTTGGCAGCCAGGGCGCGTTGAGACAGATTCTAGAAACAAAATACCCCACGACCAGTTTGGGCGACCTTACATGCAAATTAAGCGCGCGGGTCATGCACCGAAGTGGGTAATTGAACCCATGACACGAAGCGAAGCGGAAACAGTTAAAGCGCGTGAGTTACTGGATGCACAAGCTCAGGTGACCGGATTGCAGATAGTGGCAGATAGCTGGCAAGCGAATAAAGAAGATGAGCTGGCCTTAAGCGCCTGGCGTCAATATCTGGTTGCAGTAAGACGGTTAGATGTTTCTTCGCCTGATCGTCTGACCTGGCCGAAAAAACCAATCGAGTGAACCTCTGTTACAAGGAATCAGCACCAATGAAATCGTTCAAACATCTTTTTGGCGGTAACAGCAAAGCCTCTGCCGGAACAGGCCCTTTCAGTCACCTTTTTGCCGCTAGCGCCGATGCACCGGTACTACTTGACCAGACTAAGCAACAAGAGAAAGTGATTATTATTGCCAAACCGAGTCAACACAGCCGGGAGCATAACGTTGCCGTGTCGGACGAAGCCAAAGCCAATCCCATTCTGGCAATGCGCCTGCTGAATGACACAGACCTATCGTCTAATAAAATCATCGCCAAACTGGCTGATGCCCCAATAGCACTCTCCAAGTTCACGCAGAACTTCATGGAAGCCAATGATCCGACCTGGGAGTTTCAGGACGAAGAAGACCAGGCGCTAACAGCTTTAACCTATTCATCTCAGCACGCTGATGCTAATGGTTATAGCGCTGGCTGGAATCGTGCGGCCCGGGCGCTGGAAAAATTGAAAGAGCCTCTGACTGACGAAGAACATCAGTCATTCCTGGATACCATGCGCCAAATGGCGAATGAAGATAATCCGAATACGCCGGACAATGTGGAAGCACGACGCCAGGCGGATGAAGAATACAAACAGGAAGTGGCCAATGCGGCCGCCCGACGCAATCAGCGTATGCGTGCAACCGGTGTCGCTCTGCCAGGTGACAGTAAGCGTGTGAGCGGTAAACCTGCCAATCCAGTCGATGAGGCTTCTCTGATTAAGTCACGTCTCGACGCCGGTCTGTCCGCCATTGACATGCCTGCACAATAACCGGTGAACGGCATGAGAGACTTCAGTCACCTCAATTTCGAAGGCTATGGCCCGCAAGTCAGCGGGTTGTTTGGACGTCGCTCCCCTGAGCAGCGCCGCATGCTGTCGCTGTTAGGCCGTGATGCACAGGGCGATGAACCAGAAAAGTTATCTGCGCACTCTAATGCCCATCAGATCGCCGTCAGTCTGCAAGCCAGAAATAACCCCATTCTTGCACTGAAGCTCATTGAGCGCGGCGAGCCGGCCAATCTGGCTATCGAAATCCTGACCGACAGTGATCGCCATCTGAGCAGCTTCACGAAGCGAAAAATGAAAGCCGTGTGCTCTGGCTGGGAATGTCTGGATACGGAAGATCGTAATCTCGAGGCTTTCACTTACAGCACTCATTACCAGGACAGCAATGGGTATCACGCGGGATTTAAGGCGGCACTCAGGGCGCTGGATAAACATGTTGAACCGTTAACAGGCGAAGATTTCGCGCGTCTGTCAATTTAGGCTAAGGGTAATTATGGGTAATTCTTTCGATTTTGAGCTGAAAGCTGACGATCAGGTTTCACGGTCAATTCAAAACATTGATGATGCTGTGAAAAAGCTGCTGCCTCAACTCAATAATGCTCAAACCGGCCTGCAACTCGGCGGACGTAAGTCCGTTGAAGGCGTCAATGAGATTGGTGACCGGTTGGGTTATTTGGCTAAAAATGCCAGGGATGGTGTGCAGTTTGTTGGCGATTTGGTGCCACCTTTGAAAATGGTCGGCGGCCTAACTCTCGGGTTAGGCGGTCTGGCTACCGTAATCAATGGGGTTAAATCATCGATAACGGCATATGCTGATTCCGGATATAAAATTGATGCCACGGCAAAAAATATCAGCACCACTACCCGTGCCTTTCAGGAACTGACCGGAGCAATGATCGAGAATGGCTCAGAGCGGGAGGCAGCTGAAAGCTCCATCACCGGACTGTTTCAGAAAGCGAATGATGCGGTGAATAATCGCAATGATGCCTTTGCGGCTCTTATGGCGCAGATCGGTGTCAAGATTAATAAAACCAAAGAGGGTGTTGCTGACGTTGTAAAACTGATGGATGACCTGAACAAAGCCATGTTGAAGCGGCCCCCTGCACAGCAGGCAGTGATTGCACAGGTTGGCGGTTTATCTCCTGAACTTCTGAACTACCTGCGTCAAAGCACCGATCAGGTTAAGCGTCTCAAAGATCAGGCACAGCGAGACGGGTTGATTTTCTCCGAACAAGACATACAAAACGCCCTTCAGTTTCGCAACTCCATCAATCAGGTTTCTGCGGCGATGGATGGTTATCAGATGAAATTCCAGGCTTGGCTGGGCCAGCCCGGCGAATATAGTGATATGGTTAAAAACAATCTGGATTACAGCAAAAAACACGCTAAGGACACGCCAGATTCGTTTTATCACGGAGATAAAGACAAAGATATTTTGGCGGTCGCCCGTCGCGATGAGAAATTTAAAGATTCTCTTTCTTTCACCGAAGGCCTGTATTTAGCCACTGGATACCCGGACAAAGATTTCAAAAATAAACTTAATGCCCGATATGGTGTTCAATGGGAAGCTCAGCGTCTTCAGCATGAGGTTAAAGCCCTTTATGTTGATCCGCCTGAAAATATTCAGATGCCCGGTTCCAATAGCGCTTTGTTCTCGCAGTTAGAGTCAAAGTACAAGTTACCGCAAGGTACGCTTAACAACGTCTATCAGGCTGAATCTGCCGGCGGGAAACACATGTTTTCACCTGCGGGTGCTGAGGGACCGTTTCAATTTATGCCGACCACTGGTCAGCAATACGGGCTTTATAACCGTGCTGACCGGATGGATACGGGCAAATCAGCAGAGGCTGCCGCACACTACCTATCGGACCTGCTGGCTCAGTTCGGCGGCGACATGAAAAAGGCTGTCGCTGCGTATAACTGGGGACCGGGAAGAGTAAGTGATCTGGGTCTTAATTACGCACCTAAAGAGACGCGTGACTATCTGGATAGGGTGATGCCAGGACTCCCAGATTATTACGATGCTTCGAGTGGCAGTGATTCTACTTCATTAGAAAACACGCCTTCTGGACAAAATGTTAATGCCCAACCCGAAGCTAATATCAATGCCCATCAAAGCACCTCGTTTATCGATCTATCTGATGGGGCTGCCCAGAAAATAGCTAACTCAGTCAGTTCATCAATTAGCGATAAAGCGATAGAGGTTGAGGTCACGCTGATCAATAACCAAACAGGTGAGCGAAAAACCGTATCTTCTTCCGGTGGTAAAGTGACTACAGCGATGACAATTCCATGAAGCATGCCTTTGACCGAATCAATGCAATGGGAATGGCTCTCTATAAAAATGGGTCCTTCCCCGGTCCTTTCTATTGCACGGGCATTGCGCGCCGCGTGGTTTCACTAGCTATGAAATTTTGAATTTGATTGACACTTTACACTTGTCACTTTTTGTTGCGGGATTGTTAATTGTTAGGAGTGGCAAGGCCTAGCGGGAAATTGGCGGTGATTTTGATTGACACTTTTCCGGCCAAAAGTGTCAAGCGGTTGACACTTTACAGTTTGATTGACACTTTGCCGCTCGCAGGTTGACACATTGCCCGGGCGGCCACGACAGAACGGGGGTCAGCACCATGAGTTTTATGAGCGTCAGCCAGTATGCAAAACACGCAGGCATGAGCCGCCAGGCACTTTACACCTGGGAGGCCAAGCAGGGATTTCCGGCGCGGGTAGACGGTAAGATTGATCAGTTGGCTTGTGATGCCTACCTGGGACAGTTTCGTGACAGCCATGATCCGCGCATGAAGAATGCAACCGGCAAAACGACCGCCACTAAGAGCCAGCTCAAAGCCGGTAATGAGCCCGTAGAGATGAGCATTGCTGAAATTAAGCGGCATCTGGCTGGGTGTACGGGGCAGGCTGCTGATATGGATGAAGACGAACGCGCAGCGCTGGCGGCTAAAGCTGTGGGGCTATGCCTGAGCGAGGGGCCAGACAATCCACCTATGACGTTTGGCGGCTATCGCCTGGCGATGAATGATTGCCCCAAATGGGAGCATGAGATTGTCGCGGGTGGTGCGTTTGGCCTCGATGCTGATGATGTCGTTTTCGAATGCAGGGAACATGTGCTCTACGTGGTCGAGGATGAGCCTGATACCTACCCTGTGATCCCGGCATTGCTCTACGTACTCGGCAAGGATGAATAATTGACAATCTAGCGGGCTCAGACCCGCACTCTCCAACCTTTGCCAGCCTCGTGCTGGCTTTTTTTTTAAGCCCTGTGACTGCGAAGCATCGTACAGAAAGGACAGTTACAGCCTGCAACCGGATTCGCAGCGCAGGACCCGATAGAAAGTGCCTGTGATGTACCGGCCTGCTGGTAACCATAAAAATTACTGGTGATAGTGTCGGCGATGGTTTCTGCCTGGATTGAACCAACCGCGTTTGTAGCGATTGGCTGTGATACGAAAGCAAGAGCATTGTATGAGGTGAAGGCGAGCGATAAAGCCATAATGCTTTTAATTTTCATGTTCTCGATCCCGGGCGGTTGAGAGATAGGTGACGGTGCTCATATTATATGCATCATCAATGTATGCAAAATGTAGAGTTAAACATTCCCTAAACCTAAGACTGAATATTTTTTTCATTGTCGGAGACTTTGGCCATGTTAAGCCGCAAGCATATCGAGACAACGCTCATCAGCCTTGCCGAAAAGCAGGGGCTGAGACTGAACGGTAAAGACTTACTGGATATTCGTACACAGGTAGCGGCAGCTCTGGAAGCGAAGGAACGGCACAGACAGCGCATGAATACCGGCGTCTTCCAATGGAATAAACCAGCACCGCCGCGCCGATAGGAGGTTACTCTACCCGAGACCATTCGCCTTCAATGGCGCTACTTCCCCCGCTGTCAGGGACGACAGTACACTGCCCCGGCAAGCCATAGCGCGACACCTTGCACCACACTCCGGCCGCCTGAGCAGATCCCTGCGTTTTATTTTGACGCCTCTCATATGAAGTAACCCGCTCCAGAAGTCCATCCTTCACCATTGATTCCAGTGTCCTCCGAGCAGATTCGAGTTGGTATTTTTTATTGCCCGCCAAGCCACCGTTTAGCAGGTAGGCAATGCCTGGTACATCATAGGGCGGGAGTCCAATTTCACTACGGATAAAATCAAGAGCATGGGGATCGAAGTAACTCAGGATGGCTTTCTTGCGGGCTGTAATTCTCATCGGCTGGCGCTTTTCTTATTGTGGGGGAGATCTATCCTACAATAAGAATTGTGCTGGCTTTAATCAATATACTTACTTATCGAATCAACCCATCAAAGCTTTTTTTACCAATCGTTGGACCGCTGGGCTCAGTGTCGGATCTATCGTTGGGCTTGTCAGAGAGTTGATTAAACCAACAAAACGAGCATCTTTTTCAACCATCCAAGATCTTCCCATTTTCACCGCTGGTGGGTAAATCATGCCGAATTTGGCATACCTGCTCAGAGTTACCTTAGAAGGCGCAAAATCGCCAAATTCTTCAATAGCCCATTCGTACAGCGGTATTAATCTTGCCATTTCAAATCCTATTTATACGATAGGGTAAATTTTAGCCAATATATGACAGGTTCTGCAGGAAATCAAAAGTGAGTTTAGAATGCATTCCATTATCGGCATATTGTCAAATGACTGGCGAAACCCCCGAAGCAATCAACAAACGAATACAGAGAGGGATTTGGCGAGAAGGAGTACAGGTTCTGAAAATTGAGGGTGTTAAAGAACGTTGGATCGATCTACTGGAAGTGAATGCCTGGGCAAGAAGAAATAGAAGATTGGTGCCGGGTGAAAACTTAGAGCCCAATTGGGCTGCAATGGATGAGATTGAACAGCCACGCCGTAAGAAAAAATAAGCCACTGAATTTAGTTTTTTTCTTCTCCATTGTTTACTGCGGTATATCTTCGTACACAATGCCGTGTATCACGTGGTATATCACGTACAAACAAAAAGGCGCTAATCCAGTTAAGGAAAAGCGCCTTTTTTCAATACGTTAACTGATTAGTATCAGTTCATGCCGTATTTTTTCAATTTCTTACGCAGCGTACCGCGGTTGATACCCATCATCAGGGCCGCACGAGTCTGGTTGCCACGGGTATACTGCATCACCATGTCTAACAGTGGCTGTTCAACTTCAGCCAATACCAACTCATACAGGTCATTCACGTCCTGACCATTCAATTGAGCAAAATAGCCCTTAAGTGCTTGTTTTACCGAGTCACGCAGGGGTTTTTGGGTTACCTGATCCTGAGAATTAACGGTAGAAACGGTCAGTACGTCAGAATTCACGCGTTGTTCGAACATAGTTCTGTCAGCTCTTTTTTGTTACGCAAGATTTTCGAAATATGCTTCCAACGCCTCCAGCTGTTCGCTGGCATCCTCTATGGCGTTGAAGGAGCGCCGAAACTGGTCATTTGGGGCATGCTCCTGGAGATACCAGGAAACATGCTTACGGGCGATACGGAATCCCTTGCCTTGACCGTAAAAGTCGTGCAATTCCCGTACGTGCCCTATTAACAAGCGCTGAACCTCACCCATAGGAGGTGGAGGTAACAGCTCCCCTGTGTCCAGATAATGCTGGATTTCCCGGAAGATCCAGGGTCTCCCCTGAGCGGCACGTCCTATCATCAGAGCATCAGCTCCGGTGTAGTCGAGCACCGCTCTGGCTTTATGCGGGTCAGTTATGTCGCCATTCGCGATAATCGGAATGGAAACACTCTGCTTAACTGTCCGAATACTGTCGTACTCTGCTTCTCCATTGAAGAGACAGGCACGGGTTCGGCCATGAATAGTCAGGGCCTGAATTCCACAGTCTTCAGCCAATTGGGCAATTTGTACACAGTTACGGTGTTCCGGTGCCCAACCAGTACGAATTTTCAACGTGACTGGCACATCTACCGCCTTAACAACGGCAGTCAGGATTTGTTTCACCAAATCCGGATACTGCAACAATGCAGAACCTGCCAGTTTGCGGTTCACTTTCTTGGCCGGGCAGCCCATATTGATATCAATGATTTGCGCACCGCTTTCCACGTTAATTCGTGCAGCAGCCGCCATATCTTCGGGGTCGCAACCGGCAATTTGCACGGCGCGGATCCCCGGTTCATCGTTATGTACCATGCGCAAACGTGACTTATCCGTCCGCCACACCTCCGGATTGGAGGAGAGCATTTCAGATACTGCCATTCCAGCCCCCATCGCATGACATAAGGCACGAAATGGTCGGTCAGTGATACCGGCCATCGGGGCCGCAATCAGGCAATTTGTAAGCTGGTGGTGTCCGATGCGCATGAACTAGGAATGACCATACTGATGTCCGCAAGGGCGCGTATATTACGCATTTTCGCTGCGATATGAAAGGCCAAACTTTGAGCAATTTGATAAGAAAATGCCTTGTCAGCGCTGAAGTTCATAACGATTTGTTTTTTTATCGTGGTTTTACATTGAGTTATGTGACTTCGGTCAAATTGTGCGCTTGGGCAAATTCCTAATAACTCTCTGAATCATCCGGTTATAACAGTTGATTCTAAGGGGAGATCTGACGTTTTAAGCAGCAACAACCACAAAATTCTGTGATGCAGATCGTCTTTTGGTTAAAAAGTGACTCATTTTCAGAAAGGTGAACAAACAAGACAAAGAGATGCAGAAACAGATTCTGCACCTTAATCTGCAGTACGGAATTACTCTGCCACTACCACGCGGCCATGCAGTCCTTGTACCGGGCGATTGTTCGCATGATGCATCGCATGCTGGAATTTCTTCAGCTGCGCCTCAGACAGCGTCTGAGGTTGTTTAACGACCAGCCAGCGAACGCCTTCTGTACAAGGTGGCGTAGTCAGTGACCCGCTGAAACGATAATGCGTCAGATCGGTGGGCAGCAGGCCATCAAGACTGACTTTCTCTTTCAGCGTGACAGATTCGCCCGCTTTTTCCGGCATCTGTTGCCAGATTTTTTCCAGCTCGGCATTAGCTTTGCCGGTTTCAAACATTACGGCAATCACCGCAATTTCACCGTCAGCATCCATATGAACAAAATGCGCCTCCATCGGGAAAGATTTACCGTTGAGGGTATTTTCGCTCGGAGAGTGGAAGTGGAATTGCTGGAGGACGAATTTATCCCCGTCCAGCGTGGCAAAATCACCCTGCTGAACATTGACCTGCACGCTGTGGCCGTTATTAATGACATTCACCGGCGGTAACTGATAGCTGAGTTTAAGCGGGCGAGGGTGCACCTCTAACGCCTCTTTGATATCGATAGGCGACTGTGCTTTGCCCTGCTCGCACAGATGGAAGTCAGGGCTGAGTTTTGACCAGTTTTGCGGGGCGGCGTCGCCATCATATGACCAGTGTGGCGCTTCGTTTGCGAAGGCGGGTTGTGCAGAAACTGACAGCGTAAGTGCAGCCAGCGCGGCAGACAATATTGTTCCTTTCAAGAGTTATCCCTTTCATTTGCTAAGTAATAAACCTTGCGAAGTGTAAGGGGTTTAGGCGGCAGGAGAAATACGGGAAAAGGCCGGAAAAGGATTTTGGGGGGAAACCCGCTCTTTCTGCACAAACAGAAAAAGCGGGAGGCTGACATCAGGCTTTTTTAACACCGGTTATACGGCACCATTCTTCTTTCTCGGCCACCGGATCCAGTTCGAATTGGTCTTTATAGGCATCCGCTACGCTTTGCGCCTGGCTGGCAAGTACGCCGGAAAGCCCCAGATGGCCACCTGCTACCGGCAGCACGCTGATCAGTGGCGCCAGTTCGCGCAGAGGGCCTGCGAGAATATTGGCGACCACCACGTCGGCTGACAGGTTATCAGGCTGGTCTTTCGGCAGATAAAGCGACAGACGCTCTGATACGCCGTTACGTTCGGCGTTATCGCGGCTGGCCTGAATCGCCTGCGGATCGATGTCGATCCCAACCACGTGTTTTGCACCCAGCTTCAGCGCGGCGATCGCCAGAATGCCGGAACCACAACCGAAGTCGATCACGGTTTTATCGGTCAGATCCAGACTGTCGAGCCATTGCAGACACATCGCGGTGGTCGGGTGGGTGCCGGTACCAAACGCCAGTCCCGGATCCAGCATCACGTTCACAGCATTCGGATCCGGCACATCGCGCCAGCTCGGGCAAATCCACAGACGTTCGCCAAAACGCATCGGGTGGAAGTTATCCATCCATTCGCGTTCCCAGTCTTTGTCTTCCAGTTGTTCGATTTTGTGCACGAAACCTTTGCCCAGCAGAGGTTCGTTCTCCAGTATGGCGATCACTTCGTCCATGTCGGTTTCCGCATCGTACAGGCCGATGGCGTCGGTATCACCCCACAACAGGGTTTCGCCCGGCAGCGGTTCGAAGACCGGATTATCGTGGGTGTCCTGGAACGTTACGGACACGGCGCCACTTTCGATAAGCGCGTCGCTCAGCGTTTCCGCGTCGTTACCGGTGGTATTAATTTTCAGTTGGATCCAAGGCATAGCCATTCTCTTCTTAACAATCTGTAAAATCAGTGCCGCCTGTTCAGGACGGCTTGAGTACGTTTTCGCGTGGCTGTTTACCAAACTTATTGCCGGTATAAAACGCCAGCAGGCTCAGCAACAGCGACGGCACAATCGGATGCAGACCGGCAATATGCAGGTCAATACTGGCGAGCAGGGTATAACAAACCGCGCCAACAATCATTGAGCTCAGTGCGCCCGTGGCGTTCGCCCGCTCCCAGTACAAACCGAGCACCAGCGGCCACAGGAATACCGCTTCCAGCCCGCCAAACGCCAGCAGGTTCAGCCAGATAATCATTTCCGGCGGACGCCATGCGGCCAGTAAGACCAGTAATCCCAGTATAAAGGTGGCCCAGCTTGAGAAGCGTTTTAACTTGCGCTCGTTAGTCAGTTGTTCCGGTTTAATACCGAGGTACAAGTCTTTAACGATAGTCGCAGATGATTGCAAAAGCTGCGCGTTGATGGTCGACATAATGGCGGCCATCGGTGCCGCGAGGAAAATCCCGGCGGCGTAAGGCGGCAACACGGTGATCATCAGCGTCGGGATCACCTGATCGGGAATTTTCAGATCAGGTAAAATGGCGCGCCCCAGCGCACCCGCCAGATGCATACCAAGCATCAAAATGGCGACCACAATAGTGCCGAGCACAATGCCACGGTGTACCGCTTTGCTGTCTTTGTAGGAAATACAGCGCACGGCGGTATGCGGCAGGCCAATCACGCCAAAGCACACCAAAACCCAGAAAGAAGCCATAAACGGCAGTGAAAGGACGTCATCCCCGCCATGCACGGATACCAGTTTCGGATCGATTTGCTGGAGCTTATCCACCGCACTGTGCAGGCCACCCGCCGCGTGAATGACAGCGATCAGGAGTAAAATGGTGCCGAGCAGCATCACCAGTCCCTGCATGGCGTCATTGAGCACGCTGGCACGAAAGCCGCCAAACGCGGTATACAGCGCGATGCTGATGCCGAAAATCAGCAGTCCGGTGTCGTAAGGAATACCGGCTGCTGTTTCCAGCAGGCGTGCGCCACCGATGAACTGAACGGTCATCGCGCCCAGAAACGCCACCAGCAGACTCAGGCTTGCCAGCCAGACCAGCAGACGGCTCTGGTAGCGGGCAAACAGCATGTCGTTCAGCGTGACCGCATTATAGCGGCGCGCCAGAATGGCGAATTTTTTACCCAGTACGCCGAGTGAAAGCCAGACGGCAGGCAACTGAATCATTGCCAGTAATACCCAGCCAAGGCCAAATTTGTAGGCGGCACCGGGGCCGCCGATAAAGGAACTGGCACTGATGTAGGTGGCGGTCAGGGTCATGGCCAGCACGAAGCCGCCCATGGAGCGGTTGCCGAGGAAATATTCAGTCAGGAAGTTGCCCTGCTCGCGGCGGGTATATGCATAAACAGACAACCCGAAGACCAGCAGCAAATAGGCAATCAGTGGCAATAAGACTTCAGTCTGCATGACTGTCCTCCAGCGGAATATCGCGGTAAATCACGCGAACCATCAGCCAGCTTAAAAGAACGAATATCAGCGGTACCAGCAGACAGGCCATTTCGAACCAGTGCGGCAGGCCGGTGATGCCCTGTTTATCGTCAGGAATATAGGCGGCAAAACTCCATGCCAGCAGATAAGCAATCGTCAGCCCAAAAGCCCATCGGGCTTCACGGTTGGCTTGTAAGAAACGTTTGTCCAACGCCATTTACTTGTCTCCCCTCAAAACGTAAAAAAGGCCGGAATATCCGGCCTTGATAAGAGAGTACGCAACGGTACGGTCTTTTTATTTTTCCTGCAAACCGAGTTTTTTCTCAAGATAGTGGATGTTAGTGCCACCATGCTGGAAATTCTCGTCGTCCATAATGCGCATTTGCAGTTCAATGTTGGTTTTGATGCCGTCGATGATCAGTTCTGCCAGCGCATTTTTCATGCGGGCAATGGCCACTTCACGGGTTTCACCGTAAGTGATCAGTTTACCGATCATGGAATCGTAGTACGGAGGCACAGTGTAGCCTGCGTAAATGTGCGATTCCCAACGAACACCGAAGCCGCCAGGGGCGTGGAAACGGGTGATTTTGCCTGGGCTTGGCAGGAAGGTGTTAGGGTCTTCCGCGTTAATGCGGCATTCCACCGCATGGCCTTTGACTTTCACTTCGCTTTGTTTGATCGACAGTGGCTGGCCGGACGCAATGCGCAGCTGCTCTTTGATCAAGTCCACACCGGTGATCATCTCGGTAACCGGATGCTCAACCTGGATACGGGTGTTCATTTCGATGAAGAAGAACTCGCCGTTTTCATACAGGAACTCGAAAGTACCTGCGCCACGGTAGCCAATATCCACACAGGCTTTGGCACAACGTTCGCCGATGAAACGACGAAGATCTTCCGTGATGCCCGGTGCTGGCGCTTCTTCAACGACTTTCTGGTGACGACGCTGCATGGAGCAGTCACGTTCAGCCAGATAAACGGCGTTGCCCTGACCATCAGCCAGTACCTGAATTTCCACGTGACGTGGATTTTCCAGGTATTTTTCCATGTAAACCATGTCGTTGTTGAAAGCTGCTTTAGCTTCCGCACGGGTCATGTTGATGGACTGTTCGAGGTCTTTGTCGCCGCGTACAACACGCATACCACGACCACCGCCGCCGCCAGAAGCTTTGATGATGACCGGATAGCCGATACGTTTTGCGAAGGCACGGTTTTGATCCATGTCATCGCCCAGCGGGCCGTCAGAGCCAGGTACACAAGGTACGCCAGCCGCTTTCATCGCCTGGATCGCAGAAACTTTGTCACCCATCAGGCGGATAGTTTCAGCTTTCGGGCCGATGAAGATAAAACCAGAACGCTCAACCTGCTCTGCAAAATCGGCATTCTCGGACAAGAAACCGTAGCCCGGGTGGATAGCCACCGCGCCAGTGATTTCCGCCGCAGCGATGATGGCAGGGATGTTCAGATAGCTTTTTACTGAAGGTGCAGGACCGATACAGACGGTTTCGTCTGCCAGCAGCACGTGTTTCAGGTCACGGTCAGCGGTAGAGTGCACAGCAACGGTTTTGATGCCCATTTCTTTACAGGCACGCAAAATACGCAGAGCAATCTCGCCGCGGTTCGCGATAACAATTTTATCTACCATGGTACGCCTCGTTATTCGATGACGACCAGCGGCTCGTCGAATTCAACCGGTTGGCCGCTTTCTACCAGAATTGCTTTAACAACACCGGATTTGTCTGCTTCGATTTGGTTCATCATTTTCATCGCTTCAACGATACACAGGGTATCGCCGGCGTTCACTTTCTGACCCACTTCGATGAAGGCTTTAGCGTCCGGGCTTGGCGTACGGTAGAAGGTGCCTACCATCGGTGAGCGAACGATATGGCCACTGATTGCAGCCGGAGCTGCTTCTGCAGGCGCAGCTGCTGGCGCAACCGCAGCAGCCAGACCTGGCTGTTGTTGTACAGGCATAGCGTAAGCCTGTTGCATCATAGGATAAGCCTGCGCAGGTGCAGCACGGCTGATACGTACTGATTCTTCGCCTTCAGAAATTTCCAGTTCAGAAATGCCTGATTCTTCAACCAGTTCGATCAGTTTTTTAATTTTACGAATATCCATGGGTGTGATTCCGTACTCTTTTTGCGTAGAAATTAGTGGGTTTTTGACAAGCGGTTAACCGCTGCCTGTAATGCAAAGTGGTAGCCATCTGCGCCAAGTCCGCAAATAACGCCCACTGCGATGTCGGAAAGATAGGAATGGTGCCGGAAAGCTTCGCGGGCATGTACATTCGACAGATGGATCTCGATAAACGGAATCGACACCCCCAGTAATGCATCGCGCAGCGCCACGCTGGTATGGGTAAAGGCCGCGGGATTGATCAGGATGAAATCGACATTTCCGCGTGCCTGATGAATACGTTCAATCAGGACATGTTCTGCATTGGATTGCAGATGGCTCAGTGCTACATCAGCAGCAGCAGCCTGCACTTCCAAACCCTTAACAATATCGTTGAGCGTGGTGTGTCCGTACGTTTCAGGCTCACGGGTGCCTAACAAATTCAGGTTAGGACCGTTCAGTAGCAAAATGTCAAACTTATGCGCCATTGTGAGCCTATCTCCGGCAATTAGACAAAGATTGTAGAAAATACCCTGATGTCACCGGTTTGTCACCTATTTCGCGGCAAATCGGCCCGTCTCTTCGGCATGAGGTCGGGCATTATAATGATATCGTGGCAATTCGCAGCTAAATACTGGTCTTATCAGCGAAGATAATCAACCCTCGGCCGGTCAACGTGGGTGCAATTGTCGAAATTATGAGGGGCAACCGGGCCAAAAGTTCCACGGCTTATCGCAGCCACTGGCGGAATTTTTTATAACGGAATGCCAGCAAGATGACGGCAAGTATTGCGTAAATCACCGGTTGTGGCGACAGCACTTTTACCGACCAAAGGTAGTGGATCGGCGCAAGTATGGCGATGAGATAAATGAAGTTGTGCAACTTTTGCCAGGTTGATCCCATTTTGCGTTGTGCCCACACGGTGGAGGTGCAGGCCAGTGCCAGCAGCAGGATCCAGCAGATGATACCGAGGGTGAGATACGGGCGCGATATCAGTTCACTTCCCAGCAGGCGGATATTGTTGATCCCAAGCTCCAGGAATGAATAGCTGAGAAGATGCAAGGTTCCCCACGCAAAACACCACAACCCCAGCAAACGGCGCGTGCGGATCAGTAATGGCTGTTTGCCATAGCGTGCGACGGGCGTGACCAGTAATGTCACCAGCAAAAATTTCAGAGTCATCCTACCGGTAAAATGCTGAATATCTTTGGCGGGATCGGCACTGAACCAGCCCTGATTAATCGAAAGCACAATCCAGAAAAAAGGCAAAATGGCGCAAAGATAGATGATCACTTTCAACCCGGTAATATTGGCAGGGCTTAAACGACGCATAACTGAACCGCCTCTTCCTTAATAGAACTTACGTAAATCCATACCGTGATACATCGATGCTACCTGCTCGGCATAACCATTGAACAGCAATGTCGGCTGGCGTTGCACGTCGAGTAAGCCGCCGGAACCGATAAACCGTTCCGTTGCCTGCGACCAGCGCGGGTGATCCACATGCGGGTTCACGTTGGCGTAAAACCCGTATTCGTTGGAGGCAATCTGGTTCCAGGTTGTCGGCGGCTCATCTTGAGTAAATTTGATGTTCACGATGGATTTGATGCCTTTGAAACCGTACTTCCACGGAATGGTCAGGCGGATAGGCGCGCCGTTTTGTGGCGGAAGTGCTTTGCCATAAACGCCGACCGTCATCATCGCCAGCGGGTTCATCGCTTCATCTATACGCAATCCTTCAACGTACGGGTAATTCAGTCCACCGCCGATAAACCGGTCTTTCTGCCCCGGCATATGTTCCGGGTCATATAAGGTAGTAAACGCGACATAACGCGCTTTGCTGGTCGGTTCGGCAAGTTTGAGAATCTCACTCAGCTGAAAACCGATCCACGGCACCACCATCGACCAGGCTTCGACGCAACGCATCCGGTAAATACGTTGCTCAAGCGGGAAGCGCTTCATGATGTCATCCATATCCAGCGTCATCGGTTTAGCAACTTCGCCTTCTATTGTTAATTTCCACGGCGAGGTAACCAGTTGCCCGGCGTTGGCGGCCGGATCAGCTTTATCCAGCCCGAATTCATAGAAATTGTTGTAGCCGGAAACTTTGTCCTCGGGGGTCAGTGTCAGGTCATTTTGATAAGCAGCGGGTTTGGTGAAATCCAGCGGTTTACCGGCGGGCGCGGCAGGGCGGTCATGGCCTTTGAACCAGGAAAGGATATCTGCGCGTGCATTTTGGGGAACAGCGAGTGCCGCGGCACTGATCCCCAGTGCCTGTAAAACTTTGCGCCGGTCATAAAAAATACTTTCGGGTGTGACGTCTGCTTCGGTTAGTTTGCGGGGTTTGAACATAGCCTTCTCCGGCATTCTCATTTTCGTGATTCATTTTTATGGTTATAAACAAAGCATGGCGTGAAACCGGACGCTTTGCGAGATATCACGCTAAAAAAGCGCATTTTGCCGCAGACATTGAGGAGGCGTTTACCATTTATATAAGAATTACGAATTGATTGGTTTTTGTATTGCTATGCTATGAATGTATGCGAATGACTCTTTCGAAAATTTCTCCTTCCATCGCATTTTTCTGTTTTATAGTAGCGGCGTTTTTTCGTGGCAAGCTCAGAGAAAGGGTTTGTTTCCCCCTCACCGTAGCGAGTAAGGCACAGGGATGCGATTTACTACCAGACTATCGGCACTGATGACGATGTTAGTTGCTCTGGCAATGTTACTGATGTTGCTTGGCGTCACTTTCAGCTTTATCTATCTGAACAAACAAGATACCGAACAACATCTTCAGGCACTTGCCACGACTTATGATCAGGCATTACTGACGCATCCCCCCGCAGATGCCCAACGCTGGATGCCTCAGGCTATGCGTATGCTTGATGTCACGGATATCGAAGTCAAACTTGATAACACCACCGTTTTTGAATACCACGAGCGTCCGGATGTACACCGCTCGTGGGACAGCGTGATGCCGGAATATGACACTGCCATTATCCCGCTGATGCACAACCACGCCATGTCGCTGCACATTTCCTATGTTGATCCTGTCAGCAGTTACATCCGCTCCCTGCGTTCTACGTTCACGATTGGGATCGCCATTCTGGTCATGCTCGCTATGCTGCTGCTCAGTTTTCGCTGGTTACGTCAGGAAACGGACGGTGTGGAAAAGCTGGAAGACCGCGCGGTCAGAATATTACGCGGTGAACGGGAAGGGCTGTCCGGTCATGTGGGCGAATGGCCGCATTCTGCCAGCAGTGCGATAGATCGTCTGCTGGGGGATCTGAATGAAGCACGTGAGCAGCGCAGCCGCGTGGATACCTTGATCCGTGCTTATGCTCAGCAGGACGCGCAAACCGGTCTCAGTAACCGCCTGTTCTTTGACAATCAGCTTGCGACGCAGTTGGAAGAAAAGGGTGCGCACGGTGTGCTGATGTTACTGCGCTTGCCGGATTTCGACACCATGCGCGAAACGCACGGTCAGGCAGTGGTCGAAGAACTGCGTTCGGCGATGGTGAATTTGTTATCGACGTTCGTGATGCGCCATGTTGACGCGCTGCTGGCACGTTATTTCCACAGTGATTTTGCCGTGCTGTTGCCACACCGCACCTTAAAGGAAGCGGAAGTGATGGCCTCACAATTAGTCAATGCGCTCGGCGTCCTGCCGACTTCGTCGCTAATTGACCGCGATGCGCTGATGTACATCGGTATCAGCGCCTACCGTTTCGGTCAGACGCCGGATCAGGTGATGGACATGGCCGAGCAGGCGACGCGACATGCGGCGTTCCAGGGCAGTAACAGCTGGTTTATCTATGATAAAAATGTGCCGGAAAAAGGTCGCGGCAGCGTGCGCTGGCGGACCCTGCTGGAAAATACGCTGGCGCGCGGCGGCCCGCGTCTTTATCAGAAGCCCGCCTTCACCCGGGACAACAAACCGGATCACCGTGAGGTGCAGCGGCGTGTCTTCGACGGCGAGCAGGAACTGCTGGCTGCGGAGTTTATCCCGCTGGTGGTTCAGTTCGGGTTGTCGCAAAGCTTTGACCGGGTCATGTTAAGTCAGATTATTCCGTTACTTAACCGTTGGCCGGATGAAACGTTAGCATTTCACCTGACGGTTGATTCATTATTGCAGCGCTCATTTGTTCGCTGGCTGCGCGATACCTTGCTGCAGTGCGAAAGAACACAACGAAATCGAATTTTGATTGAACTTGCTGAGGCGGATCTCTGTCAACATACCGACCGTCTGCGTCCTGCGATCAGATTGTTACAGGGTTTGGGCTGTCGTCTGGCCGTTTCGCAAGCCGGACTGACGGTGGTCAGCACCTCCTATCTGAAAACTTTCCCGGTGGAGAGAGTTAAGCTTCACCCGGGGTTAGTGCGTGATATTGATAAAAGGGTTGAAAATCAGCTCTTTGTACAAAGCTTACTCAGTGCGTGCGAAGGGACTCAGGCGCTGGTATTTGCCTCTGGCGTGCGCACAAAAGAGGAGTGGGCTGTCCTGCTGAAAAGCGGGATCCACGGCGGGCAGGGCGATTTTTTTGCCGGTCCGGAGCCTGTTGAACCGGCCGGTAAAAAATATTCACACAACCGCGATGTTTAAGTGACCGTTAACGCATTATTTAACGTAGAATGAGCCAGCTTTTGACCTACGCCCTTGTCTGGTATCCGGTGTTTGTGCTCAGACCGCAGATGGATGGAAGATGTTGGTAAAAGTGTAAGAATTTATGTGTGGTGTTGCTACTTCGCCTGGGTGCCTGCCCGAGGTAAACCGAGCCTGCGAGACAGAATTATTTCGCAGTGCCATCAGCCTCAAAAAGTCACCGCAAGTGAATGGCGACATCGCGGACAATTTTCACGGAAGCAGGACGTTTTTGCGCCTTGTCGCTGCTTCGCGTGGTTGGTAAAGTAGGCGGATTTTATTTTCCGCCCCCAGCTAGCAGGATTATCCCTTCGTTATGTTTAAGAAATTTCGTGGCATGTTTTCCAACGACTTGTCCATCGACCTGGGTACCGCCAATACCCTCATTTATGTAAAAGGACAAGGCATCGTGCTGAATGAGCCATCAGTTGTGGCTATTCGTCAGGATCGTGCTGGTTCACCTAAAAGCGTTGCTGCTGTTGGTCACGACGCGAAACAGATGCTGGGTCGTACTCCTGGCAATATTGCCGCTATTCGTCCAATGAAAGACGGCGTTATCGCTGACTTTTTCGTGACTGAGAAAATGCTGCAACACTTCATCAAGCAAGTTCACAGCAACAGCTTCATGCGCCCAAGCCCGCGTGTACTGGTGTGTGTGCCAGTCGGCGCAACTCAGGTTGAACGCCGTGCTATCCGTGAATCTGCACAAGGTGCAGGCGCGCGTGAAGTGTTCCTGATTGAAGAACCGATGGCTGCGGCAATCGGTGCAGGCCTGCCGGTATCCGAAGCGACCGGTTCAATGGTGGTGGATATCGGTGGTGGTACCACAGAAGTTGCCGTGATCTCCCTGAACGGCGTGGTGTATTCCTCTTCTGTACGTATCGGTGGCGATCGTTTCGACGAAGCTATCATTAATTATGTACGCCGTAATTATGGTTCACTGATCGGTGAAGCAACGGCTGAGCGTATCAAGCACAGCATCGGTTCTGCCTATCCGGGTGATGAAGTGCACGAAATCGAAGTGCGCGGTCGTAACCTGGCTGAAGGTGTTCCACGTGGTTTCACGCTGAACTCCAACGAAATTCTCGAAGCATTGCAAGAGCCGCTAACCGGTATCGTCAGCGCGGTGATGGTTGCACTGGAACAGTGTCCGCCAGAACTGGCTTCCGACATCTCCGAGCGCGGCATGGTGCTGACCGGCGGTGGCGCATTACTGCGTAACCTTGATCGCCTGCTGATGGAAGAAACGGGTATTCCTGTTGTTGTCGCAGAAGATCCACTGACCTGCGTCGCCCGTGGCGGTGGTAAAGCATTAGAAATGATCGACATGCACGGCGGCGACTTATTCAGCGAAGAGTAATCTCAGCGAAGACTTGCTGATTCAAACAAGTCTTGTTGCAAGCAAGAATAGTCTGCCCGGGAAGGTGGTTGTCCGTCAGGTAAAACCTGCAACGTGAAGTGTGCAGTGTTCAATGTGGATCCGTGCAAACACTGGCTGAGCGATAAAGCTCTGCCAGTGTTTTGGCTATCCCATGAGATTGCCGCCGTTTCTGTCAGGTGAGGTCTTTACTTCGACTGGCTGAAACCTTCTGTTGCCGAGGAACTCGCATATTTTATGAAGCCAATTTTTAGCAGGGGACCTTCCCTGCAACTGCGACTTTTTTTGGCTATTCTCACGGCCATTGTCCTGATTGTTGCCGACAGTAAAATAGGTACGTTTGTTAAAATCCGCACCTATATGGATACTGCCGTCAGTCCCTTCTATTTTTTGTCCAATGCCCCGCGTGAATTCTTAGATCAGGTCTCTTCTACGTTTGCCACCCGTGGCCAGCTGGAACTTGAAAACCGCGCTTTGCGTCAGGAATTGTTGCTGAAAAACAGCGACCTGATGCTGCTTGGCCAATACAAACAAGAAAATGCTCGCTTGCGCGAGCTGCTGGGATCACCGTTGCGTCAGGACGAGCACAAAATGGTGACGCAGGTTCTCTCCACCAGCAATGATCCTTACAGCGATCAGATCGTCATCGACAAAGGCAGCAACAACGGTGTGTATATCGGGCAACCCGTCATCAGCGATAAAGGCGTTGTTGGCCAGGTCATCGCTGTTGCCGCGCTGACCAGCCGTGTGCTGCTGATTTGTGATGCTTCACATGCGTTGCCGATTCAGGTGCTGCGTAACGACATCCGCGTTATCGCTGCCGGTAGCGGCTGTGCTGATGACTTACAACTTGAACACTTGCCAAGCAACACCGATATTCGTGTCGGTGATGTGCTGGTCACCTCAGGTCTGGGTGGACGTTTCCCTGAAGGGTATCCGGTCGGCGTTGTATCTTCGGTTAAAGTTGATAATCAGCGTGCGTATACCGTCATTCAGGCGCGTCCGACCGCCGGTCTGCAACGTCTGCGTTACCTGCTGTTACTATGGGGCTCTGACCGTAATGGCGAGCATCCTTTACCGCCGGATGAAGTTCATCGCGTGGCCAATGAACGCCTGATGCAAATGATGCCGCAAGTGTTGCCACCTCCGGGAGATATGGGGCCGCCAGCTCCTGTTCCTCCACCGGCAACGGGTACGGTAACGACACCGGTTAGCACGCCTGCTGTGCAGGGAGCGACGCAATGAACAGCTACCGGAGCCACGGACGCTGGATTATTTGGCTATCCTTCTTAATAGCCATGTTATTGCAGGTGATGCCGTGGCCTGAACAGATTTATATGTTCAGGCCGTCATGGCTGATGCTGATCCTGATTTACTGGGTGATGGCATTACCGCATCGCGTCAACGTGGGTACCGGTTTTGTTGTCGGGTTTATTATGGATCTGATCCTGGGATCGACCCTGGGTATCCGCGCGCTGGCTTTTGCCATTACCGCCTACCTGGTCGCGTTCAAATTCCAGTTATTCCGTAACCTGGCTCTGTGGCAACAAGCGCTGATTGTTATGGTGCTTTCGCTGGCTGTGGACGTCATGGTGTTCTGGGGAGAATTCCTGGTAGTCAATGTGTCGTTCCGGCCTGAAGTTTTCTGGAGCAGTGTGGTCGACGGTGTGCTGTGGCCATGGCTGTTCCTGCTGATGCGTAAAATTCGTCGTCAGTTTGCTGTGCAATGAGGATATTATGACCGCACTTTATCTGGCTTCCGGGTCACCACGTCGCCGTGAATTACTGGCCTTGCTGGAACTGCCTTTTGAGCGTCTGGTGACTGAAGTTGCAGAAGAGCGTCAGCCTGACGAAGCCCCGCAAGATTATGTTTTACGGCTGGCGAAAGATAAAGCGCAGGCCGGTGTGGCGGTCGCGGCAGAGGATTTGCCGGTGCTTGGCGCAGATACGATTGTGGTCCTCGACGGTAAAGTGTTGGAAAAGCCACGTGACGAAGCGCAAGCCGCTGTTATGCTTAAGGCATTGTCTGGCAGACAGCATCAGGTGATGACCGCCATTGCGTTTGCCGACAGGCAGGAATGCCTCAATACGTTGGTTGTGACCGATGTCACTTTCCGTTCACTATCCTCCGACGATATTGCACATTATATTCTGAGCGGTGAGCCCATGGATAAAGCGGGCGCTTATGGTATTCAGGGAAAGGGCGGTTGTTTCGTCCGTGAAATTCGCGGCAGTTACTATGCAGTTGTGGGCCTTCCTCTGGTGGAAACTCAGGAACTGCTCAATGAATTTTCTGCCTTACGCGAGCTTAGGAGAAAACATGACAGCTGAATTACTGGTCAATGTCACCCCGTCTGAAACCCGCGTGGCTTACATTGACGGTGGCATTCTGCAGGAGATCCATATTGAGCGCGAGACCAAGCGCGGGATTGCCGGCAATATTTATAAAGGGCGTATCAGCCGTGTTCTGCCGGGTATGCAGGCAGCATTTGTCGATATCGGCCTTGAAAAAGCCGCATTTTTACATGCTTCAGACATCATGCCGCACACCGAATGTGTGGCGCGTGACGAGCAGAAAAATTTCCACGTGCGTGACATCGCAGAACTGGTGCATCAGGGCCAGGATCTGATGGTGCAGGTGGTGAAAGATCCGCTGGGCACCAAAGGTGCGCGTCTGACGACCGACATTACCTTGCCTTCCCGCTATCTGGTGTTCATGCCTGGTGCGTCACACGTTGGCGTGTCGCAGCGTATTGAAAGCGAAGCCGAGCGTGATCGCCTCAAACGTATCGTCTCAGAATATTGTGATGAGCACGGCGGCTATATTATTCGTACCGCAGCCGAAGGCGTGGGTGAAGAAGAACTTAAACAAGATGCGGCCTACCTGAAACGCTTGTGGACCAAGGTGATGGAGCGCAAGCGTCGCAACAAAACCAAGTGCAAGCTGTATGGTGAGCTGGCACTGGCGCACCGTGTGCTGCGTGATTTTGCCGGTGAAGCACTGGACCGCATCCGCGTTGACTCCCGTCTGACGTATGAATTGCTGGTCGAATTCACCAGCGAATACATGCCTGAAATGACCAGCAAGCTGGAGCATTACAGTGGCAAGCAGCCTATTTTCGATCTATTCGATGTGGAGAACGAAATCCAGCGTGCGCTCGAGCGCAAGGTGGAACTCAAGTCCGGCGGCTATCTGATTATCGATCAGACCGAAGCCATGACCACCGTGGATATTAATACCGGTGCGTTTGTCGGCCATCGTAATCTGGAAGACACGATATTTAACACTAACACCGAAGCGACGCAGGCCATTGCCCGTCAGCTACGGCTGCGCAATCTCGGCGGCATTATCATTATCGACTTCATTGATATGTCGAATGAAGATCATCGCCGTCGCGTGCTGCACAGCCTCGAGCAGGCGCTGTCGAAAGACCGCGTGAAAACCGGTATTCACGGTTTCTCCGCCCTTGGTTTGGTGGAGATGACCCGCAAACGTACCCGCGAAAGCGTCGAACATGTGCTGTGCAGCGATTGTCCGACCTGTCATGCACGCGGCACGGTGAAAACCGTTGAAACCGTCTGCTATGAAATTCTGCGTGAAATTGTGCGTGTGCATCATGCCTACGATTCTGACCGTTTCCTGGTTTACGCGTCTGCCGCAGTAGGGGAAGCGCTCAAGGGAGAAGAATCCCATGCACTGGCCGAAGTAGAAATCTTCGTCGGCAAGCAGGTGAAAGTGCAGATCGAGCCGCTCTACAGTCAGGAACAGTTTGACGTCGTCATGATGTGATCCGATGGCTAATCGTCTGAAGCATCAAGAAGTTAAAGGTTTCCATTGCCGTCTGTGCGGGTGAAAACCAGCATGGAATGGAAAACAAGGAGAGAAGTTTGAGGCGACTGCCCGGTATTTTATTAACCACCAGCGCAACCCTTGTCGTGATAGTGGCTTTGGTGATCAGTGGCTTGCGTCTGGCATTGCCTCAGTTGACCCGCTTCCAGGATCAACTGGTCGGGAAAGTCGAGGCGGTCACGGGCGTACCGATCGAGTTATCGCAAGTCAGCGCCAGCTGGAAAACCTTTGGCCCGATCATGGAGATCCGAGGCCTTCAGGTGACATTACCGGACTCAAAGTGGCAGGTTCAGCGCATTACCCTGGCGCTGGACGTCTGGCAATCCTTGCTGCATTTCCGCTGGCAGTTCCGCGACCTTACTTTTTACAATTTGCAGCTGGATTTAAACAGCACGCTGGGTGGCGAAAGCAATAAAGGCAACGGCATCCAGCCAAACCGCGTCAGTGATATTTTCCTCAGACAGGTCGACCATTTCGATCTGCGCAACAGCCGTATTTCCTTCCTGACGCCTTCCGGTCCACGGGCGGAATTCGACATTCCTCAGATGACCTGGCTGAACAGCCACAACCGCCATCGCGCCGAAGGGCAGCTTAGCCTGTCGAGTTTTAACGGGCAGCACGGCATTGTGCAGTTGCGTATGGATCTGAACGACACCAATGGTTTGCTCAATAACGGGAAAATTTATCTTCAGGCCGATGATATCGACATGAAACCGTGGTTCAGCCGGTGGTTGCGCAATAATACCGGTCTGGAAAGTGCTAACTTCAGCCTCGCGGCGTGGCTGACGGTGCGTAGTGGCGATATTTATGCCGCTGACGCATTGCTGAAAAATGGCTCTGCCACCTGGAAAAATGGCACTGAGGAACACCAGCTCGATGTCGATAATCTGACATTACACGGTAACCGTCAGGGTAATGGCTGGCAGGTTGGCACGAAGCAGTTGAATCTGAAAACCGATGGTGTGGCGTGGCCGAAAGGCCGCCTTGAAGTACTTTATCTGCCTGAAAATAACCAGTTCCTCGGGCCTTCGCAGGGTGAAGAGCTGCGCATCCGTGGCACCAATCTGCAACTGGAACGTTTAGGCCCGGTGATCCCGACTTTCTCATTCCTGACTCCGGCTTTACTGGAGCGCTGGCAGGATTTAAAACCCGCCGGTAACGTTGATCGGCTCGCGCTGGATATCCCGCTAAAGCAGCCTGATCAGACCCGTTTTGATGTGAACTGGCGCGATGTCAGCTGGCAGCGCTGGAAACTGCTGCCGGGTGTCAATCATTTCAGTGGTGGCCTGAAAGGTAGCGTGGCGGGCGGGCAGATGACGGTGAAATTACAAGACAGCCTGCTGCCGTACGGCGAAATGTTCCGCGCACCGCTGGATATCAGTGCGGCGACCGGTACCTTTAACTGGAAGAACGGCAAAGATGGCTGGTCATTGTCGGGTAAAGACGTAGATGTCAAAGCCAACGCGCTGTGGGCGAAAGGCGATTTCCGCTACAACCAGCCTGTCAAAGGTGAGCCGTGGCTGAATATTCTGGCCGGTATTCGCCTGTATGACGCCGGTCAGGCCTGGCGCTATTTCCCTGAACCGCTGATGGGCAAACATCTGGTAAATTATCTCAGTGGTGCCATAAAGGCCGGTCAGGTGGATAACGCCACCCTGACCTTCAACGGCAATCCACATCATTTCCCGTTCAAAAAGAACGAAGGGCAGTTTGAAGTGTGGGTTCCGCTACGTCACTCGACCTTTGAGTTCCAGCCAGGTTGGCCAGCGCTGACTGATCTGGATATCGATCTCGATTTCCTTAATGACGGCCTGTTTATGAAAGCCGCGCACACCAAACTGGGCAATGTGGACGGCAACAACGTCGTTGCCAATATTCCTGACTACCTGAAAGAAAAACTGTTTATTGATGCGGACCTGCGCGGGCAGGGGAAAGATATCGGCGATTATTTCATGGATACGCCGTTGCATGACTCGCTGGGCTCGGCGCTACAGGAATTGCAGATTGGCGGTGAAGTGAATGGTCGCTTACATCTGGATATTCCGCTTGATGGCGAACTTGTGCGTGCATCCGGTGGCGTCACGCTCAATAACAACAGTCTGTTTATTAAACCGCTGAACAGCAAAATCAGTCAGCTCAGTGGCCAGTTCAGTTATGACAATGGCAACCTGCAAAGTAACCGGCTTACCGGTAACTGGTTCGGGCAACCGGTCAACGTGATGTTCAGCACGCAGGAACTGCCGGATGATTTCAAGGTTCAGGTCGGGCTGGATGCCAACTGGCAACTGTCTAAAATCCCCGGTTTGCCAGCGGCAGCAGCCAGTAAAATTTCGGGTGGTACACCGTGGAAAGGCGACGTCAATATTACGCTGCCGCACAAAGGCACCCCGACCTATACCGTCGATGTAAACGCCGATCTGAAAGATGTGAGCAGTCACTTACCCGATCCGTTGAGCAAGAAAGCCGGTCATCCGCTGCCGCTGGTGGTGAATGTCAAAGGCGACCTGCACAGTTTTAATCTGCAAGGTGTGCTGGCGGGCAAAGATCATTTCAACAGCCGCTGGCTGCTGGGTAAACAACTGAAACTCGATCGCGCATCGTGGCAGGCAAACAGCAAAAAAACGCCTCCATTGCCGGATGACAGCAGTCTGACGCTCCATCTGCCCGCACTTGATGGTGAAAGCTGGCTGGGTTTGCTGTCACCGGATAAAGCGACGCAGGACACTACTACTAAACTGGCCGGTTTCAGCTTCCCGCACCAGATTATCCTGACAACGCCTGCGCTGACACTGGGCGGACAGGTCTGGAATGACCTGACCCTCACCTCGGTACAAGGGCATCAGGGCATGGAGGTCACTGCCAAAGGTAAGGAAATCGATGGCAGGCTGAATATGAATGACAACGGTCCGTGGCTGGCTAATCTGAAATACGTCTATTTCAATCCGCAATGGACGGTCGCGGATGTGGCCAGCAGCGGTCAGCCGGGCGGTAATCCGTTTGCTACTGAAAAAATTTCGTTTGCCAGCTGGCCGGCATTGCAACTGCGTTGTGAAGCCTGCTGGTTCCTCGGTCAGAACTTCCGCAAAGTGAATGCTGACCTGACACCGCAAGGCGATCAACTGATGCTGCGTAATGGTCTGATTGATACCGGCGTGGCACGTCTCGACGTGCAGGGCGACTGGAGGCAGAACGGGCAGGGCGAAAACACCGGCCTGAAAGGCAAGCTGACCGGTAAAAATATTGAGCAGGCCATGTCATTCTTTGGTGTGACTACACCACTGAAAGGCGCGCCGTTTGACGTTAACTTTGATTTGCACTGGAAATCCGTGCCGTGGAAGCCGGATATCAGCACACTGAACGGCACCCTGAAAAACACGCTGGGCAAAGGCGAAATTGCGGATGTCGGCACGGGCCGCGCCGGACAATTGCTGCGACTGGTCAGCTTCGATGCGCTGCTGCGCAAACTGCGTCTTGATTTCAGCGATACCTTTGGCCAGGGCTTCTATTTTGACTCGATCAAATCCACGGCCTGGATTAAAGACGGCGTACTTCATACCGACGATCTGCTGGTTGACGGACTGGAAGCAGATATCGCCATCACCGGGAAGGTCAATTTCGTGAATCAGCAATTGGATCTCGAAGCGGTCATTGCGCCGGAAATTTCCGCCACAGTAGGTGTGGCGACGGCGTTCGTCATCAACCCGGTAGTCGGCGTTGCAGTCTTCGCTGCCAGTAAAGTGCTGGCACCGCTGTGGAATAAAATCTCGCTTATCCGCTATCAGATTGACGGCACTATCGCAGAACCCCGTATCAACGAAATTCTGCGTAAACCGGTTGAACATCCAAAAGCCGCCGCCGCACAGTAACGCCACCGTGAAGGTGGCAGGAAACCTCGTTCATGCTGTGTTAGGCTGTTAATAACCTTGTAACAATGGATTGTCTGGCGTGCAGACTGTGTAGACCACAGTCTGCACGCCGGATTGTCGTCTAAAAGAGAGTGAACATCTATGAGTCTGGCCTTAGTCAGTGAGCAGTTACTAACTGCTAATAATCTGAGTCATCAGGATCTGTTTTCCATTTTGGGCCAGTTGTCTGAACGTCGTCTTGATTATGCCGATCTCTTTTTCCAGTCCAGTTTCCATGAAAGCTGGGTGATCGAAGACAGCATCATCAAAGACGGTTCTTACAATATCGATCAGGGCGTTGGTGTTCGTGCGGTAAGCGGTGAAAAAACCGGTTTTGCTTATGCTGACCAAATCACGCTGAATGCCCTGAACCTGAGTGCAACAGCTGCCCGCAGCATTGTCCGCGACCAGGGCAATGGCAAAGCGCATACGCTGGGCGAAATTGCCTATAAATCTCTTTATTCTCCGCTGGATCCGCTGCAAAGCCTGTCACGCGAAGCAAAAATCGAACTGCTGCACCGCGTCGACAAAATTGCCCGTGCGGCCGATAAGCGCGTGCAGGAAGTCAGTGCCAGCATCACCGGCGTGTATGAAAACATCCTGGTGGCAGCCACCGACGGCACGCTGGCGGCAGACATTCGCCCGCTGGTGCGTCTGTCCGTGAGCGTTCTGGTTGAACAGGACGGACGTCGTGAGCGTGGCTCAAGCGGCGGCGGCGGTCGTGTTGGTTATGACTACTTCCTCGAAACCGTTAACGGTGAAGTGCGTGCGGAAGCTTTTGCCCGTGATGCCGTGCGTATGGCGTTGCTGAATCTGACGGCAGTCGCCGCCCCGGCAGGTGGCATGCCGGTGGTGCTGGGCGCAGGCTGGCCAGGTGTGCTGTTACATGAGGCGGTAGGCCACGGTCTGGAAGGTGACTTCAACCGTCGCGGAACCTCTGTATTTAGCGGTCAGATGGGCAAACGGGTGGCTTCTGAACTGTGTACCGTAGTGGACGACGGTACCCTGCCGGGTCTGCGCGGTTCACTGGCGATTGACGACGAAGGTGTGCCGGGGCAGTACAACGTGCTGATCGAAAACGGTGTGCTGAAAGGCTACATGCAAGACAAACTGAATGCGCGCCTGATGGGCGTTGCGCCGACCGGTAACGGCCGCCGCGAATCTTACGCACATCTGCCGATGCCGCGTATGACCAACACCTATATGCTGGCCGGGAAATCAACGCCGGAAGACATTATCAGTAGCGTAGAATTTGGCCTGTATGCGCCAAACTTCGGCGGCGGTCAGGTGGATATCACCTCGGGTAAATTCGTGTTCTCTACCTCCGAAGCTTATCTGATCGAAAAAGGCCGCATCACCAAACCGGTGAAAGGCGCGACGCTGATCGGCTCGGGCATTGAAGCGATGCAACAGATTTCCATGGTCGGCAACGATCTGGCGCTCGATAAAGGCGTCGGCGTGTGTGGTAAAGAAGGCCAGAGCCTGCCGGTCGGGGTCGGTCAGCCTACCCTGAAACTGGATAATCTCACCGTCGGCGGCACTGCGTAGCAGAAGATTATTTCGGTGTTATCCCTCCCCTTTCACAAGGGGAGGTCAGGTGGGTTTTGGGTTTGATACGAACTCAATTCCACTGAGTCACTTTCTTGCCCTGCCGGTATCCCTGATACACCTTGCTTACCCGTTTGAAATAATCCGTCAGATAATCAATACAGACCTGCACTTTCAGCGGCAGTTTGTCCTTTTCAGTATACAGCGCGTAAACCGGGCGCGGATCGGACTGATAGCGCCTGAACAGAATCTCCACCTCACCGGCATTAATCTCCTCAATCACCCACATCAGCGGAACATACGCGATACCGACACCGGCTTTCAGCCAGCGGATCATGGTCTGTGAATCGTTAGTCACGAAGCGGCCTTGCGGTGTAATACGGGTTGAAACACCTTCGGGGGCGATCAGTTCAAATTCACTGTCCGGGCGGACGCTGTATTCCAGCCAGGAGAAATTCACCATATCGGCGGGTTTCTCCGGCGTGCCGTGTTGTGCCAGATAACTGCGCGCCGCACACACCACCATCGGCATTGAGCCTAAGCGGGTGCAGAACAGGCTGGAATCCTGCAACGCGCCGACGCGGATCACCACGTCCAGTCCGTCAGCGATCAGGTCCGGTGCCGGAATGCCAGTCACCAGATTCACCGTCAGACCGGGGTATTCGGTGAGCATTTCCGCAGTCATCGCGGCAAGAACATTTTGTGCCATCGTCGATGAACTGCCGATGCGTAATGTTCCGGTCGGGGTGTTGTTGAAGGCATACAATTGTTCATGTACTTCACGCACGTCGTGCAACATTTTCCGGCAACCCTGATAATAAAGTTTACCGGCTTCTGTCAGACCGATGCTGCGGGTGCTACGGTTTAGTAATTTGATTTGTAAGTCATTTTCCAGCTTTGAAATCGTCTGGCTGATGGCAGAAACGCTCATGTCGAGGCGTCGTGCGGCCGCCGTGAAGGAGCCGCTTTCCACGACCTGAGCAAAGATCGACATGCGTTTTAATCGGTCCATTGTTAACTCTGGCTTAAAAGTGATTTAGATCACAGAACGTTGATCTGTTGATAATAAGCACGCTAATATACCCTTCCGGGCGATAAAGCTCAGGTTTCAGTTTTCCTGACATCATGCTTACCTTCGCACACTTCCCTGGCAACTCTGCAGCTTCATTGCTCAGCTCCCGTTGAATTATTTTCTCCGGGGTCGCGTGCCGTTGCCTAAAATAACGAATAATGCGTGCGCGGGACGATATGTGTTTGTCCGTCGTAATAATGTAAGGAATTTTTGATGAGTTTGCTTCCGGTAATGGTGATTTTCGGATTGTCGTTTCCTCCGGTGTTTTTTGAAATATTGTTGGCGCTGGTGGTGTTTTTCCTGCTGCGGCGCATATTGCAACCCACCGGAATTTATGATTTTGTCTGGCACCCGGCATTGTTCAACACAGCGTTGTACTGCTGTCTTTTCTACCTGATCTCCTGCATGTTCGTCTGAGGGCGTTGTGAAAAATTTCTCCATAAAAATAATACGTTACACAATAACGTTGATTCTTGTCGTGCTGGCTGTCATCGCAATCTTCAAAGCCTGGGCGTTCTATACAGAATCTCCATGGACCCGTGATGCCAAGTTTACCGCTGACGTTGTGTCCATCGCGCCCGATGTCACCGGTCTGATTACCGATGTGCCGGTGACGGATAACCAACTGGTGAAAAAAGGCCAGGTACTGTTCAAAATTGACCAGCCGCGTTACCAGCAGGCGCTGGACGAAGCGAGTGCTGACGTCGCGTATTACCAGGCGCTGGCTTCTGAGAAAAAGCGCGAGGCCGGACGTCGTGTGAAACTGGGCGTACAGGCCATGTCGCAGGAAGAAATCGATCAGGCCAATAACGTGCTGCAAACCGCTGAACATCAGCTGGCGAAAGCGCAGGCTGCACGGGATCTGGCGGTGCTGGATCTGGAACGTACCGTAGTTGTCGCACCTGCTGATGGCTGGGTGACTAACCTGACCGTTCATCCGGGCAACTACATTAACCGGGGTTCGACCGCCGTGGCGCTGGTGAAGAAAAATTCCTTCTACATTCTGGCGTATCTGGAAGAAACCAAACTGCCGGGGCTGAAAAAAGGGGATCGTGCGGAAATCACGCCGCTCGGCAGCAACCGCATTATGCACGGTACGGTCGACAGCGTAGCGGCGGCGGTGACGAACAGTTCCTCTTCTGCGGCGACCAACGGTCTGGCGACCATCGACAGCAACCTTGAATGGGTGCGTCTGGCGCAGCGTGTGCCAGTGAAAATTCTGCTTGATGACAAAGACCAGCAACATCCTTATCCGGCAGGTACCACGGCGACGGTCGTGATTACCGGCAGCCATGACCGTAAACAAGATGAAGGATCCCCGTTCCTTCGCCTCCTGCACCGTCTGAGAGAGTTTGGTTAAGGCCGGAAAGATGAATAGCGTACTTATCCCGCGCGTGCGTTTTGCCTGTAAGCTGACGTTCGCGATCCTCGGCGCACTGGTTCTCGGGTTCTATCTGCAACTCGAAACCCCGCGCTGGTCGGCCATGACTGCCGCGATCGTAACGTCGGGACCTGCGCTGGCGGCGGGTGGCGAACCCTTTGCCGGTGCTATTCGTCATCGTGGTTTTCTGCGGGTTATCGGCACCTTTATCGGCTGTATCGCGGCGCTGGTGATCGTGATTGCTACCGCCCGCGCACCGGTCGTTATGCTGCTGTTATGCTGCATCTGGGCGGGCGTGTGCACCTGGTGGTCATCGCTGGTTCGTATCGAGAACTCGTATGCGCTGGGTCTGGCTGGTTATACCGCGCTGATTATCGTGGTGACTTCCGCCAGCTCGCCTTTGCAAACTCCGCAGTTTGCGGTTGAGCGTTGCAGTGAAATCGTTATCGGGATTTGCTGCGCTATCGTCGCTGACCTGTTGTTCTCTCCCCGTTCCATCAAAAAAGATATTGACCGTGCCGTCAGTCAGCTGATGTTGGATCAGTTTGCGCTGATGCGGATTTGCGTGAATAGCGGGACGAAGGAAGAAATCGATAAGTCCTGGAATAACCTGGTGAAAAGCACTACCGCGCTGAACGGGATGCGCGGCAGTCTGATGATGGAGTCGTCGCGCTGGCAGCGGTGTAATCGTCGCCTGAAAGCGCTGCACAGCACCTCGCTGAGCATGATCACCCAGGCGTGTGAAACCTATCTGATTATGCAAAGCTCTCCGGAACGGGTCTCGCCTGAACTGAAAGCATTGTTTGCTGAACCCGCTGAAAACGTGGCGGATGTGCATCGCAGACTGAAACAATTACGCCAGATGATTACCGGCATGCACAGCGACAACGTGCTGATGACGGTCAGCGCCTGGACCGGTGCCGGAACCCGTGCGCTGTTGCTGATGAAAGGCATCCAGACCAACAGCAGTATCAGCGCCATTGAAAGCGGGGTGCTCGATGGCGAAGTGGTGGTGCGGCCTGTTTCAGCAGAACGTCACCATGCGCTGGTCAACGGCCTGAGAACCTTCACGGCGACAACCATCGGCTGCCTGATGTGGCTGTGGACCGGCTGGACGTCGGCCAGCGGCTGCGTGATTATCATCGCAGTAGTGACTTCGCTGGCGATGCGTACGCCGAACCCGAAAGGCATGGCGATGGATTTCATTATCGGCATGTTGCTGGCGATTCCGGTCGGCTCGATGATGTTTATGCTGATCATGCCCGCAACGCAGCAGAGTCTGTTCCTGCTGTGTCTGATGCTGGGGATCTTCACCTTCTTTATCGGTATCGAAGTGACCAAGCGCCGTCTCGGTATGCTCGGATTGCTGGCAGGCACCATTAATATTCTGGTGCTCAGCAATCCGATGGTTTTTAACGTCACGTCGTTTCTGGATAACGCGATGGGGCAGGCGATCGGTACGGTGATCGCGATGGCGGTGTTGCTGATTGTGCGCGACAAGTCTCGCGAGAAAACCGGGCGTACGCTGCTTAACCGCTTTATGAGCAGCGCGGTATCGGCGCTGACCACCAAAGCGTACCGGCGTCGTGAAAACCATCTTCCGGCGCTTTATCATCAGCTGAACCAGTTGCTGGTGATGTTCCCGAACGATATTGGTAAATACCGTCTGGCGCTGATGCTGATTATCGCGCACCAGCGCATGAAACTGGCAGAAGTGCCGGTGAATGATGAGCTGTCGGCATTCCACAAGAAAATCCGTAATACGGCCGATCACGTGGTCTCTGCTTCAGGTGAAGGCAAGCGCACCTATTATTATCAGCGGTTACTGAAAGAGCTGGGTGAGTATCAGGAGAAACTGGTCGAGTACGACGCACCACTGAAAGTGACCGAGCCGGTAAGGCGCCTCACTGACATGCTGCAACGTTATCAGCACGCTTTCCTGGCCTGACCGGCGGCTATTTCAGGAAAGCCTCACGGTCGCTGGCGGTGATCGGACGTAATACGCGGCAGGGTACACCTGCCGCGACCACATCCGGGGGAATGGATTTGGTCACCACACTGCCAGCCCCAATCACGCTGTTACGTCCAATCGTCACACCCGGATTGACTATCACGCCGGTGCCCAGCCAGACATTATCTTCAATGACAATCGGCAGCGAGAATTGCTGTCCGGTGATGCGGATGTCAGGATCGATGGGATGTCCGGCTGTCGCCAGGGTGACGTTCGGCGCAATCATCACGTTATTGCCGATTGTGACGGTAGCGTCATCCACTACCGTGAGATTGAAGTTAGCGTAAAAGTTGTTGCCGATATGAATATGGGTGCCATACGCGACGCGTAGCGGCGGCTCAATCCAGCCGTTCTCGCCCAGGCTACCCATCATGTCTTTCAGCATCCGCTGGCGTTTTTCTTCTTCTGACGGACGGGTCAGGTTGTAATCGTACACCCGCTCTTTTCCGGCGCGGCGTTCCTCCGGCAATCCTTCGCCCATGTCCGTATACAGCTCACCCTTATTCATCTTTTCGCGCGTCGACATATCGTGTTCCTTTGTCAGAGAATGACGGAGTAAAACCCGCAGTCTACTGACAAAGAAATATGATGTGAACGTACGACAATTTTATTGCATCAACTATGCGACACGGGTCTCGCTGCGCGGGCTGACCGGCGTGTCGTCTTCCTCGTCATCCTGCGGGATCTCCAGTTTTTCATGCCCTGACGCCACGCCCCAGTAATAGCAAACCAGCGTCACCACCACGACCAGCACCATGTCCAGCGGGCTGGATATCACCCCGGTACCGCCGTATGTGCCGAAGTAAGAGAGAATGAAAAGGGCGATGTAATAAGCCAACAACCACCACGCGCTCTGCACATCACGTTTGAAATGCTGATCTTTCTTGCCGAACAAAACGTACGCCACCCATGCGATCACCAGTATCGGGATCAGCAATTCGTTCACTGACCAGCCGCTCCAGTAAATCAGCAGGGTACTGGCGACAAACGCCAGCGGGCTAAGCAGGCCAAACACCGGCAACCGGAACGGACGTGGTAGATTTGGCAACCGTGAGCGCATAACACCAGCGTTGACCGGTCCGGGCATATAGGTGAACACGGTGGCTGACGTTACGGCACCGATCAGCCCGCCCCAGACCTGAAATTCAGACGGCAGCGTCCAGGCAATGGCCAGAATCAGCGACAGCCAGAGTGCGCCGCGCGGTACGCCCGATTTCGGATCGACTTTGGCGAAAATCGAGAACAGATGGCCGTTCTTTGCCCAGGCAAACAGCACGCGGGAAGCTCCGGCGAGATAGATATTCCCGGTCCCTGCCGGAGAAATGACGGCGTCGATCAGGATCAGGTTAATCAGCCAGGTAATGCCCAGACTTCGCGCCAGATCGGCATACGGCGACTGGAAAATAGTTTTCAGCCCGACCCAGCCATGTGCGCTGAGGATGTCGGTGGGCACCGCGCCCATAAAGGCGAACTGCAACAGAATGTAGATCACGAAGCTGATGCCAATGGCCAGCATGATGGCGATCGGGATATTGCGCTGCGGGTTTTTCGCCTCGCTGGCGAAATCCACCGCCTGACGGAATCCGAGGTACGCAAACACAATGCCAGCGCCGGTCAGCGACGAGAAGATGCCGTGCACGCCGCCCGGTGCGGTGCCCGGTACGCTCAGGTTACCGCCGTGGAAATAGCCGAACAGCGTCACAATCACCATCAGGGGGACGATGAATTTGAAGGTCGTAATAATGGTGTTGATGCGACCGAAGAAACTGACGCTCCAGTAGTTAAGCAGGAAGAAACCCACCAGCAGAACGATTTGCATCACAAAGCCGAGACCGGTCGGGCTGCCGTCGGTCTGGCCAAGCGCGGGCCACCAGTACATCGCATACTGACGCACGGCTTCCACTTCCACGCCAGCAGTACTGGTATACGCCAGCAGCGAACTTACGCCGATGACAAAACCCACCACATTACCGTGCGTGTAATTCGGATAACGGACAAAACCCCCGGCACGCGGAATGGCGGCGGCAAGCTCGGCGAACACCAGCCCGATCAGCAGCACCATCACGGCGCCCAGCAGCCACGCCCAGCCGGTTAATCCACCCGCATAGCCGGAACTGGTCAGCGCCGCATAGAGCCATCCTGAACCGATCATGGAACCGACACCAAGTAAGGTCAGATCCACCAGTCCTAATTTCTTTTTCAAAGTCCCCTGAGTCATAGGATCCTCTTTAGGGTTGAAGAGTTGGGAAGACGGCAGAAGCCTTCACTGCCAAAAAGGGAATTTGCACCAGCGCCCGGATTGCGCGGTCGGAAGGTATTGAGCATGAACCATGCCAGTAATCTGATTTGCATCACATTGCGCCGCTGCGGGCGAAAATCACACCGTGCTTATGGTTTGCATGCTATCTGATGGCGCAAAAAGATCGCGCAGTGGTCACGCGATGCACCTGCGTGGGGCAGGAAAAGCATCAGTGTTGTGCGGGTATTTTCCGTAATATCAGCAGAAATGTCCTGTGTAACTGAATGTTACAAGCACAGAACGCTGAAGGCTCGGTGCCGTCGTTCGGATTTTTAGCGTCTATACTTACTGCAATATCCCGTTTTGAACGGCATAAATCAGGAGGATCCTCATGTCAGCCCAACCTCATAAACTCTCCACGCATCCATTATTTAAGACCGGCTATTTTGCCGGTGGTAAATGGCTTAAAGCCAAAGAAACCTTTGATGTGCTGGATCCGGCAACCGGCGATGTGGTCGCCAAAGTCGCCAAAGCCGGAAAGGCGGAAACGCAAGCTGCAGTAAAGGCGGCCAGTGACGCATTCCCCGAATGGCGCAAAACCACTGCGAAAGCGCGTTCTGAAATCTTGCATCGCTGGTATGAACTGATGCTGGAAAATAAGCAGTTTCTGGGCGAGCTGATGGTTGCCGAGCAGGGCAAACCGCTGAAAGAGGCACTGGGCGAAGTCGATTACGCCGCCAGCTACCTGCAATGGTTCAGCGAAGAGGCCAAACGCGCTAACGGAGAAATCATTCCTCCGGCCAAATCCGGCTCACGCATTCTGGCGACCCGCGAACCGGTCGGCGTGGTGGCGGCCATCACGCCGTGGAATTTCCCGCTGGCGATGCTCACCCGTAAACTGGGTCCGGCGCTGGCGGCAGGCTGTACCGGTCTCATCAAACCGGCCAGTAACACGCCGCTGTCGGCGTTCGCCTTGTTGCAACTGGCGCAGGATGCCGGGGTTCCGGACGGTGTGATCAATGGCGTGGCCGGTGACACCGGTGCCATCAGCGACGTGATTATGACCAGCAATGCGGTACGTAAAGTCTCCTTTACCGGCTCGACGGAAATCGGCAAAACGCTGGTGCGTAACAGCGCCGACACCATGAAAAAGGTGTCGATGGAACTGGGTGGCAATGCGCCGTATATCGTGTTTGACGATGCCGACATTGAGGCGGCGGTGAAGGGCGCGATCACTTGTAAATTCCGCAATACCGGCCAGGTCTGCGTGTGCATCAATCGTATTTATGTGCAGGAGGGCGTGTACGAGGCGTTTACCTCGCGGCTGGTGGAAGAAGTACGCAAGCTGAAAGTCGGCAACGGCATGGACGAAGGCGTCATTGTCGGGCCGCTGATTGATATCAAAGGACTGGAGAAAGTTGAAGAGCACGTCAAGGACGCGCTGGAGAAAGGTGGACGCCTGATGGAGGGCGGACAGCGCCACAAACTCGGTGGCAACTTCTTCCAGCCGACGGTCATTATTGATGCCACTGATGACATGAAAGTGGCGCATGAAGAAACCTTCGGTCCGCTGGCGGCCTGTTTCCGTTTCAAAACGGAAGAGGAAGTGATTAAACGCGCCAACGACACGCCTTTCGGGCTGGCAGCGTATTTCTATAGCCAGAATCTTCAACGTATTTTCCGGGTCGCGGATGCTATTGAGAGCGGGATGATTGGCATTAATGAATGTGCGATTTCCAACGAAGCCGCGCCATTTGGCGGCGTAAAAGAATCTGGCCTGGGACGTGAAGGTTCGGTGCTGGGGCTGGAAGAATATTTGCAGGTGAAAACGCTGCATTTAGGGAATCTTTAAGTCAGCTTTCCAGAAGTTACTTTTTAAGAAACAATAAACAGAAACAGACTCATTCCGGCTAAACACAAAGGACGTCAATGAAGGCATTTAACGGGCGGTGTGTGCGCAATCTGATGATGGCCGCCGTGTTTTTCGGGCTGTGCGGTGTCGCGGGGCAGGTTGTCGCGAAAACGACATATAATCAGGGCACAATAGTTCCGGGCACCGATGAACAAACGGTGATCGGCTATTTACGCCAGAACCATAAATTGCCTGAAAATTACATCACCAAGAAAAAGGCGCGGGAAGCCGGCTGGGATGCCCGTTCCGGGAATTTATGTGATGTCTTGCCGGGCAAAGCCATCGGTGGTGACCGCTTCTCAAACCGGGAAGGACGTTTGCCTTCGGCATACAAAAGGGTGTGGCGCGAAGCGGATATTAACTATCGCTGCGGGCGTCGCGGTGCTGACCGCGTGTTGTTTGCCAGCGACGGGCTGATTTATGTCAGTAAAGACCATTATCAGAACTTCGTTCGGGTGGAGTGATGTCGATGAATAAAGTGAGCTTCGATTTTAATCACATCCCGGATTTACCCGCATTCTACCGCGAGTTTGTCCGTCAGTTTGCACTGACTGACAGCTTCGGCGCGAATCTGGACGCACTCTGGGATGAGGTAACGGGCGGGATTACACTGCCGGTTGAGATAGATTTCATTAATCTGAATGCCAGCCGTAAACGCCGTTTCGGCGCGCTGATTCTGTTGTTTGAAGAAGCGGAGGAAGAACTGGAAGGCGAGTTGCGGCTTAATCTGCTGGAGAAACCCGCAGTAAAGGCTAAAGGCTGAAAAGAAAAAACCCGCCATTTTCTGTTAAGTAAAAAGGCGGGTTTTTGTTTTTTTATTCCTGACCTTCAGCCAGTTCGCGCAGATACTGAAAAATCTGGCGGTAAGATTTCGGCGGCTTGTTAGTGGCTTTCTCTTTCTGTGCGTTACGGATCAGTGCGCGCAGTTGCTGGCGATCGGCTTCAGGATACAATTCCAGTACCGGCGGGATCGCATCATCACCTTCTTCAACCAGACGGTCACGCAGCATTTCCAGTTTATGGAACAGCGAAATCTGCTGGTTATGGCGGTTTTTCAGCTTATCCAGCGCGGTCTGGATCGGTTCAACATCGCGGGAACGCAGCATTTTACCGATCAGCTGTAACTGGCGGCGGCGGCCTTCTTTCTTGATCTTCTGCGCTAAGTCGATCGCTGCGCGCAGATCGTCGTCCAGCGGCAGTTTGTCCAGCGAGTTTTTACCCAGTTCAACCATTTCTGCACCGAGATCTTTCAGCGCCTCGGCGTCACGTTTAATTTCACTTTTACTGACCCAGATGATTTCTTCATCATCTTCGTTCTCGTTGGTTTCGGGAACGTCGTCGTGCCAGTCGTCAATTTTCTTTGTCATGGGCGCTTCCTCTTAACGAGGTAATCCTGTCAGTTTGATTGTGCTTTATTGCTTTGGCGGCATTATGCAGGGTTATGCCGCATACATCCATGTTCTGTTGCAACTTTGGGCATAACAACGCCGGAGTGAATGCGAAATTGTGGCGAGTCTCTGTTAGACTCAAAGATAAGACTTTCTGTATATCAGTGTAGAACAATCCCTTTTATCTCATAAGCGATGGCATGCCGATGAACGTAGTGAATCAAGTAGCGCAGCAGCGTAAGACTCTGGAACAGGCCGTATCTCAGGCACTGGAACTGGCGAAAGCCGGTTCAGATGCTGCAGAAGTGGCGGTCAGCAAAACCACCGGTATCGGCGTCAGCACCCGTTTTGGCGAAGTCGAGAATGTGGAATTCAACAGCGACGGCGCACTGGGCATCACCGTTTATTATCAGAACCGTAAAGGCAGTGCGTCTTCCACCGATTTAAGCCCGGACGCTATTTCCCGCACCGTGCAGGCGGCGCTGGATATTGCCCGTTACACGTCGCCGGATCCGTTCGCGGGCGTGGCCGATAAAGAGATGCTGGCGTTCGATGCGCCGGACCTGGATTTATTCCACCCGGAAGAGCTGGATCCGGATCGCAGCATCGAACTGGCCGCACGTGCTGAACAGGCGGCGTTGCAGGCTGACAAGCGTATCACCAATACCGAAGGTGGCAGTTTCAACAGCCATTACGGTATCCGCGTTTTCGGTAACAGCCATGGCATGTTGCAAAGCTATTGCTCGACGCGTCATTCGATTTCCGCCTCAGTGATTGCCGAACACGAAGGCGACATGGAGCGCGATTACGCCTACTCCATCGCCCGTAAAATGAGCGATCTGAAAGACCCTGAATGGGTCGGCGCAGAGTGCGCCCGCCGCACCTTGTCACGTCTGGCGCCGCGCAAATTACCGACCATGCAGGCCCCGGTATTGTTCGCTTCTGAAGTGGCGACCGGCCTGTTCGGGCATCTGGTGGGGGCGATCAGCGGTGGCAGCATTTACCGTAAATCGTCTTTCCTGCTCGACAGCCTCGGCAAGCAAATTTTGCCGGAGTGGCTGACCATTGAAGAACATCCGCACCTGTTGCAGGGGCTGGCTTCCACGCCATTCGACAGCGAAGGTGTGCGCACCGAGCGTCGTGATATCGTCAAAGACGGGGTGCTGCAAAACTGGCTGATGACCTGCTATTCCGCGCGTAAGCTCGGTCTGCAAACCACTGGTCACGCGGGCGGCATTCACAACTGGCGCATCGCCGGTCAGGGCGATGATTTCGCCGGAATGCTGCGTAAGCTCGATAAAGGCCTGGTCGTCACCGAACTGATGGGGCAGGGCGTCAGTGGTGTTACCGGCGATTACTCCCGTGGCGCGGCAGGTTTCTGGGTCGAGAATGGCGAGATCCAGTATCCGGTAAGCGAAATCACCATTGCCGGTAATCTGAAAGACATGTGGCGCAATATGGTCGCCATTGGCAGCGACATCGAAACCCGCAGCAATATCCAGTGCGGTTCCGTGCTGTTACCGGCAATGAAAATCGCTGGCGAATAACCCTCCTTAAAGCAGCGGTCGCCCGATCGCTGCTTTAATTCTTTACAAAAAATTCATCCCGTTTTTCTCTCTCTCAGCCTATTTTTATAAAGCCTTACAAGCAATGTCGTTTTATCTAATAAACAAATAACAATAGAGAGATAGTTCATGCGTAAACAACTGATGGCGTTAGCGGTGATAGCCATGCTCGGCAGCAGCACGGCAGCACTGGCAGCAGATTTAGAAACGGACATGGATAAAATTGCTGATAACTACGGCAAGGTGTTGAAAACCAGCGATCAGGCCGAACTGACCACCGGTCTGGCAAACATGAAAGCGGCTGCCGAGGACGCGAAAAAAGCCACACCACCGAAACTGAAAGGCAAAGCGCCGGACAGCCCTGAAATGCAGGATTACCACAAAGGGCTGGATACACTGATCGGCCAGATTGATAAAGCTTCCGCTTTAGCCAAAGCAGGCAAAGTGGATGAAGCGAAGAAAGAAGCTGAAGGGTTTAAGGCTACGCGTAACGAGAATCATAAGAAGTTTAAGTAGGCAGATGACCGGTGTCTGAGCGGCATTCTCAATGCTGAGGGCGCTGAGGGCGCTGAGAGCGGTGAAAATTTCGGTTTCTCAAACGCGGTGATCACTCGGTCTTTCGCGCCGAAACCGACCAAAGAGGGCTAAGACGAGCCCTCTTTGGAATCTCCACGTCTTAAACTGCGCGCTTCGCTCGCTGGCTCTGTTTCAGGTACCACCGCGACAGGCTGGAAATCTTGCCGCTGCGCGGTGCCTTCCTTTCGGGATTGCAGCCTAAGGTCTGCAACCTCTCACTCAGCAAGATTTCTGAATCGCCCGCAGGATCTTAAATTCAACGGCAGATTATTTGTATCTTCTAGATAGGTTTATTGGCGTGCTCAAAAATGGCACCGAATGAACGGCTCGAGACCTATGGCTCGAAGCCTGAAATGAGGGAATCGCGCAGCGATGACATTTTGCGCCACTCACCGATGCAGCAGAACATGTCCGTTGTGCCAGCGACAGCGCGCAGTAAAAAGCGGAGGGAGATCCAAGAGGGAGAAAGCACTTCTCCCTCTTGGGCGGTTTCGGCGCTGCGAGTCAAGCGATCACCGCACGTGAGAAACCGAAACTTTCTCAGTATTTAGTAAAGCAGTGCAGCGGTTTCTGCATATGAGAAACCGAAACTTTCGCAGTATTCAATGAGGCCGCCATTGCAGCGGCTTCTGCAAAAGAAAACCCTTAACGACGCAATTCCCCCGCCGCCTCCGGCTGATACAACAGTTCCAGCACTTCAATCCGGCTGTTCTCGCCATTCGGCATTTCCCACGTGATACTTCCGCCTGTGCGCAGCCCCAGCAGGGCAGCCCCCAGTGGGGCCATCACGGACAGCTGTTCTTTACTGTCTTTTAGCGCTGCGGGATACACCAGCGTTCGGATATGTTCTTCGCCGTCTTTACCTTCTGTAAAGCGCACCTTGCTGTTCATCGTGACCACGTCGGCGGGGATTTGCTCGGGCGGCAAAATCTCTGCGCGATCTAACTCTTCGTTCAGTGCATCGGCGACCGGGGTGTTGGCAAAGGCCGGTTGTGCCAGCAGTGTATCCAGGCGTTCTGCGTCAAGTTCGTTGATGATCAGTATCGGTTTACTCATAACATTCTCCGTGGTTCCTTTTGCATCACCCGCTTCATGCGGGTGGGGTGCCGGTCGGCAAAAAATAACACCCCCGCGGGTAAGCGCGGGGGTGTCGGGAATTTGCGTGTGTTCTTTGATACTAGGCATTCTTAAGCAGAAATGAAAGCATTGCGAGGTAATTAATCCGCATTGCGAAAATTCCGATTACCAGTGAAATACGCTGCTACAAACCGAAATATTCAGTGATATAACGACTTAACTTTTCGTTTTGCGAATTGGATCTGCTCAGCGCACCGTATTTCCACTTCGAACTGGAAAAAGATCCTCTACACAGGAAATCTGCGCGGGGTTAGGGTAAAGACAGACGAAATAAATGGCTGAAAATAGTGAGTCAGGCAAGGAGAGAGGTAATCGCGAGTGAATAACGCAAGCGCATCTGTGAATGGGACCGGGCGGATTGAATTGAAAGATGCTGCGGCGATAACAGAGCAAGTATTAAAGGATATTCAGGCGATGCAAAGTGCGAAGAATATCTATACCACCGATGTTCAGTTGCAGATGTTAACGTCACACGTTAAAGCCATGGTATTACGCTCAATTACCGGCGAGCCGTTGCCTGAAGTCGAAAAAGATTTATTTGATGAAATCTCTGCTGAGTCCATGCAAATGGCAGAGGACGTGGTCAGCTGGTTTGGAAACTTACCGATTGAGGAAGCGTATTTACTCTCGGTACATTTCGAAGTCGCAAGAGATAACGAACCTAAATAACCTTTTACTGAAAATTTAACGAATTAATTATCCGGAGATGTGAATGATGGGACAAGTATTAGTGGTGATCGGTGACCGTTTAGGAAAAGGCCAGAAAGTGGCAGCCGGCGTGGAAGCGGCTGGCGGGAAAGCCGTCGTTGTCCCGGGTATGGCAGCAGATATGAAACTCGGTGACGTGATGAAAGCAGAAGGTGCGACCTTTGGTATTTCTTTCTGCGGCAGTGGAGGTGCCGGTGCGATTACCGCACAAAACAAATACGGATATAAAGCTAAGTACGGGATGCGTTCAGTGGATGAAGGTGTCACGGCAATTAACGAAGGCTGTTTAGTATTAGGGTTCGGATTTATGGATAAAGAAGAACTGGGTCAGCGTCTGGTTGAAGCTTATAACAAGAAGTATGGTCAGGCGTAATGAAGCAACAATTAACCACGACAGTTCGGGTTGAAGGAAAGGGCGAAAATAAGGCTGCCGCCTTTTCTTCCGCACTGAGTCAGGTTCAGAGAACGGTTCTCAAATCGTCTGCCAATAATGTCTTACTGCGTATAGAACCGCAGGACGTCAGGATAATAAAGGCAGAAGAGTCAGTCAAAAGAGAAAAGTTTCTGTTCTTTTTTCTGGCCAGGGAAAGAAAGAGTTATTACGTGGCGTTAGACATTACCGTCAACCTGACTGTTATTAATACGGAACAGGTAGTTTTTGTCACGAAATAAAAACGTTAGCTATAAATGACAAGGATATACTGATGTTTTTAATTATTTTATTTAAGTCGCTTATTATCGGCGGACTGGTTGGCGTGGGCGTAGGTGCGGGGGCCGCACGTATGTTCCATGCCCCCACCGTGCAAGGAATGGGGGCTTTTCGTACGCTTGGGGAATTAAACTCCTGTGAAGGCGATCCGGCTTCGCATTTCTCATTTGGTCTGGGCTTCTTCTTTAACGCCTGGGCTTCTTCCGTGGCGGCAGGTTCTTTCACCCAGGACGTTGACCACCGCATCATTCCCCACTGGGCAACCGCTGCCCTGATGTTTAAAAACCGCAATGTGGCTGAAACCATGCATGACCCGCGCAAGATGGCGATTGCAGGCGGCATCATCGGCATGATTGTGGTCGCCTTCCTCAACACTACCGCGTCTGCGGTGCCTGCGGCGTTGCAGGTCACGGCAATCAAAGTGCTGGTGCCTGCGGCCAACCTGTTGGTGAACACCGTGATGCCGGTGATTTTCTGGCTGGCGGCGATCGATGCAGGACGTCGTTCCGGTTTCTGGGCCACTATTTTTGGTGGTCTGGCGCAGATGATCATGGGTAACGCCGTACCGGGTCTGGTGCTGGGTATCCTGATCGGTAAAGGCGTCGAAGAAAGCGGCTGGAACCACGTCACCAAAGTGATGATGGCGGCGATTATCGCGCTGTTCGTCCTCAGCGGTTTCTTCCGTGGCTTCGACGTCAAACTGTTGCAGTCATTCATGCTGGACGTCCCGACATGGCTGAACGGCATTCACAATTCACTCAGCGGCAAGTAAGAGGAACATGACAATGGAAGAACAAGCCAAACGTGGTTTCTGGTACGCCGAGTGGTCGTTCCCGATTTTTGTCGGACTGCTGTCTTCCGGTGTTTTCGCCGGGACACACATGTATTACCTGTACGGCATCGGTGCGTTTAACGAAGTGGCGTTTGTATCAATGCTGCGTTCCGGCATGGATACCGGCGTGTACGGCGCCGTGGCGGCCTTCGGTGCCAGCTTTCTGTTTGCCCGCATCATCGAAGGTTCGCTGGTCGGTATTCTCGATATCGGCGGTGCGATCCAGACCGGTATCGGCCTGGGCGTCCCGGCAATGTTGCTCGGCGCGGGGATTATCTTCCCGGTGGCGAACTTCGCGGCCTCGCTGGTAACCGGCCTGATCCTCGGGTTAGCCGTCGGTTACATCATCATTCTGGCACGTAAATTCACCATCAATCAGAGCAATTCTACCTACGGCGCTGACGTGATGATGGGCGCGGGTAATGCCTCCGGCCGCTTCCTCGGGCCGTTGATTATCCTGTCGGCAATGGCGGCATCGATTCCTATCGGTCTGGGCTCGCTGATTGGCGCACTGGGTTTCTATCTGTGGCAAAAACCGATTACCGGTGGTGCCATTCTCGGCGCAATGGTGCTGGGCGCTGTCTTCCCGGTTTCACTGTAAGAACGCAGTAGTACAGAAGAAAAGCTGCAGTAAACGGGCGTCAGGAACACTCCTGACGCCCGAGATTATGGAGAACGTCGTATGTATGACTTAATCATCCGGCAGGCATTACGCGCAGACGGCAGCCTGACTGATATTGCAATCCGCGACGGCAAATTCGCCGCCATTGGCACGTTGCCCTGCGGTGCCACCGCCCGCCAGACTCTCGATCTTCAGGGCAAGGTTTACGCCAGCGCGGGATGGATCGACTCCCATGTTCACTGTTATCCCAAATCGCCGATTTATCATGACGACGCCGATCTGATTGGTGTGGCCTGCGGTGTCACCACCGTGGCCGATGCGGGCAGTACCGGCGCGAATGATGTCGACGATTTCTATCAGATTACCCGCGAGGCGAAAACCAACGTCTACGCGTTTCTCAATATCGCCCGCACCGGCATTGTCACGCAGAACGAACTGGCGGATATGGCCCAGATCGACAAGGTCGGCGTGCGTGACGCCATCGCGCGAAATCCCGGTTTTATCATTGGCATCAAAGCGCGCATGAGCAGCAGTGTGGTCGGCCAGAACGGCATTAAACCACTGGTGCGCGCCAAAGAAATTCAGCAGGAAAACGATGACCTGCCCCTGATGGTGCATATCGGTAATAATCCGCCGAACCTCGACGAAATCGCAGATTTACTGACCTCAGGCGACATCATTACCCACTGCTATAACGGCAAGCCGAACCGTATTCTCTCGCCGGAAGGCGTGCTGCGTGATTCCGTTAAGCGGGCGCTCAGCCGTGGCGTGCTGCTGGATGTCGGTCACGGCACCGCGAGTTTCAGCTTTGAAGTGGCAGAGCTGGCCATTAAGCAGGGCATTTTGCCGCACACCATCAGCTCCGATATTTATTGCCGCAACCGCATGAACGGGCCGGTGCACAGCCTGGCGACGGTGATGTCGAAATTCTTCAGCGTCGGCATGACATTGCCGCAGGTGATTGATTGCGTCACCTCGCACGCCGCTGATGCGCTGCGTCTTCCTGCCAAAGGCCGTCTGGAAGTCGGTGCTGACGCCGATCTGACCCTGTTTGAACGCCGTCAGGCGCCGCAGGTGTTTATCGATTCCGAAGGACAGTCCGTGAAGGGCGAAAGTTTGCTGGTGCCTCTGGCCGCTGTGGTCGCGGGCGTCACTCTGTTAACCGAAGAAGGGAAATCTGCTCATGTCTTCTGAACAATCGCTGTATGAAAAGTACCAGTTAAAACAAGTCATTAATGCTTCCGGTCGTATGACAGCGCTGGGCGTTTCCACGCCGCGTGAAGAAGTCGCAGCAGTGGTGAATACCGGTCTGAATCATTACTTTGAGATGAAAGATCTGGTGAACAAAACCGGCGCTTACATCGCGAAACTGCTAAACGTCGAAAACGCGGTGGTGGTTTCCTGCGCTTCTGCCGGGATCGCGCAATCTGTGGCGGCGGTGATCGTCAAAGATGACGCCTGGCTGCTGGAAAACCTGCACGCCGCGCCACTGGAAATCCCGCACGATATCGTTCTGCCAAAAGGCCATAACGTGAATTTCGGTGCACCGGTCGCGACCATGGTGACGATGGGCGGCGGCAAGGTGGTAGAAGCCGGTTATGCCAACGAATGTTCTGCCGCACAACTCGCGGCCTGCATCACCCCGCGTACCGCTGCAATCATGTACATAAAATCGCACCACTCAGTGCAGAAAAGCATTTTGTCGGTTGCGGAAGCCGCTGAAGTGGCGCGTGCGCATAATCTGCCGCTGATCGTCGATGCCGCCGCAGAAGAAGACCTGACCTGTTATTACGAGATGGGTGCGGATCTGGTGATTTACAGTGGCGCGAAGGCCATCGAAGGGCCGACCAGCGGGCTGGTGCTCGGCAAAAAACAGTATGTCGAATGGGTAAAACTGCAATCGGGCGGGATTGGTCGTGCGATGAAGGTCGGCAAAGAAGGCATTCTTGGCCTGACGCAGGCCATCGAAAGCTACATCACCTTGCCGAAAACCACCGGGCAGGAAATGGTCGACAAGATGACGCCATTTATCGCCAGCCTGAATGAAATCAGCGGTGTCACCGGACGCGTGGTCTGGGACAGCGCCGGACGTGATATTGCCCGTACGGAAATCACTTTCGATGAAGCGGTACTGGGCTGGAAAACCAAAGCCATTGTGGACGCCATGAAAAACGGCGATATCGCGATTTATTTCCGTGGCTACCGCGCCAACGAAGGCAAGATCGAAGTCGATGTGCGCAGCGTGACGCCGCCGCAGCTCGCCATCGTCGCACAACGTTTTAAACAACTTTTCAGCGGAGACAAAGCATGAAGCTGACCCCAAATTTCTACCGTGACCGCGTGTGTCTGAATGTTCTTGCCGGTTCTAAAGACAATGCCCGTGATATCTATGAAGCGGCAGAAGGTCATGTACTGGTCGGTGTGCTTTCCAAAAATTATCCAGACGTTGCGAGTGCGGTGGCGGACATGAAAGAGTATGCCGCATTGATTGAAAACGCGTTGTCTGTCGGTTTAGGCGCGGGCGATCCGCGTCAGTCTTTGATGGTCAGCCAGATTTCAGCGCAGGTTCAGCCGCAGCACGTCAATCAGGTCTTTACCGGCGTCGGTACCAGCCGTGGAATGCTTGGACAAAACGACAGTGTGGTCAACGGTCTGATTTCACCCACCGGAAAAGTCGGTTTCGTGAAAATCAATACCGGACCACTGAGTTCTGCTTCTGCGGACGCCATCGTGCCGGTGGAAACCGCCATTGCGCTGCTGAAAGATATGGGCGGCAGCTCGGTTAAATATTTCCCGATGGGTGGCCTGAAAACCCGTGATGAATTCGCTGTCGTGGCCCGTGCCTGTGCGGAACAGGATTTCTGGCTGGAACCGACCGGTGGTATCGATTTAGAAAACTTTGAGCCGATTATGGAAATCGCGCTGGCGGCGGGCGTCACTAAAATCATCCCGCATATCTACAGCTCGATTATCGACAGCGCCACCGGTAACACCCGTCCTGACGATGTGAAAACCCTGCTGGCCAGCGTCAAAAAGCTGGTGGGCTGAAGGTTCTGACCTTTCCTGCGCGGTAAGCCGTCCGGGCACACTGATGTTGTTACCGGATGGCAAATATATTTACGCAATCAATCAACGAAGCGATAACATCACCTGATTCAAGGTATTTGCCGAAAACGGCAAACTGCGTTTATCGATGACTCTGTGGCGGTCGGCAGTTCGTCGTAAAGGGTGATCGCGCCGTAGCCGGAATAATATGGAAGAACAATGGTGAGATTTCCCAATCAACGTCTGGCGCAACTGTTTGATGCGCTGCAAACCGAAACGCTGCCTCAGGATGAACTGGCAAAACGCCTGTCGGTGTCGACGCGGACGGTCCGTGCGGATATCACTGCGCTTAATGAAATCATCGCGGACTATGGCGCGACCTTCGTACACAACCGTGGCAGCGGGTATCAGCTGCGCGTTGATGATCAGAGCCTGTTCTCGTCGTTACAGCAGTCGACACAACGTAAACCGAATCCGACGCCGCGTACGGCCGCAGAGCGGGTGAAGACGCTGCTGATCCGCTTTTTGACCTCAGCTTTTTCATTAAAGCTGGAAGATCTGGCTGATGAATGGTTTGTCAGCCGGGGAACCCTGCAAAATGATATGGCTGAGGTAAGGGAGCATCTGGCCCGCTATCATCTGAATATTGAAACCAAGCCGCGCTACGGCATGAAGCTGTTTGGTGCGGAGCTGGCAATCCGCGCCTGCCTGACCGACTTGTTGTTCCAGCTCGATGCCGAAGAACAGGCCAATCCGCTGCTGAAGGCGGAAAGCCTGGAGTCGGAAGCGCTGGTGCCGCTGACGCGCTTTATGCATCAGCTTCTGACGCAGTCTTCTATTCAACTGACCGACGAAGGTGAACAATATCTGATTCTCTATTGCGCGGTGGCCATTAAACGCATTGCCGGCGGTTATCCGCTGACTGATTTTGATGCTGAAGACGGTGACCCGGCGGTCAAAAACGTTTCTGTGCGGCTGGCTGCGGAGCTGAAAAGTCTGGTGGGCAAGGAAATTCCGGCCTCTGAAGAAGCTTATCTGCGGGTGAATATCGCCGCGCGTCGCGTGCAGCAAATCCTGCCAACGGACATTAATGCTGACGATGACGAATCGCTGGTCGATTACATCCTGTCGTATATCAATTCGCACTATAGCTATGATTTACAAGGTGATAAACAGCTGCGCGCTGATCTGCTGACGCATATCAAAACCATGATTACGCGGGTGAAATACCAGATTAATATCCCCAACCCGCTGCTGAAAAACATCAAACAGCATTATCCGATGGCCTATGACGTTACGCTGGCGGCGGTCTCAAGTTGGGGGAAATACACGCCGTATACGTTGAGTGAAAACGAGATTGGGTTTCTTGTGCTGCATATCGGCGTCGGGCTGGAGCGGCATTACAACATCGGTTATCAGCGACATCCGCAGGTGATGCTGGTATGCGACACCGGCAATTCGACCATCCGTATGATTCAGGCACAGATTAGCCGCAAATATCCGCAGCTGGTGATGAAACAGGTTGTGACGTTGCGTGATTACGAACAACTGGAACACATCGACGAAGATTTCATCATCTCCAACGCCCGCATCAGCGAGAAGAATAAACCGGTGGTGGTGCTGTCGCCATTCCCAACCGAATACCAGATGGAGCAGCTTGGCAAGCTGGTACTGGTGGATCGCACCCGGCCTTATATGCTGGAAAAATTCTTCGACGAAAAACACTTCATGATCATCGATGAACCGATGACGCAGGCGGAGTTATTCCGCCATGTGTGCTCTCAGCTGGAAGCCGAAGGCTATGTCGATCAGGCGTTTTATCCGTCGGTGGTTGAGCGCGAGGAAATTGTCTCGACCATGCTGGGCGAAGGGATTGCGCTGCCGCACTCGCTGGGGCTCCTGGCGAAGAAAACCGTGGTGATAACGTTGCTCTCTCCGCAGGGCATTGCGTGGGGAGAAGGGGAGACCGCACACGTGATTTTCCTGCTGGCAATCAGCAAGGCAGATTATGAAGAGGCGATGGCGATTTACGATTTGTTCGTGACGTTTGTGCGGGAACGCTCAATGAGCCGTTTGCTGAGCAGCGAAAACTTTGAGAGTTTCAAGGCCATTGCAATCGACTGTTTAAGCCGCATTTAATACGGCTCAAAGAGTGCGTTAATTATCAGTCTTCATCAAAACCTGAATTAATCAGATTTACCACTGCCGTCAATGCCTGTTCTTCATCGGGGCCGGTGGCTTCGATTTCGATTTTCTGACCTTTCGGGGAATCGAGCATCAGCAGCGCGATGACACTGCTGGCTTCTGCTTCAATGCCCGTGTCGTTGCGCAGCATCACTTCTGATTCAAAGCTCTGCACCAGTTCAAACAACTTCATTGCCGGGCGGGCATGCATACCCAACCGGTTTTTGATTTCTACCGTTTGTTTCACCGTCATGATTTGCGTTTTTCCAGCGTGCGATGGCGGGATTGCACATTTTTCCCGCGGGAACGGAAATAGTCGGCCAGTTGCTCTGCGATATAGACCGAACGGTGTTTACCGCCGGTACAGCCAATGGCGACGGTCAGATAGCTGCGGTTGTTCGTTTCCAGCATCGGCAGCCATTGTTCGAGGTAGCTGCGGGTCTGGTAAATAAAGTTGTGCACTTCAGTATGACGGTCAAGGAACGCCGCGACCGGCTTATCAAGGCCTGTCATCGGACGCAGTTTCGGATCCCAGTGCGGGTTTGGCAGAAAACGCACATCGAAAACGTAATCCGCATCAATCGGAATGCCGTGTTTGAAACCGAAGGATTCGAACACCATCGTCAGTTCGCGCTCGCGTTTACCCAGCAGACGGGTACGCAGCATTTCTGCCAGTTCATGCACGGACATTTCGGAGGTGTCGATGATCAAATCCGCAGACGAACGCAGTGGTTCGAGCAGATCGGCTTCTTCATCAATGGCACTTTCGAGGGACAGATTTTTGCTGGAAAGCGGGTGCAGACGACGGGTGTCGCTGTAGCGGCGGATCAGAGTATTGCGGTCGGCATCAAGGAATAACAGCTGCGGTGAGAAGCTCTCCGGCAGTTGTGACATCGCATACTCATAAACTTCCGGTGTTTCCGGCATGTTACGGACGTCAATGCTGACGGCCGCTGATGTATTACGTTCAACAAGGGTCTGGGCAAGCTGCGGCAATAACACCACCGGCAGGTTATCCACGCAGTAAAAACCCATGTCTTCTAGTGCCCGTAGGGCAACCGACTTCCCGGAACCGGAACGGCCGCTGACAATCATCAGCACCATGGTGTCACTCCCCTGGCATTCAGTGTGCAGAATTCATTTTCCCGGCACTGTACCGGGAATCAGCAATTTATTCGTTTTCAGTCATTATCTGGAACAGTTCTTCGTCACTTTGCGCGCCACGCAGACGGCGACACACTGTTTTATCAGCTAATTTCTTAGCGACTAAAGATAATGTATGTAAATGGGTTTTACATTGATCTGCCGGTACCAGCAAGGCAAAAAGCAAATCTACCGGCTGATTATCGATGGCGTCAAAAGCAATCGGTTGTTCAAGCTGAATGAATACGCCGACGGCACGTAAAGTGTCTTCTTCCAGCTTACCGTGCGGGATGGCGATCCCGGCACCGATCCCGGTGCTCCCCATACGTTCACGGGTCAAAATGGCGTCAAAAATCACCTGCGGCGACAAATTTAATTGTTTGGCGGCCAACTCACTGATGATTTCCAGTGCGCGTTTTTTGCTGGCGCAATGAACGCCGCTTTTGGTGCATTCGGCATTAAGCACCGACGTTAATTGCATTGCAGTATCGTTAATCATGTCATCTTTCACTTTTGCGCTGTTTCACCCTTAAAGCTATATCGGCTCGTTTCCCGAAGGTCACAAGCCGATGCCCGAAGGTTTGTAGCACAGGGTTGGCTACATGAATGTCAGTGCTGTTTCAGTTTGTCTTTATGTTTATTCAACTGTCGGGCCAGTTTATCAACCAGTCCGTCAATCGCTGCGTACATATCCTGATGTTCCGAGGTGGCATGTAATTCGCCTCCGTTCACATGCAAAGTGGCTTCCGCTACTTTCTGCACCTTTTCCACGCTCAACACCACATACACCTGATTAATCCTGTCGAAATACTGCTCAAGCTTAGCCAGCTTCGACGTGATGAACTCTCTCAGGGGATCCGTGATCTCAATGTGATGTCCGGTAATGTTGAGCTGCATAATGTCTTCCTTCTCTGTTGAGGTCAAACTAACTGTTTACGTTGGTTTGAGGGCGGGATGGACAAAGACTCTCGGTATTTGGCGACAGTCCGACGCGCAACCATAATTCCCTGATCGGAAAGCAGGGTCGCTAACTTACTGTCACTGAGCGGTTTTACAGGATTCTCCGCTGCGATTAATTTCTTCACCAGCGCCCGGATCGCGGTTGACGATGCCTCGCCACCGCTGTCTGTACTGACATGGCTGGAGAAGAAATACTTCAGTTCGAAAATGCCACGCGGGCTGTGCAGGAACTTTTGCGTCGTCACACGTGAAATCGTCGATTCGTGCATTTCCACGGCACTGGCAATATCTGCCAGCACCATAGGTTTCATAAATTCTTCACCCAGTTCAAAGAACGCCTGCTGCTGCTCAACGATGCAGCGCGTCACTTTCAACAGCGTGTCGTTACGGCTTTCCAGGCTTTTGATTAACCACTTGGCTTCCTGCAGATTGCTGCGGATAAATTGCCCGTCGCTGTCGCTGCGTGCGGAATTCCCCATCGCGGCGTACTGCTGGTTAATCTTCAGACGCGGAATGCTGTCGGAATTGAGTTCTACCGCCCAGACACCTGACACTTTACGCACCAGCACATCCGGGATCACGTATTCGGATTCGCCGGTGTTGATAGACTGGCCCGGACGCGGATCAAGAGACTGGATCAGGAGCATCGCTCCTTTTAGTGTATCTTCTTTTAACCGGGTTGATCGCATAAGTGCGCGGAAATCATGGTTCGCCAGCAAATCGAGATGTTCGCTGATGATAAGACGGGCTTCAGTGATGAAAGGCGTGTCAGTCGCATATTGAGAAAGCTGGATCAGCAGGCAGTCGCGCAGGTCCCGGGCGGCGACACCCACCGGATCAAAACGCTGAACGCGCTTAAGTACGGCTTCGACTTCGTCCATGGTGACATTTTCATCACCGACGCTTTCGAGAATGTCGTCAAGGGAGACGGTCAGGTAACCGGTGTCATCCACTGCATCGACGATTGACGTGGCAATCGCGGCATCGGTATCAGAGAACGGTGTCAGCTCGACCTGCCACATCAGGTAATCCTGAAGTGTCTGCGTGGTTTCGCCCTGGTAAATCGGTAGCTCATCGTCGCTGTAATCATTGCCGGTGCCTGATGGCGTGCCTGCGGTGTAAATCTCATCCCAGGTGGCGTCCAGCGGCAACTCTTCCGGCATGTCTTTCTGCTCGAGTGCCTCGCGGGTGTCTAACCCTTCGCTGTCGGTGGTTTCTACCGAGTCGATTTCTTCATGAAGGTCGGTTTGTTCCAACAGAGGGTTGCTCTCCAGCGCGAGTTGGATCTCCTGCTGGAGCTCAAGCGTGGATAGTTGCAACAAGCGGATGGCCTGTTGTAACTGAGGAGTCATTGCCAGTTGTTGGCTGAGTCTGAGTTGCAAACCTTGCTTCATATCTTGGCTTAATTCCGTTGATGAGTGAAAACGGCAACACTTCTGTCAGAGACGGCCCGTTTCAGTGTAGGTTGAAACAGGCACGGTTCCGGCGGCACAGATCACAGACGGAATTCTTCACCAAGATAAACACGTTTAACTTGTTCATCAGCAAGAATGTCGGCTGGCGTGCCGTGGGCGATCAATTTCCCCTGACTGACGATATACGCGCGTTCACAAACGTCGAGTGTTTCGCGAACGTTATGGTCAGTGATCAGTACGCCGAGGCCGCTGTCACGTAAATGCTCAATGATTTTTTTGATGTCGATAACGGAAATCGGGTCAACCCCGGCGAACGGTTCATCCAGCAGGATGAATTTAGGGTTCGCTGCCAGTGCACGGGCAATTTCAACACGACGACGTTCACCACCAGACAGTGACTGACCGAGGTTATCGCGCAAATGAGAAATATGGAACTCTTCCATTAATTCATTAGCGCGGTCATTACGCTGTTCTTTGGTCAGATCGTCACGGATCTGCAGCACCGCCATCAGGTTATCAAATACGCTCAGACGACGGAAAATGGAGGCTTCCTGCGGAAGATAGCCAATACCGCGACGGGCGCGGGTATGCAGCGGCAGCAGGCTGATGTCTTCATCATCAACGATAATGCGGCCCGCATCGCGCTGGACGATGCCCACGACCATGTAAAAGGTGGTGGTTTTACCCGCACCGTTTGGCCCTAATAACCCGACGATTTCACCCGAGTTGACCATCAGACTGACATCTTCAACGACCTTACGGCCTTTGTATGCCTTTGCCAGATTCTCTGCGATTAATTTAGCCATAAAATATCAGTTACTCTTTTTGGTCGGCTGGCCGCCCGCTGCAGGCGTTTTTTGTTGCAGCTGCGAAGGTACCAGAACGGTCGTCACACGGTTACCTTTATCACTAAAGGCTTCCATTTGCTGTTTCTGTACCAGATAGGTAATACGGTCGCCTTTCACATTGCTGTCCAGTTGCTCAAGGTAAGCGTTGCCGGTCAGCGTGACGAGGTCATTTTCCACTTCATAGCGGACTTTCTGGGCATGGCCTTTAATCGGCTTACCGTTATCCTGCATCTGGTAGAACGTCACCGGGTTGCCGTAACCTTCTACCACTTCTTTACCGGAAACCCCCTGCGGGCGGATGACGACCACTTTGTCGGCTTTAACCTGGATCGTACCCTGATTGACGACCACATTGCCGGTAAAGGTCGCGGTATTGGTATTGACGTCGAGCGCCTGGTTTGCTGAATCAATGGTGATCGGTTTCGTTGTATCGTCTTTTAAGGCAAATGCCGGAACGCTGACGGCTAACAATGAGCTGACGATCAGGAGATCACGGATTTTATTTTTTGCTTTGAATTTCATAAGAGGTCGTTACCTTTTCGATCAGCTCTGCTGTTTTGTCACGCAGATTACCACGCATTTTCATGCCGTTAGATGTAAAACCTGTACCATACAACGTCACTTCATCGTCTGAGGCAACGTCCTGTGTCGTCAGGTTAACCCGTGCATTGTCCGTTTTGATTCTTTGCAGCTGTGATGTCTCAGGTGTCAGGCTGTCTGCCTGCACATGCCCATAAAGATAGAGCATTTTATCCTGAGTCAGTTTCGCTTTATCAGAACGCAATACCCAGGTGGCTACTTTGTTCTTGTCATACATGGTCGCGACCGGATTGGTAAACCATGACACCTGATCAGCGGTGTAATATTTTACCTGGTCTGAAACCAGTTTATACGTCAGGCTGCCCATCGGGTCATACACCATCGTAACGGTGTGGGACGTCTGGTATGTCGGATCCTGATCATTGACCGCTTGCGGAACATCATCGCTGTTGTCAGATAATGACCAGCCAATCAGCACCAGAACGATGGCAGTCAGCGCCAGAATAATCCAAAGTTTTGCTTTACTCATATCGACAGCCCTTTGGCGTCCTCCAGCTTACCCTGCGCCAGCAGAATCAAATCACACAGTTCGCGTACTGCACCACGTCCACCCGCGATACGGGTAACATAATGCGCTTTCGGTAACAGAACAGGATGTGCATCCTGAACCGCGACAGAGAGACCCACTTCGGCCATCACCGGCCAGTCAATCAGGTCATCACCAATGTACGCCACTTCTTCGGCCCGCAGAGACAGTGTATCTAACAGTTCGCGGAAGGCCAAAAGCTTATCAGATTGCCCCTGATACAAGTGGCGTATGCCCAGAGTTTTAGCGCGATCTTCCAGTAATTTCGCATTGCGGCCTGTAATAATCGCGACTTCGATATCGGATGTCAGCAGGCAGCGGATACCGTAACCGTCGCGAACGTTGAAACTTTTCAGCTCTTCTCCCTGATTTCCCATATAGATCAGGCCATCAGACATAACGCCATCGACATCGCAAATCAGCAGGCGGATTGCTTTTGCCCGTTCAAGCACTTGCGCACTGACCGGACCGTAGCAGGTTTCCACCAGGGCTGTGCTATTACTCATTCAGGGAATTCCTCAATTAAACTACGCCAGCGCGCAGCATATCGTGCATATGTAACACACCCAGCAACTGGTCACCATCAGCAACCATCACGCAAGTGATGTGTTTGTCCTGCATTAAATTCAGCGCATCAACCGCCAGCAGTGAAGGACGCACGCGGATACCGCCTGTCGTCATCACATCCGCAATCGATGCCGTATTGATGTTGACGCCCATATCAAAGATGCGTCGTAAATCCCCATCGGTAAAGATCCCTTCGATTTTCATCAAATCGTTGCAGATAACCGTCATGCCCAGATTTTTTCGGGTGATTTCCAGCAACGCATCCCGCAACGAAGCTTCACGGCTGACGTGCGGAATTTCATCCCCGGTGTGCATGATATCGCTGACGCGCAGTAACAGCTTGCGACCCAGTGCTCCGCCAGGATGTGACAGGGCGAAATCTTCCGGTGTGAAGCCGCGTGCTTCAAGCAGTGCGACGGCCAGTGCATCGCCCATCACCAGCACTGCCGTGGTGCTGCTGGTCGGTGCCAGACCCAGCGGGCAGGCTTCTTTGGGCACTTTTACACAAAGGTGAACATCTGCCGCTTTCCCCATCGTGCTTTCGGGGTTAGACGTCATGCAGATAAGCGTAATGCTCAGGCGTTTGAGTACCGGTATCAGCCCCAGAATTTCATGGGCTTCGCCGGAGTTGGAAATCAGAATGACGACATCCTGCTTCGATACCATGCCCAGATCACCGTGGCTGGCTTCGCCGGGATGCACAAAGAATGCCGGTGTGCCCGTACTGGCAAAGGTGGCGGCCATCTTACGGCCGATATGACCAGATTTGCCCATGCCCATGACGACGACTTTGCCATTGCAGGCGAAGATTTTTTCGCAGGCTCGGGTAAAATCACCGTTAATGTATTGATCTAACTGCTCAAGTCCTTCACGTTCTGTTTTCAGCACATCATGTCCGACGGCCTGAAAATCAAAACCGGGGGCGAAGGTATCGTTAGCCATAGTGGGTTCCTGACAGAGTTCAGAAGGCAATGCTGTCCGGTAATAGAAACAGCACGGCCATATAAGCGATAAATCCACACAGCAGTAATGCACCGGCTAAATGTCCGATACGGTGTTTACGCATCAGGCATAGTCCGGAAAGCACCACGCTGACCGCCAGCATGACCCAATAATCGCGATGAAACGCGTCTGGGTTGAACGAACCTGGTGCTACCAGCGCGGGTAATCCCAGCACCAGGCAGGTATTAAAAATGTTTGCGCCGATAATATTACCCAGCGCGATGTCATCTTCGCCTTTGATAGCACCGGCGATAAAGGTCGCCAGTTCTGGCAGACTGGTACCGATAGCAATCACCGTCAGGCCAATCACCAGTTCGCTGACACCCAGATAACGCGCGATGACAGTGCTGTTATCAACGATCATGCCCGACGCCAGCGGCATGATGATAAAGCCCAGTGCCAGCCACAAAAATGCGACCGTATTGCTACTGTCTTGCGGAAGTTCGGACATTTGCTCGTAGGTCAGCGTATCCAGCCCCTCTTTTTCGGCGGCGCGGGCGATTTTTATCATCAGCATCATGAACACGCCTGCGCTGGCCAGTAGCAAAACACCATCAAACCGGCTGAGTTCGCCGTCGCTTAACAGAAAACCACACAGCGCGGTGACCAGTAACAATAATGGGAGCTCGCGGCGTAATATATCAGAACGAACGGAAAGTGGATGAATCAGGGCGGCACCGCCCAAAATCAGAAGAATATTAATGATATTCGAACCAATTGCGTTTCCGACGGCCAAATCCATCTGATCGTTGATGGCGGCGGTGGTGGAAACCACCAGTTCAGGAAGGGATATTCCGACGCCGACGACAGTCATACCAATCACCAGCGGGGAGATGCCCATCGAGCGTGCCAGCACTGCGGCTCCGTACACCAGACGATCAGCGGCGTAAACTAACAGTAACAAGCCGACAATCATCAGTACGATAGCGAGAAGCATGAAACATCCTTTATTGGGTATAATGCGAGGTTCGTTGCCCTGGCGGGCAGGCGATTCCTTCGTCAACATGAGCTAAGGCGACACTTTGTCTGAAAATGATGCCTGCGGGTTCCTGTATGTTAGACGATGAAGGCTTTTATTTTAAAATGGTAATTCGTTGATTTTGACCGTCTGAGGCAGAAAAGTAAATCGATGGCAACTTTGGTAACGAAACCGGGGTAAGTTTTTGTAAAAATACCAAAGTTATACGATACCTTGTGCGTGTCAGACGTATTCTTAGCGAAAGCATTCCGAAGGGAAAAACTGAATGAGTCAAAGCGAATCGAATCTGGTTGAGATCAAAGGCATGAGTTTTGTGCGCGGCGATCGTCCCATTTTCGAAGAGATAAATATGACCGTGCCGCGTGGCAAAGTCACTGCAATCATGGGGCCTTCGGGGATCGGTAAAACCACCTTGCTGCGTCTGATTGGCGGACAACTTGCGCCCGACAGCGGCGAAATCTGGTTCGACGGCGATAACATTCCGACGTTGTCCCGTCGCAAATTGTACGAATCGCGCAAGAAAATGAGTATGTTGTTTCAGTCCGGTGCATTGTTTACTGACCTGACTGTGTTCGAAAATGTGGCGTTCCCGCTGCGTGAACACAGCAAATTACCGGAAGAATTACTGCGCAGTACGGTGACCATGAAACTGGAAGCAGTCGGGTTACGCGGTGCCGGTGACCTGATGCCTGCTGAATTGTCTGGCGGTATGGCAAGACGTGTCGCACTGGCTCGTGCGATTGCCCTCGACCCTGAACTGATCATGTTCGATGAGCCTTTTGTGGGACAGGATCCGATCACCATGGGCGTCCTGGTTAAACTCATTGATGAACTGAACCATGCGCTGGGTGTGACGTGCATCGTGGTTTCTCATGACGTTCCTGAAGTGCTAAGTATTGCTGATTACGCTTATATTGTGGCCGCGCAGCATGTGATTGCCGAAGGCACACCTGAGGAGCTGCAAAATAATCCTGATCCGCGTGTTCGTCAGTTCCTTGACGGTATTGCCGATGGACCGGTGCCTTTCCGTTTCCCTGCCGGTGATTACAAAACCGAGCTGCTCGGATGATGGAGTTCCCTATTCATGTTAATTAAGGCGTTAGCCTCAGTCGGGCGCCGCGGGATAAACACCTGTGCGTCTTTTGGCCGCGCCGGTCTGATGCTCTTTCGGGCATTGGTCGGTAAGCCGCAATTTGCCAAGCAATGGCCGCTGTTGATCAAGCAGCTTTACAGCGTTGGTGTACTTTCCCTGCTGATTATCCTCGTTTCCGGCTTGTTTATCGGCATGGTGCTTGGTTTGCAGGGATATCTGATTTTAACCACCTACAGCGCTGAGGCCAGCCTCGGTATGATGGTGGCGCTCTCTTTACTGCGCGAACTTGGACCGGTGGTGACTGCTCTGCTGTTCGCCGGCCGAGCGGGTTCCGCGCTGACCGCCGAACTGGGGTTGATGAAAGCCACCGAGCAAATTTCCAGCCTGGAGATGATGGCTATCGATCCGCTGCGCCGCGTTGTTGCACCGCGTTTCTGGGCCGGTCTGATTTCCATGCCTTTGTTGACGGCGATTTTCGTTGCCGTGGGGGTTTGGGGAGGTTCGCTGGTGGGTGTGGACTGGAAAGGCATCGACAGCGGTTTCTTCTGGTCAGCGATGCAAACCGCGGTAGACTGGCGGACTGATTTACTTAACTGCCTGATTAAAAGCCTTGTTTTCGCTATCACTGTGACCTGGATTGCGTTGTTCAATGGCTATGATGCGATACCGACGTCCGAAGGGATTAGCCGGGCAACGACACGTACTGTGGTGCATTCGTCACTGGCGGTGCTGGGATTGGATTTTGTGCTGACAGCACTGATGTTTGGAAATTAAACCATGCAAACGAAAAAGAGTGAAATCTGGGTAGGCGCGTTTTTAATCATCGCATTGATTGCGGTGATCTTCCTGTGTCTTAAAGTGGCCGACATCCGTTCCATCGGCTCCGACCCGACTTACCGTATTTCTGCGGACTTCGACAATATAGGCGGCCTGAAAAGCGGTTCGCCGGTCAAAGTCGGTGGCGTGGTTATCGGCCGCGTCAGCAGCATAACGCTTGATAAAAACTATTCCCCACGTGTCGAAATGGATATCGACCAGAAATACAACCAGATCCCGAGCACCAGTACGCTGGCGATCCGCACGTCTGGTTTGCTGGGCGAACAATTCCTAGCGTTGAATATTGGTTTTGAAGACCCTGAAATGGGAACGACTATCCTTAAAAACGGCGGCGTTATTCAGGACACTAAATCAGCGATGGTTCTCGAAGACCTGATTGGCCAGTTCCTTTATAAGAGTGGCGACGGCAAGGCTGACCCTGACGCAACGGCGGCTCCTGCTGCGCCTGAAGGGAATGCTGCACCTGCACCTGACGCTAATACGGCGCCACAGCCGGCTGCCCATTAAGAATTTGCCATTACGGATTCTCCATAAAAGAGGAAATAAGTATGTTTAAACGTTTAGTGATCGCTGCACTGTTGGTGGTTATGGCTCCGCTGGCGAATGCTGCTGTGGACAAGACCAATCCTTACAGCGTGATGAATGAAGCAGCGAACAAAACCTTCACCCGCCTCAAAACCGAACAGCCGAAAATCAAGCAGGATCCTAACTATCTGCGCCAGATCGTTCGTGAAGAATTGCTGCCGTATGTGCAAGTCAAATACGCCGGCGCGCTGGTATTAGGCCGCTATTATCAACAGGCGACACCTGCACAGCGCGAGGCTTATTTCGCGGCGTTCTCTGAATACCTGCAACAGGCTTACGGTCAGGCGCTGGCGATGTACAACGGCCAGAGCTACACGGTGCAACCAGAGCAGTCCTACGCGGATAAAGATATCATTGCTATCCGTGTCACCATTACCGATCCGAATGGTCGTCCTCCGGTTCGTCTGGATTTCCAGTGGCGTAAAAACAGCCGCACAGGCGAATGGCAGGCATATGACATGATCGCCGAAGGCGTCAGCATGATTTCGACCAAACAGAACGAGTGGGCAGATATCTTGCGCCAGAAAGGTATCGAGGGTCTGACAGCGCGTCTGAAACAAGCCGCTGCTCAGCCGATCACGCTGGATAAACAACAATGAGTGAAGCCCTGCGCTGGGAATCGCAGCCGCCGCGACTGATGTTGCACGGTGAGTTAGATCGCGAAACGCTGGTGGCATTCTGGGATATGCGCAGAAAGCTGATGTCCGGCGTGACCTGTCTGGATGTTTCCGGGCTGGAGCGTGTGGATTCTTCCGGTTTGGCTTTCCTGGTGCATTTACGCGAGGAAGCCCGTCAGCAGGGGATTACGCTGACGATTGCGGGTATCACTGACAGGCTGAGAACACTGATTACCTTGTATAACCTTCAGGATATTATTCCGTCGGACACTACGGGCTGCTCTGTTGAATAAATATATGAGCAGTTCCCGTGAGTTAGGCTGCGGGATGTGAATAGTTGACTGAATGTCCGTAAAGCCCCTGTGCGAAACTCTTCGTCAGGGGCTTTTTCGTGGTTTAAGAATTGCGCCGATCCCTATAAGATATCGGGCTGTTATGATTCTTCAGAAGAATAGATCCCTATGGAAACGAGTGAAATTAAAGACGTGTTGATGAACGCATTGGCACTGGACGAAGCCCACATTACTGGCGATGGCAGTCATTTTCAGGCCATTGTCGTTGGTGCGATGTTTGATGGCATGAGCCGCGTGAAAAAACAGCAGACCGTTTACGCACCGCTGATGGAATACATCGCCGACAATCGAATTCACGCACTGTCTATTAAGGCTTATACCCCTGAAGAATGGGCGCGTGACCGTAAACTGAGCGGTTTATAAGACTGCCGGAGTTCCGGCAGCTTCCTCGTATTTGACCTGTCGTTTTAATGAATAGAGAGCAGTCATAATGGATAAATTTCGTGTACAGGGTGGGACTCGCCTGAGCGGTGAAGTCACTATCTCTGGTGCAAAAAATGCAGCACTTCCTATTTTGTTTGCCGCACTGCTTGCTGAAGAACCTGTTGAACTCCAGAACGTTCCTCATCTGAAAGATATCGATACCACCATCAAACTGCTGAGCCAGCTGGGCACCAAAATAGAACGCAACGGTTCTGTTTTCGTTGACGCCAGTGAGGTGAATGAGTTTTGTGCGCCGTATGACCTGGTGAAAACCATGCGCGCTTCTATCTGGGCTCTTGGCCCGCTGGTGGCGCGTTTTGGTCGCGGTGAAGTCTCCCTGCCGGGCGGCTGTGCTATCGGCGCACGTCCTGTTGACCTGCATATTACCGGTCTGGAACAGCTGGGCGCGACCATTGTGCTGGAAGAAGGTTATGTGAAAGCCTCTGTCGATGGCCGCCTGAAAGGTGCGCACATCGTGATGGATAAAGTCAGCGTGGGAGCGACCGTTACCATCATGAGCGCAGCGACATTGGCTGAAGGCACCACCATTATTGAAAACGCCGCGCGTGAGCCGGAAATCGTCGATACCGCGAATTTCCTGAATACGCTGGGTGCGAAAATTACCGGTGCGGGTACTGATAAAATCACCATCGAAGGCGTTGCACGTCTGGGTGGCGGTGTTTACCGTGTGGTCCCCGATCGTATCGAAACCGGCACCTTCCTGGTGGCGGCCGCGATTTCCGGTGGCAAGATTACCTGTCGCGAAGCCCGTCCTGATACGCTGGATGCTGTACTGGCAAAACTGCGTGAAGCCGGTGCCGATATCGAAGTGGGCGAAGACTGGATCAGTCTCGACATGCATGGCAAACGGGCTAAAGCCGTCACCTTCCGCACCGCACCGCATCCGGGCTTCCCGACTGACATGCAGGCGCAGTTCAGCTTGCTGAATCTGGTGGCAGAGGGTACCGGTGTGATCACCGAAACCATCTTCGAAAACCGTTTCATGCACATTCCTGAACTGATCCGTATGGGCGCACATGCTGAAATCGAAGGCAGCACCCTGATTTGTCATGGCGTTGAAAAACTGTCTGGCGCTCAGGTGATGGCGACCGATTTACGTGCTTCTGCAAGTCTGGTTCTGGCGGGTTGTATTGCCGAGGGGGTGACCGTGGTTGACCGTATTTATCACATCGATCGTGGCTATGAGCGTATCGAAGATAAATTGCGTCAGCTGGGTGCGAAAATTGAGCGCTTCAACGGCGAATGATTCGTAGCTCTTGATGCAATAAAAAAGCCGGAAGGGGAAACCTTTCCGGCTTTTTCGTTGCTGTCTTCAGCGATCGTCAGTGATCAGGATATTCCTGCACGGTCACGTGCAAGGTCAGCTTCTGACCGTCACGCATAATCTCCACCGGTATGACCGTACCCGGACGAACCTCTGCGACCTGATCCATTGTCTCGATAGCGGAAACAGCCGGTTTGTTGTTGACGTTAACGATCACGTCTCTGACCTGCATGCCTGCATTAGCCGCCGGGCCATTGGGTGTGACTTCGTTCACCACAATCCCCTGAATATGATCCAGTCCGCTATTCGGCCCGTGCAGAGGGGAAACCTCGCGCCCGCTGATTCCGATATACCCGCGAATAACCCGGCCATCGCGAATCAGCTTGCCCATGACTTTTGTCGCCAGTGCGGTCGGGATGGCAAAGCCGATACCTTCCGGTGTGGCGCCGTCATTACTTTGGTCAAAGGACAGTGTATTAATCCCCATCAGCTCACCCAGCGAATTCACCAGTGCACCGCCGGAGTTACCCTGGTTAATCGATGCATCGGTTTGCAGAAAGTTCTGGCGGCCTGACGGGCTGAGGCCAATACGACCAGTGGCGCTGATAATACCCTGCGTGACTGTCTGACCGAGGTTATACGGGTTACCAATTGCCATCACGACATCACCGACATGCGGGGCGCGATGTGGATTAATCGGGATCACCGGCAGATTTCCGGCGTTGATTTTCAGCACGGCCAGGTCAGTCAGGCTGTCAGAGCCGACCAGCAAGGCTTCAAATACGCGGCCATCCTGCAATGCGACGATGATCTGATCGGCATTATTGATCACGTGCTTGTTGGTGAGGATATAACCATTGTCGTTCATGATCACACCGGAACCCAGTGTGCGGATGGCCAGTTCGTTCTGTGAACTGTTACCCATGTTGCGGTTATAAACGTTCACCACTGCCGGAGCAGCGTGGCGGACGCCTGAGTTATAGCTGACCGGTTCTTCGCTGTTTTGGGTGAAGTTTCGGTCAAACAGCGGTTCTGTGATGTTTTTACGCAACATAGGTACCGCCGCCAGCAAAATGCCAGCAACAATCAGGCCGATAACAGCGGATCTCAATAGCTTAACAAACATGGGTATATGGGATGCGAGATAAAAAGTGAGGGAAGAATAGCATGAGTTAATCGGACGCAGCAGCACCTGCGTCCGATTTTCAACGCTTTACGGCATGAATAAGTAGATATTTTGCCCTTTACGCAAGATGCTCAACGCGATCAGGTCAGGTTTGCTTTCCAGTATTTTGCGGAAAGCGGCCAGATTTTCGAGCGGTTCGCGGTTTACACCGATAATCACATCGTCTTTTTCCAGACCGATTTGGTCAGCGGGCGTCCCTTTTTTCACGTCATCGACATGCACGCCTTTGGCGTTTTTATCTGCCGGATCGCTGAGCGTCACACCCTGCAAGGCAGGATTGAGTTTCTCAATGCTGACTTCCACGGCCGGGCTTTTATCCAGCGTGACATTCACAGTCATCGGTTTACCATCGCGCAGCAAACCAATCTGCATGGTGACGCCCGGACCTGCGGTACCGACTTTTGCACGTAATTCTGCAAAGCTGCTGAGCTTTTTGCCCTGAAGTGTGACCAGCACGTCACCGGATTTGATACCTGCTTTGGCGGCGGCGGAATCCGGTAACACTTCATTGACGAACGCACCACGCTGGCTGTCGAGCTTAAATGCCTGCGCCAGTTCCGGCGTCATTTCACTGCCGCGGATCCCCAGCAGGCCGCGTTTCACTTCACCGAACTCAATCAACTGATGGCTGAGATTCTTCGCCATGTTCGCCGGGATAGCAAAACCGATACCGACACTGCCACCCTGAGAGGAAATGATGGCGGTGTTAATACCAATCAGTTCACCTTTCAGATCGAGCAATGCGCCCCCGGAGTTACCGCGGTTAATCGACGCATCGGTCTGAATAAAGTTTTCCAGCCCCTCGAGATTCAGGCCGCTGCGACCAAGCGCAGAAACAATGCCGGATGTCACCGTCTGGCCAAGTCCAAACGGATTGCCAACGGCGACGGCAAAATCACCGACACGCAGGTTGTCGGAATCCGCCATCGTAATTTGTGTCAGATTTTTAGCATCAATCAGCTGGATCACCGCAATATCGGACTGATCGTCTTTGCCGATGAGCCTGGCTTTATATTCACGGCCATCGTTGAGCTGAACGTTGATTTTATCCGCATTATTCACCACGTGGTTGTTGGTGAGCACATAGCCTTTGGCGGCATCAATAATAACGCCTGAACCCAACCCTTCAAAAGGCTGTGGCCCCTGATTGGGTTCCGGGTCCTGCTGACCGAAGAAGAATTTGTATTCCGGTGGGACATCCGCACTGGGTGGCTGGGTACCTGAAACCTGAACGCCCACGACTGCGGGCAATACTTTTTCCAGCATAGGTGCCAGACTTGGCAAAGGTTGTCCCTGAACTTCCGTAGGTAAAGCGGCATTCGCCATAGGCGCAGAAGCGAAAGTTAATCCAAGGCTAACAGCTAACACACTGAGCAAAAATGACTTTTTCTTCATCACGATAACTCTCTCGCTTTCTGTAATGGACGTCAGTTATGGACAATAGAACAGTGATTCACAGCACGGGAAGGGTCTGGAGAACGGCACATGCACGGGACATATGCCGTAAATACGCCTGAATAACGATTGTTATGCAGGTCAGGAGCGTCTGTTATTTACGAACCGGACGCTCACCACGCAGCAGACCGGATGCGCCATCAGAATAATCGCGTGGCATTTGCACCGGTACCTGATCGTTATCGGCCTCGGAGCCGGTCAGGCGGTAGTTGAACGGATTATCTTGCTCGGGCATATCGGGCAGCAAATTGTTGGAGCTTTTAGCCATGTGCTGATACAGCTGACGGTAATCAGTCGCCATGTTATCCAGCAACTCTGCGCTGCGGGCAAAATGGCCCACCAGTTCCTGACGGTATTCGTCGAGTTCGGCTTTGCTTTTCTCCAGTTCGTTTTTCATGACTTGTTGATCACGTAATTTACGATTACCAAAGCGCATCGCTACCGCACCAATCGCGATACCGACCACTAATCCAATGAGTGCATACTCCCAGGTCATAATGACTCCTATTTTGACTTCGTTGTCCCGCAGGGCTTTTTCACGTAACTTTTATGGCTTAACTTTTTTACACAATGGTTTTAACGTAATTGTTACACGCATTTGTCATGCAATAGCTCCACTATAACCGTTAACCTTGCCAGAGTGGAATCCTGCGGGGAAAATCACTGCTATCTGTTGGTTTTTTCATACACAGACAGCCGGGAAAAGCGGCGAACCCACGGCAAAAAAGCGGCTAAACGACGTGAAAAACATAAAAATTTTTTCTCAGGGACGTTAACAAAGATGCAATCTCAATCACCCCTTTTCCTTTATCAGAACGCTGTGGATGCCGGTGAATTCCAGGCGGATGCTGTTCAGAAACAGGCTGTCGCACAGCTTGATGTGATTTATCAGGCACTTTCCGCGCAGCCCGCAACAATGCCTCAGACCACCGGTCGTGGAGGGTTGCTGGGCCGTTTGTTTGCAAAATCTCCGCCGAAAACCCCTTCGCGACCAGTGCAGGGACTGTATATGTGGGGCGGCGTGGGGCGCGGTAAAACCTGGCTGATGGACTTGTTTTTCCACAGCCTGCCCGGTGAACGTAAGCTTCGCCTGCATTTTCACCGCTTTATGTTGCGTGTCCATGAAGAACTGACGGAGCTTCAGGGGCAGGAAGATCCGCTGGAAGTGATTGCTGACCGCTTCAAAGCGGAAACGGACGTACTCTGTTTCGACGAGTTTTTTGTTTCGGATATTACCGATGCGATGTTGCTGGCGACGTTGCTGCAGGCGCTGTTTGCCCGCGGTATCACACTGATTGCGACGTCGAACATTCCGCCTGATTTGCTGTACCGCAACGGTCTGCAACGCGCGCGGTTCCTGCCAGCCATTGATCTGATTAAAGAATATTGCGATGTGCTGAATGTGGATGCCGGCATTGATTACCGCCTGCGTACGCTGACACAAGCCAATTTGTGGTTATCGCCTGTTGGCCCTGATACGACTGACGCGATGCATTCCATGCTGGGCAAACTGACCGGCAATCACAGTGGCGCGGAGGCAGGCGAAAGACCCGTACTTGAAGTGAATCATCGTCCGCTGCAGGCCATTGCTGCCGTTGACGGCGTGCTGGCGGTGGAATTTCATACCTTATGTGAAGAGGCGCGCAGCCAGCTCGATTATATTGCGCTGTCGAAAATCTATCACAGTGTACTGCTGCATAATGTGCCGGTGATGGGCGCAGACAGTGAGAACGCTGCGCGGCGTTTTCTGGCGCTGGTCGATGAATTCTATGAGCGCCATGTAAAACTGGTGATTTCCGCAGTGGTGCCGATGTTTGAAATTTATCAGGGGGAACGGCTGAAATTCGAATATCAGCGTTGCCTCTCGCGTCTGCAGGAGATGCAGAGTGAGGAATACCTCAGGCGGCCGCATCTGCCGTGATTTTAATTGATTATTATTTGCTCAGTCTGTGGTATAAAAAGGCGCAGTAAAGCCTGCATGGCGAACCCTCAGAAGACGTTGAGGGAAATCTTCCTTTTTGTCGAAAAAGGGTTCGATCTTTGCAGGAGACTTCTCTATAATCTTGCGACCCCACGTTACTACAAAGTTTTTTTCCCGAAACTTTATAAGTGCCAGCATTGGCTATTCGAAGGGGTAGGTTTGCTGGACGATGGTCGTGTGAACCTCAAATACTTATTTTATAAACAAGTAAGCGTTCGGGTGTTCGCCAACGTGTAACTTTAATTGGGTAAGCTTTTAATGAAAACTTTTACAGCTAAACCGGAAACCGTACAACGTGACTGGTTCGTAGTTGACGCTACCGGCAAGACCTTAGGTCGCCTGGCCACTGAACTGGCTCGCCGTCTGCGTGGCAAACATAAAGCGGAATACACTCCGCACGTTGATACTGGTGATTACATCATCGTTCTGAACGCAGAAAAAGTTGCTGTTACTGGCAACAAGCGTAACGACAAGATTTATTACCATCACACCGGCCACATCGGTGGTATCAAGCAAGCGACCTTTGAAGAGATGATCGCTCGCCGTCCTGAACGCGTGATCGAGCTCGCGGTTAAAGGCATGTTGCCAAAGGGCCCGTTGGGTCGTGCAATGTACCGTAAAATGAAAGTTTACGCGGGTAACGAGCACACTCATGCGGCGCAACAACCGCAAGTTCTTGACATTTAATTCGGGATTATAGGCAATGGCTGAAAATCAATACTACGGCACTGGTCGCCGCAAAAGCTCCGCCGCTCGTGTTTTCATCAAACCGGGTAGTGGTAACATCGTAATTAACCAGCGTAGCCTGGAACAGTACTTTGGTCGTGAAACTGCCCGCATGGTAGTTCGTCAACCACTGGAACTGGTCGACATGGTTGAGAAATTCGACCTGTACATCACCGTTAAAGGTGGTGGTATCTCCGGTCAAGCTGGTGCTATCCGTCACGGTATTACCCGTGCACTGATGGAATATGACGAAAATCTTCGTGGCGAACTGCGTAAAGCTGGCTTCGTTACTCGTGATGCTCGTCAGGTTGAACGTAAGAAAGTCGGTCTGCGTAAAGCACGTCGTCGTCCTCAGTTCTCCAAGCGTTAATTTTCTGCTGCTATTGCAGCACAGTGCTTCGGCACGAAAATCAGCGTCAAAAACCCGGTGTTTCACCGGGTTTTTTTATGCCTTTTGTTCCGTAATTGCAGGGGAAATGATCTCCTGACACACAATTCCCCATGAAATCGTCTCACCGTCCCCCACAGCCTGCGTAAAATCTGGTAAACTATCACACACTTTTGTGCCTGTTCGCCGAGCAGTTGACGTTGCCGCGCTTCCTGGCTGGGTTCGCCTTGCCGATGGTTGTCTATGAAACTACGGGACAAAAACTGCAGGCTGGCGATAACTCGCTGTAATATTCTAGATAAACTTGGAGGTTTTCATGGCTGTCGCTGCCAACAAACGTTCGGTAATGACGCTGTTTTCCGGCCCGACCGACATTTTTAGCCATCAGGTACGTATCGTACTGGCGGAGAAAGGTGTCAGTGTCGAGATCGAGCAGGTTGAGATGGATCACCTGCCGCAGGATCTTATTGACCTCAACCCTTACCGCACTGTACCGACACTGGTTGATCGTGAGCTGACCCTGTTTGAATCCCGCATCATCATGGAATATCTTGATGAGCGCTTCCCGCATCCGCCGCTGATGCCGGTTTATCCGGTTGCCCGTGGTGAGAGCCGTCTGATGATGCACCGCATCGAAAATGACTGGTATTCGCTGATGCGTCAAATCGAGCAAGGTTCTGCGACTGAAGCGGACGCTGCACGTAAGCAACTGCGTGAAGAGCTGCTGGCGATTGCGCCAATCTTCTCGTACATGCCTTATTTCAAAAGCGAAGAGTTCAGTCTGGTCGATTGCTACCTGGCTCCGCTGTTGTGGCGTTTGCCAGAGCTGGGCATTGAATTGTCAGGTACCGGTTCGAAAGAGCTGAAAGGCTACATGACCCGCGTCTTCGAACGTGATGCTTTCCTGGCTTCCCTGACCGAAGCAGAGCGCGAAATGCGTTTGCATACCCGAGGTTAAGGTATGGAGATGACCGACATGTCTCCGCGTCGCCCCTATCTGCTGCGGGCTTTTTATGACTGGTTGCTGGACAACCAGTTAACCCCGCATCTGGTGGTTGACGTGACGATGCCTGGCGTGATGGTGCCGATGGAGTTTGCGCGTGACGGACAAATTGTTCTGAACGTTGCGCCGCGTGCTGTCGGCAATCTCGAACTGGGTAATGATGACGTACGCTTTAACGCCCGTTTTGGTGGCGTACCGCGTAACGTGTTTGTACCGATTGCTGCTGTTCTGGCAATTTATGCCCGTGAAAACGGTGCCGGTACCATGTTCGAACCTGAACCTGCTTATGAAGCCGAAGGTGCCTTTGACGGTGACCTGAGCGCTGATGAGCCGACAGAACCGACCATGTCAGTCATTGATGGTGATTTGCCGGATGTGGCTGAAGAAGATCCGGATGATGAGCCGCCGACGCCGCCTCGCGGTGGTCGCCCGGCATTGCGTGTTGTGAAATAACAACCCGCTCAATCCGGCTTCATGCTTAAACCCTGCGTTGTTACGTGGGGTTTTTTATTGCCTTAAATACGCCGCCGCCACTTTTTGCCAGTGCAGATTGCGTACGATTAAAAAACAACGGGGCTGCCATCGCTGGCAGCCCCGTTTTGATGCCCCGTCGGATCAGACTTCGAGGAAGTTCATGATGCCTTCTGCGGCCTTGCGGCCTTCAGCAATCGCTGTCACCACCAGATCAGAACCGCGAACTGCATCGCCACCCGCGAAGATTTTCGGATTGCTGGTCTGGAAGGCGTTGTCGCTGCCTTCAGGGGCAACGATGCGTCCCTGAGAGTCCAGCTCAACGTCATGGGCTGCCAGCCATTCCATTTTGTGAGGGCGGAAACCAAATGCCATCACCACGGCATCAGCTTCCATCACATGTTCGGAACCAGCCACGATTTCTGCACGACGGCGGCCATGGGCATCTGGAGCGCCCAGTTCGGTACGCGCCATACGCACGCCGCATACGCGGCCTGAATCATTCAGCTCGATGCTCAGCGGTTGCAGGTTGAATTTGAAATCCACACCTTCTTCACGCGCATTCTTCACTTCACGACGCGAGCCCGGCATGTTCTCTTCATCACGACGGTACGCACAGGTTACATGCGTTGCGCCCTGACGAATCGAGGTACGCACGCAGTCCATTGCGGTATCACCACCGCCCAGCACCACGACGCGTTTCTTATCCATCGTCACGTAAGGTTCTTCCTGGCTGTCATCGTAGCCCATCAGCTGCTTGGTGTTAGCGATGAGGAACGGCAGGGCATCGTACACGCCCGGCGCATCTTCGTTCGCCAGACCACCGCGCATGGACTGATAGGTGCCAACGCCGAGGAATACAGAATCGTATTCCGCCAGCAGCGCATCAATAGTGATGTCTTTGCCGACTTCGGTATTGAGCTGGAATTCGATACCCATCTCAGTGAAGATTTCGCGACGCTTGGTCATCACTGATTTTTCCAGCTTGAAGGCCGGAATACCGAAAGTCAGCAGGCCGCCGATTTCCGGATGGCGATCGTAAACCACCGCTTTCACACCGTTACGGGTCAGGACGTCTGCACAAGCCAGACCTGCCGGGCCTGCGCCGATGATCGCCACACGTTTGCCGGTTGGCTGCACGTGAGACATATCCGGACGCCATCCCATCTCGATCGCTTTATCGTTGATGTAGCGTTCGATGTTACCGATGGTCACTGCACCGAACTCATCGTTCAGGGTACAGGAGCCTTCGCACAGTCTGTCCTGCGGACAAACGCGCCCGCAGACTTCCGGCAGGCTGTTAGTCTGATGCGCGAGGTCGGCTGCTTCCATGATGCGACCTTCGTTCGCCAGCTTCAGCCAGTTCGGAATGTAGTTGTGAACCGGGCATTTCCATTCGCAATAAGGGTTACCGCAGGACAGGCAGCGGTCTGCCTGTGATGCGGCCTGCGTTGCTGAGAACGGCTCGTAAATTTCCACAAACTCAATTTTGCGGATCTTCAGCGCTTTCTTAGGCGGATCAACACGCTGCAGGTCGACAAATTGATAAACGTTTTGACTCATCTTAACCTCTTACTGCGCTTGTACCCGCAGCTCAGCTGCGGAACGACTACGGTGACCCAACAATGCTTTGACATCACTGGACTTCGGTTTTACCAGGGCAAATTTAGGCGCCCATTCCGGCCAGTTCGCCAAAATCTCTTCACCACGGGTCGATGCGGTCAGCTGTACGTGTTCGATGATCAAACCGCGCAGATGCTCTTCATGGATAGCCAGATCGGCTACTTCCAGGACTTCAACCAGTTCCGGGTTAACACGCTTGCGGAATTCGCCATCTTCATCAAGAACATAAGCGAAACCACCGGTCATGCCTGCGCCGAAGTTGACGCCGGTACGGCCCAGCACACAAACAATGCCGCCGGTCATATATTCACAACCGTTGTCGCCGATGCCTTCCACCACGGTGATGGCACCGGAGTTACGTACCGCGAAACGCTCACCCGCGCGGCCTGCAGCAAACATTTTGCCGCCGGTTGCGCCATATAAACAGGTGTTACCGATGATGCTAGCTTCGTGACTGCGGAACGCTGAACCAATTGGCGGACGAATGGCAATGCGGCCACCCGCCATACCTTTGCCCACATAGTCGTTCGCGTCGCCAGTCAGCATTAAATCTACGCCGCCTGCGTTCCAGACGCCGAAGCTCTGGCCTGCGGTGCCGTTGAAGTTAATACGCACCGGATCAGCCGCCATGCCCTGATCGCCATGTTTCTCTGCAATCGCACCGGACAACATAGCGCCAACGGAACGGTCAGTGTTGCGGATATCAAAGTAGAACGCTTTGCTCTGTTTTGAATCGATATGCGGCGCGGCCTGTTCCAGGATGTCTTTATTCAGCTGACCCTTGTCGAACGCCGGGTTGCTTTCGGTGCAGTACACCGCTTTGCCTTCATGCGGCGTGGCCGTTGCCAGTATCGCAGAAAGGTCGAGATTGTTTTGCTTGGCGGTGAAACCGTCCAGCTCAGTCAGCAGATCGGTACGACCAATCAGATCCACCAGTTGGCTGATGCCCAGTTCGGCCATGATTTCACGGGTTTCCTGCGTGATGAACTTGAAGTAGTTCACTACGCGTTCCGGCAGTCCGTGATAATGGTTGCGACGCAGTTTTTCATCCTGAGTTGCTACGCCCGTTGCACAGTTGTTCAGGTGGCAAATACGCAGGTATTTACAACCCAGCGCCACCATCGGGCCGGTACCAAAACCGAAGCTTTCTGCACCAAGAATCGCTGCCTTGATGATGTCGAGGCCGGTTTTCAGGCCGCCATCAACCTGCAGACGGATCTTATGACGCAGGCCGTTGGCCACCAGTGCCTGTTGTGTTTCTACCAGGCCCAGTTCCCACGGACAACCAGCATACTTCACCGAAGACAGCGGGCTTGCGCCGGTGCCGCCATCGTAGCCAGCGATAGTGATGAGATCCGCGTAAGCTTTTGCCACGCCAACGGCGATAGTGCCGACGCCGGGTTCAGACACCAGTTTCACCGAAATCATCGCTTTCGGGTTGACCTGTTTCAGGTCGAAAATCAGCTGCGCCAGATCTTCAATGGAATAAATATCGTGGTGCGGCGGTGGAGAAATCAGGGTCACGCCCGGTACGGAATAGCGCAGTTTCGCGATGTACGGCGTCACTTTGTCACCCGGTAACTGGCCGCCTTCGCCTGGTTTTGCACCCTGCGCCACTTTGATCTGGATAACGTCAGCATTGACCAGATACGCCGGTGTTACACCGAAACGACCTGAAGCCACCTGTTTGATACGGGACACTTTATTGGTGCCGTAACGCGCCGGGTCTTCGCCACCTTCGCCGGAGTTAGAACGTCCGCCGATGCTGTTCATCGCTTCGGCCAGAGATTCATGCGCTTCCGGGCTCAGTGCGCCGATAGACATCGCTGCGGTATCGAAACGGGTAAATAAACCTTCCGCCGGTTCAACCTGATCAACAGGGATCGGCTGGCCTTTTGGCGTGACTTTCAGCAAGTCACGCAGTGTGGCCACCGGACGCTCGTTTACCAGTTTGGCGTATTTCTTATAATCGTCGTAATCACCGCTGTTGACAGCGGCTTGCAGGGTAGTGACCACGTCCGGGTTATAGGAATGGTATTCGCCACCGTGGACAAATTTCAGCAGGCCGCCCTGATCCAGCGTTTTGCGTTTCAGCCACGCGCGCTTGGACAGGTTCAGTAAGTCCTGTTCGAAGTCGCTGTAACCGGCACCGCCGATACGGCTGACGACGCCGTTAAAGCAGGTGTTGCACAGATCCTTCGCCAGACCGACTGCTTCAAACAGTTTCGAGCAACGGTAAGAGGCGACGGTTGATATGCCCATTTTGGACATGATCTTGTACAGGCCTTTGTTGATGCCGTTACGGTAGTTCAGCATCACTTCACGGTATTTCTTCTCGATGATCTGGGAGTCGACCAGTTTTGCCAGGGTTTCGTAGGCCAGATACGGGTAAACCGCAGTGGCACCGAAGCCAATCAGCACGGCGAAATGGTGCGGGTCACGGGCGCTGGCGGTTTCAACAATGATGTTGGCATCGCATCGCAGGCTTTTCTCAACCAGACGCAACTGCAGCGCACCGACGGCCATAGGTGCAGGCAGCGGCAGGCGGTTCGGGGCGATATTGCGGTCAGACAGCACCAGCAGAACCGCGCCGTTACGCACTTTCTGTTCGCCTTCGTCACAGAGTTTCTGGACGAACTGCTCCATATTTTGTTCGGTCGGATCGTACGTAATATCCAGCGTTTCCGCGCGATAGTGTTTGCTGTCGAGTGTGGTCAGCTGTTTAAAGTCAGACCACAGCAAGATTGGCGATTTGAAGCTCAGACGGTGAGCCTGACCTTCGGCTTCGCAGAACACGTTCATCTCGCGGCCGATGCTGGTCGCCAGAGACATCACGTGGGCTTCGCGCAGCGGATCGATTGGCGGGTTAGTGACCTGCGCAAATTGCTGGCGGAAGTAGTCATACACGATACGCGGACGGCTGGAGAGCACGGCAAATGGCGTGTCGTCACCCATGGAGCCGACGGCTTCCTGACCGTTTTCACCCAGTACGCGGATGATCTGATCGAGTTCTTCGCTGCTGTAGCCGAATTGCTTCTGGAAAGTTTCCAGTAAGGTGTCTTCCAGCTCACGGCTACCCACCTGATCTTCCGGCAAGTCTTCGAACGGCACCAGACGCTGAACGTTTTTCTCCATCCATTGCTTATAAGGATGGCGACCCTTCAGATCGTTGTCAGTTTCAGCAGAATGGTGGATTTTGCCGCTGCGGGTGTCGATCACCATCAGCTCGCCCGGTCCGACGCGGCCTTTTTCGACCACTTCGTCCGGCTGATAATCCCAGATGCCAACTTCGGACGCACAGGTGATCAGCTTATCTTTGGTGATGACATAGCGCGCAGGACGCAGACCGTTACGGTCGAGGTTACAGGCAGCATAACGGCCATCTGACATCACGATACCGGCCGGGCCATCCCATGGCTCCATGTGCATGGAGTTAAAGTCGAAGAACGCACGCAGATCGTCGTCCATGTCCGGGTTTTGCTGCCAGGCTGGCGGCACCAGCAAACGCATGGCGCGCAGCAAATCCATCCCGCCTGCCAGGAACAGTTCCAGCATGTTGTCCAGCGAGCTGGAGTCCGAACCGGTTTCATTCACGAACGGTGAGGCGTCTTGCAGATCGGGGATCAGCGGCGTTTTGAATTTATACGCACGGGCGCGCGCCCACTGGCGGTTACCGGTGATGGTGTTGATTTCGCCGTTGTGCGCCAGATAGCGGAAAGGCTGAGCCAGTTGCCAGCGCGGGACGGTGTTGGTCGAGAAACGCTGGTGGAACAGGCAGATGGCCGATTCCAGACGCAGGTCGGCCAGGTCTAAATAGAAGCGTGGCAGATCCGCAGGCATACACAGGCCTTTATAGATCGTGACCACGTTGGAGAAACTGCACACATAGAAGTCTTTATCCTGAATGCGTTTCTCAATACGGCGGCGCGCCATATAAAGGCGGCGTTCCATGTCACGCGGACGCCAGCCGGCAGGCGCGTTGACAAAAATTTGTTCGATGCGGGGCAGGGAGGAAAGCGCGATTTCACCGAGTACGTCCGGATTGGTCGGAACGTCACGCCAGCCCACCACGGACAGCGTCTCGTTTTGCAACTCTTCTTCAACAATGCGGCGGCTTGCCTCAGCTTCTTTTTCATCTTTGCTGAGGAACAGCATGCCAACGGCATAGTTTTTCGCCAGACGCCAGCCACGTTCTTCAGCAATCATGCGGAAGAAGCGGTCAGGTTTCTGTAAATGAAGGCCACAGCCGTCGCCGGTCTTGCCGTCAGCAAGGATCGCGCCACGGTGTTGCATACGGGCCAGCGCGTGGATCGCAGTACGCACGACCTTATGGCTAGGTTCGCCTTCTATATGGGCGATCAGGCCGAAACCACAGTTGTCCCTCTCTTGGGATTTATCGTACAACATTACGTGAACCTCCCCAGGCTCTGCGAGACTCTCACACCAATCGCGAGCGGGCTTATACACAGAGGTTTGTCCGCAATTTCGCGCACTCTTGCGGTGCGTTGATTGCCCGGACATCTCCGTCAAAGGCCTCTCGTGATGGTTCTCACAAGTGGTGGTTGACTTGTTTTAATGAGGGAGTCTTCAATTACTGCATAAATATGACGAGTTGCTCACCCGTCGAGATTGCTTCCAGCGGACTCCCAACTTAGCGAGAAAGCACAGACAGGTCAAATGGCGATTTAAGTTATATTAAAAGTGATATAAAGAGATTTAATTATTTGAAATGTATATGTTTTATGGGGTTTTTGCTGGCATATTTCCGATGGGGGCATGCACGTAAAGTGTGAGCTGACTCACTATGGGGAAAGCGTAAGATCTCCGCACCGTGCTGGCAGGGGCGTAATTACCAGTATTTTATACTGGAAAATACTGTACCCATGCGGTTTGTCACTGTTTTTAACCTGACAGTAATAATGTGTTAGTCCGGTGTTTGTAATAAGAATTATTCATACTGCCACGAATGACTTTATTTGCAGTAATAATGAATAGTTATGCCTGTGCGAAACGCACCGGGAGAGAAAATATTCGGAGGATAAAAGGAAAAAATGTTAGCTGGACGGCAGTTGGCAACGCGTGCAGCCTGATAAAGCCGGCCGATATTAATAATATCACCGCAGATAATAGTCAATAACTCTGCCCTTATTTCCTGCATTGCACCATGACAAGCCCCTGCAAGGTGCATCTCACAAACTTCACGCTCAATTTATCCCCTGCCATCACGCCGGTGAGGTTTTGCGGTATGATTCAGACGACTTCGTTTTAAGGGAAACGTTATGAAGCAAATCCGGGTTTTAGCGCAGTATTATGTCGATCTGATGGTCAAGCTGGGGCTGGTGAGATTCTCACTGTTGCTGGCGTCTGCGCTGGTGGTACTGGCAATGATTGTCCAGATGGCGGTCACGATGCTCCTGCGCGGGCAGGTTGAGAGTATCGACGTCGTTCGTTCCATCTTCTTTGGTTTGTTGATTACGCCCTGGGCGGTTTACTTCCTGTCGGTGGTGGTTGAACAACTTGAAGAGTCGCGTCAGCGTTTAGCGCGTCTGGTCGATAAACTGGAAGAAATGCGCCACCGCGACCTCGAACTGAATCAGCAACTCAAAGACAACATTACCCAACTGAATCAGGAAATCGCCGACCGTGTGAAAGCGGAAGAAGCGCGTCTGGCAGTGGTCGATAAGCTGAAACTCGAAATGCAGCACCGCGAACAGGCGCAGATCGAACTGAGCCAGCAATCTGCATTATTACGCTCTTTCCTCGATGCCTCGCCGGACCTGGTGTATTACCGCAACGAAGACAAAGAATTCTCCGGCTGTAACCGGGCGATGGAACTGCTGACCGGCAAAAGTGAAAAGCAACTGATCGGCCTGACTCCCAACGATGTTTATACTCCGGATATCGCCGAGAAAGTGGTCGAAACCGACGAGAAGGTTTTCCGTCACAACGTTTCCCTGACCTACGAACAATGGCTTGTCTATCCGGACGGGCGCAAAGCCTGCTTCGAATTGCGTAAAGTGCCGTTTTATGACCGTATCGGTAAGCGACACGGGCTGATGGGCTTCGGACGCGATATTACCGAGCGTAAGCGCTATCAGGACGCGTTAGAGAACGCCAGCCGTGAGAAGACCACTTTTATCTCAACGATCAGCCACGAGCTGCGTACGCCGCTTAACGGCATCGTCGGGCTGAGCCGCATTTTGCTCGACACCGAGCTGGACAAAGAACAGCACAGCTACCTGAAAACCATTCATGTCAGCGCGATCACCCTCGGCAATATCTTCAACGATATTATTGAAATGGACAAAATTGAGCGCCGCAAAGTGCAGCTTGATAACCAGCCGGTTGATTTCACCGAATTCCTCTCCGATCTGGAAAATCTCTCCGGACTGCTGGCCCAGCCGAAAGGGCTGAAATTTATCATGGAGCCTGACCTGCCGTTGCCGCGCAGTATTACGACGGACGGCACGCGTCTGCGCCAGATTCTGTGGAATCTGATCGGCAACGCCGTCAAATTCACCCGCGAAGGTGAGATTGTGCTGAGCGTGCATTATGAACCGAACGATATGCTGCGATTTGTCGTGCGCGATTCCGGTCTGGGGATCCCGCAGGATGAGCAGGACAAAATCTTCGCCATGTATTATCAGGTGAAAGATCAGAACGGCGGTAAACCGGCGACCGGCACAGGGATTGGGCTGGCGGTGTCAAAACGTCTGGCGCAGGCAATGGGCGGCGATATCACCGTCAGCAGCGTGCCGGGGCAGGGTTCCTGCTTTACGCTCGTCGTACGTGCACCAACGCTGGATTCACCGGCTGACCTGGCCAGTGACGAAGAAGACATGCCCTTACCGGCGCTGCACGTGCTGTTGGTCGAAGACATCGAGCTGAACGTTATTGTGGCGCGTTCAGTGCTGGAGAAGTTAGGTAACAGCGTGGAAGTGGCGATGAATGGCCATGATGCGCTGGAGATGTTCGATCCTGACGAATTCGATCTGGTACTGCTGGATATCCAGTTGCCTGACATGACAGGGCTGGATATTGCCCGCAAGCTGCGCACCGATTACGCCGGACAACATCTGCCACCACTGATTGCCCTGACAGCAAACGTGCTGAAAGACAAAAAAGAGTATCTCGATGCGGGAATGGATGACGTGCTGAGCAAGCCGCTGTCTGTTTCCGCGCTGACCGCGATGATTCAGCAGTTCTGGGATCATCAGCCTGACGTTTCCGTAGTGGAAAAGGAGCCCGTAGTGATGAAAGACAGCGAATCGTTGCTTGATACCGCCATGCTTGAGCAGTACATCGACCTGGTTGGGGCGAAACTGATTTATCAGAGTGCGGATATGTTTGAAAAAATGATGCCGGGCTATCTGGCTGTGCTTGATTCCAACATGACGGCACGCGATCAAAAAGGGATTGCCGAGGAAGGCCACAAAATCAAAGGCGCGGCGGGTTCTGTTGGCCTGAAACATTTACAGCAACTGGCACAACAAATTCAGACGCCGACATTGCCAGCCTGGTGGGATAACGTTCAGGAATGGATTGATGAGCTGAAGGCCGAATGGCGCAATGACATCAAAGTATTACGTGACTGGACGGCAAACGCTGAAAAAAAATAACCCCGGCCGAGGCCGGGGTGCGCGAATACTGCGCCAACACCAGGGAAAGAGGTAACCCACGATAGTTTTTAGGGTTCGGTTTTCGCAGGTCTTGGAATTCAGGTTTAAAGTCTAATACATCCTGTAGCAATCAACATAACAAATATAAGCAGAACTGTTACAACATTCATTAAAAACTGTGATGTAGATTAGTCTTTGTCTATACAAAACATCAAGTCTTTATCGCAGGATTTTTGACAGAATACAAATGAAGCATGTTGATGTTGTATTGGCGACATGCAATTTTGCTTATGGAAGTGAACAATAGCAGGCGGTTTTACAGGTGAATTTGCGACATGCTCGTCTATGAAACCGGTTCTATAAATTGAAAAATTTATGCCAACTTGTTGTAATGCATGACTTAAATGTGAATTTCAGCGAAATGATCTCTCCGGAGCTAAAAGAGATCTGAAATTTATTTTAAATGAAAAAATTTCACTTAGGTTTATGCGTTTTTTATCTGATAAAAAGGTGCACGCCCTGCTGATTTTTTAGGTATCACAGGTGTTGTATTTGACTTAGTGCGTTAACGCATTACGGAATAATTGATGAGAATTTATTCACTTTCACTGATCAGAATCATAAATTAATCTTACGTATCTTTTGTTGATTAGTTTACAAAAATTTTACTTTTTTGCTTAAAAATTAGTCGCAGTGAAAAAAGCAAGAGTTCCTGACTGTTTGACGGAACTCCTTGATGGTAGTGGTTTAATCGGAATTTTTCGTTCTGAATGTAAGCAAAAGTTTCATTGTTATTGCTCAATTGTTAGCAATGTTGTGCAGCATTTCGCTAGCCTGATCTTGCAGGTTATTATTGAGATTGATTAGATGGTCGGATGTGTTGTGGAAAGCGCCAAATGAATAAAATTACTCGAAAAGGCCTGTTGCGTACGCCGCTGTTATGGCTAAAACGCGCAGTGATACTGTTACTCTGCTTATGGGTAGCGGGCATTCTTCTTTTTTCTTTTTTACCCGTGCCTTTTTCTGCCGTGATGGTGGAGCGCCAGATTTCCGCGTGGCTGACCGGTGATTTTGGTTATGTTGCACATTCGGACTGGGTGCCAATGAGTGAGATTTCCTCACCAATGGCGCTCGCGGTGATGGCGGCGGAAGATCAGAAATTCCCGACTCATTGGGGATTTGATGTCGATGCTATTCAGTCGGTGCTGGATAAAGACGGCGGAAAAATGCGTGGTGCTTCGACATTATCCCAGCAAACCGCTAAAAACCTGTTTCTGTGGGATGGGCGCAGTTGGGTGCGTAAAGGGCTTGAGGCCGGGCTGACCGTGGGTATTGAAACCGTATGGACAAAACGTCGCATTCTGACGGTGTACCTGAATATCGCGGAGTTTGGTGATGGCGTCTTTGGCGTCGAGCAGGCTGCGCAGCATTTCTTCCATAAACCGGCCAGCCGCCTGACTGCGTCTCAGGCCGCGTTACTGGCCGCAGTGTTGCCGAATCCGCATCTGTTTAAGGTGAATGCGCCTTCTGCGTATGTCATACGCCGTCAGCAATGGATCCTGCGTCAGATGAGCCAGCTCGGTGGTGAGTCTTTCCTGCAAGAGCATAAACTGCATTAAATCAGCCAGGGTTTGAACAAAAAAAGGACAGCCTGAGCTGTCCTTTTTGGTTATAACGTACTGAATTATTTCACGTAGCTATTTCACGTAAGTAAAGGCCGTGGTGACGTGTTTAACGCCGCTCACGCCCGCCGCTATCCCAGCCGCTGACTTACCTTCTTCCGGCGTCACCAGACCCAGCAGGAACACTTCGCCGTTTTCGGTGGTGACTTTGACGTTAGATGATTTAACCGAATCACTGGTCAACAACTGAGAACGGACTTTGGTGGTGATCCACGTATCCATTGACGCTGTGCCCATGCTGACCGGCTTACCGGTACGGATTTCGTTGTACACTTCCGTTGCGCCTTCAACACCCATCGCAATTTGTTTTGCGCGAGAAGCCATATCCGCCGTCGGCGCCTGACCGGTTAACAGGACTTTACCCTGATACGCAGTCGCCACGATGCGGGCTTCGTCTTTCAGTTGTTTATCTTTACTCACCGCATTAGAGACACGGGCTTCCAGCGTGCTGTCATCAACCTGAGTGCCGACCGTACGTGGGTCAGTCGTTGTTTTTGTTGCGACGCCAGCCGCACCAACTACCGCAGCGGCGACACAGCCTTGTAGCAGAAGGGCGCTTAACAATACAGCAAAGAGAGGACTCGCCTTCATGGGATCTCCTTAATCGTCCTGGTGTGGGAACAGCGTGTTATCTATCAGGTCACAGAGACAGTTAACTGTGAGCATATGCATTTCCTGAATGCGGGCGCTACGATGAGAGGGAATACGGATCTCAACATCATGAGGCCCCAGTAAACCCGCCAGCTCGCCGCCGTCATAACCTGTTAATGCGACAATGGTCATATCACGGGTTACCGCTGCTTCAACGGCTTTGACAATATCACGGCTGTTGCCGCGGGTAGAAATGGCCAGCAGAACATCACCCGCCTGACCTAAGGCGCGCACCTGTTTAGCATAAATTTCTTCATGCAGTCGATCGTTGGCAATCGCAGTGAGCACAATGTTATCTGCACATAATGAGATTGCAGGAAGGCTAGGACGTTCAGTTTCAAAACGATTAATCAGACTGGCGGAAAAATGCTGCGCATTTGCCGCAGAGGTGCCATTGCCGCAGCACAGAATTTTATTGCCGTTAAGCAGCGATTGCACCAGCGTCATCGCGGCGCGGGAAATCGCGTCAGGCAAGGCTTCTGCCGCCGCAATCTGAGTTTGGATACTTTCTGTAAAGCAGACTTTGATTCTATCCAGCACGGGTTTTCGTCCAGTCAGTCGTCGTAATATTTATTCCGCATTGAAGGCATCACGCAGCCATTCTATCTGGCTGCCGGTGATGGCAAAAACATCAAAACGGCAAGATGATGTGTCAAAGCTTGCGTTCTTTCCTGCAAGCCAGAAAGAGGCAGCGCGTAACAGGCGCTGCTGTTTTTGAATCGTCACGCTGGCCGCCGCACCACCAAAACTGGCGTTGCGCCGGTAACGGACTTCAACAAACACCCAGGTTTGCTGGTCACGCATGATCATGTCAATTTCACCGGCACGGCAGGCCACATTGGCCGCCACGAAGGTTAACCCGGCTTTTTCGAGATAGCGTCGTGCAAATGCTTCGTATTTATCGCCGCACGCCCGCGTTTTTGACAAAAAAGACTTCATCAGTACGTCCTTGTACCTGTAATGGCTGAGAATTCCGATCTCTGTTGAGCTGTTTCAGTTTTCTCTTAAGAAGAAACTGGCACCAGCGAACCCTGACGGTATTGCAGCCATGGCAATTTACGGTGGATCACGCAGTTGCTATTGGCGCTCAATTCTCCCGTGCTGCCGGAAACCTGGAAGCCAGGCAATGTGCGCATCTGGGAGAAATGATTTGCCAGATTCCAGGCATCGATCCCCATCGCATAGAGACGAACCAGCGAATAGTCGTTACCAAACTTCGCGGCTGCCTGCTGCATCAGCGCAGGGTTACCGCCTGCCAGTAAAGGAATATCGCTAAACTGCACGCCTTCCATTTCGAGACGGTAATCCGGACCGGCACCTGCCTGATAGCTGCGCGAACTGGCGTACACTGAAGGATGAACGCGGCCATTCACCGCCAGATCCAGCATCGGTTTAATCAGCGTCAGTTCACTTTGTGTCGCAACAACGTAGACGGAATCCACTGTGCCACCGGTACTGCCTTGCGTAATCTGTGCATCTGTCGGCGGCGCCGGGATGGTAATGCCACCAATTGTGACACCCTGCGCTTGTGCTGGCGCGGCTGCATCACTGGTTGTGACTGGCGTGCCGGTCAGGCGGATACCGCTGCCAATAGAAGAACGCAATTCACCGGCGGAACCGAGACCTTGTTTCAGTACGGTTTGCCCGCCCAGTTTCTGCCATTCGTTAGCAAAAGCCTGCGCGATACGGTCGCCGAAGCTGCCACGCGGCACCAGTAACAGCGGCATACGTTTCTGCTCAGACCACATGTGGCGCGCAGCATCCTGTGCCTCGTCTTCCGGCGAGAGCGCAAAGTAACAGATATTCGGGCTGTTTTTCTCAGTTTCTGGCTGATTGAGCGCTAAAACATTCAGAGGCGTCTGGTCAGAAGCGAGTGCGTTCACCTGATCTTTCAGCAGCGGGCCGACAACCAGCGTTGCGCCATCCTGCTGAGCCTGCGTCAGAAGCGCGGCAAGAGGCTGACCATTGGTATCATACACTTTCACCTGCCCGTTGCTGCTGGCCACGGGCGCAGCGGCTGGGGTTGCGGCAGGCTGGGCCTGGGAAGGATCGGTTTGAGACGCGGTATTTTGCGCGCTGGCGTCCGGTGCAGATGTACTGACGGCTGCGTTCGGGTCTGCCGGCGCCTGAGATTGTGCGTTTGGATCTGTCGGTGCCGTTTGTGCCGCTGGCTGGCTGACCTGACCGCTCATTGCCGCATTAAAACCCTGCTGAATGGCATTCCCGTAAACCTGTGCCGGGCCGCTCATTGGCAGAAACAGCGCAATTTTGCCGGTTGAAGCAGGCTGGAAAGTCAGCACATTATTGAGCTGAGTCGGCAGGCTTTTCGCTGCCGGATTCACCGGATAACGGCGCTGCCAGTCTTTAATCCCGGCTTTCAGTAAATCAGGATCCTGCTTGTTGCTTTGCCAGACGCTGAGTAAATCCAGCCATCCCTGCAGCGTATTTTCATCCGCATTGATCACGATGCTGTTGACGTCCTGTGCGGACATCTGCGTCAGCGCCATCCAGGTGCGGTCAATGTTGTCCTGATGCGGCTGACCTTGTACCAGCGGCTCCTGCGCGATATAGGCGCGGATCACGCCAAGGCTGGTGCGCCCCTGACTGGCATCGATTTGCGCCTGATAATAACGGGCTTTCTGATCGTTGGTCAGATCGTGGGGATCCAACTGGCTCAGACTGGTGGCTGCTGCCGGATAATTTTTCAGCGCAACCTGCACTTCTGCACTGGTCAGTTGCTGTTCGACGGTTTGGGCAGCCGTCAGATTTTGCGGCACTTTAGCCAGCTGTTCCGCCGCCTGAGGCGCTTTGCCTTCGCGTATCAGGGCACGCACTGCAAGCAATTGCCAGTCAGCCTTGTTATCATCACCGCTTTGCTGCGCCTGCTGCAAATAATAGTCAGAGCTGCCGGACGCTGCACCCTGGACACTTTCTGTCGGTGCCTGCGGCGCCTGACCTGAACAGCTGGCAAGAAGCATGGCCACGATGATGGCAGGGAGTAAACGTCCCGAACGGGTACGAAAGGTCATTGAGGAAGGCATTCAGTTTCCAGTGATGTTTTTTTAAGATGCTCAATATTAAATCGGCAATCCGGATGAAACAATGAATCAAGACGATCAAGCAGATATTTCTGCCTCAACGCTGTATATCGTACCGACGCCAATTGGCAATTTAGGAGATATAACCCAACGCGCGCTGGCCGTACTGAACAGTGTAGATTTGATTGCTGCAGAAGATACCCGCCATACCGGATTGCTGCTGCAACATTTCGCGATCACGGCAAAAATGTACCCGCTGCACGATCATAATGAACAGCAAAAAGCTGAGCATTTACTGGCGAAATTGCAGGCAGGCCAGACGATAGCGCTGGTCTCGGATGCCGGTACGCCGCTGATCAATGATCCTGGCTATCACCTTGTGCGTCGCTGCCGTGAAGCGGGTATCCGCGTGGTGCCGTTACCCGGTGCCTGTGCGGCGATCACCGCGCTTTGTGCCGCCGGTTTGCCCTCTGATCGTTTCTGTTACGAAGGGTTTCTGCCCGCCAAAACCAAATCCCGTAAAGATACGTTGCAGGCATTGATTGAAGAACCCCGCACGCTGATTTTCTATGAATCCACGCACCGCCTGTTGGACAGTTTGCAGGATATGGTCGAAGTCTGGGGGCCAGATCGTTATGTCGTACTGGCGCGTGAACTGACCAAAACCTGGGAAAATATTCACGGTGCGCCGGTGGGTGAACTGCTGGCATGGGTGCAGGAAGTCGAAACGCGCCGGCGCGGTGAAATGGTGCTGATCGTTGAAGGCCATAAGGTCGATACCGAAGCCTTACCGGCGGAAGCCCTGCGCACACTGGCATTGCTGCAAAAAGAACTGCCGCTCAAAAAAGCTGCCGCGCTGGCCGCCGAAATCCACGGTGTGAAGAAGAATGCGTTGTATAAATACGCGCTTGATGAGCAAGAGGGTGACAAATAGGGCGTAATACCCTATTATCCGCCGCGGAGTTGACCAGACAGTCGCCGCTTCTTTGCCGTCCCTTTCGGGGGAGACAGAAGGAGGGGAGGAAAGTCCGGGCTCCATAGGGCAGGGTGCCAGGTAACGCCTGGGAAGCGCGAGCTTACGACAAGTGCAACAGAGAGCAAACCGCCGATGGCCCGCGCAAGCGGGATCAGGTAAGGGTGAAAGGGTGCGGTAAGAGCGCACCGCGCGGCTGGCAACAGTTCGTGGCAAGGTAAACTCCACCCGGAGCAAGGCCAAATAGGGGTTCACATGGTACGGCCCGTACTGAACCCGGGTAGGCTGCTTGAGCCAGTGAGCGATTGCTGGCCTAGACGAATGACTGTCCACGACAGAACCCGGCTTAACGGTCAACTCCACTCTATATAAAACAATGAGTTGGTGTATTCCTGAGGAATGCACCAACTTTTGTTCCCTTCAGGACACTTTCTGTAAACGATATCTTCCGCTCTTCAGCACCACTTTATAATCCCCAAACACTTCCTGATCCGCACTGGCATAAATTATTTTCTCGCGATACTTCACCATGACTTTTTCCTGCCCCGCGATTTCAGTCACCAGCATGATTTTCGGTACTGAAATTTTCGAAGTCATCTTGGCTGTCATCTGGCCGTATGAGGCATTGGATGCTGACAGGAATTTCACGGCGTCAACCGGCTGCCCCTGATGCATCAACTCAAAATGCAAATGGGGGCCGGTGCTGCGTCCGGTATTGCCGGAGTAAGCCACGATGCTGCCCTGTTTGATCTCCTGGCCGGGGACGACATTCAGTCTGTTCAGATGCAGGTAGCGGCTTTTCCATCCTTGCGGGTGGCGTACCACCACGTAATTGCCAGCGACGGGATGGTACTTCGCTTCAACGACGATCCCTTTTTCTGTGGCAAACACCGGTGTAAACGGTGGGGCGGCAAAATCGGTTCCCTCATGCTGGGAAAAGCGTCGCAAAAGAGGATGCCAGCGCATGCTGAATGCAGAAGTGATCCGTAAAGGAATGTTCAGTGGTGAGCTAAAATGGGGATAACCTGCGGAGACTTCATTAACCGCTTGCGGATGACTGAGCGATGTTTTTTCTCCGGCGACGATAAATAACATCGCCTGAGAAAAAGTGGCAGGAGGATTTTCACTGTCGGCACCTGCTGCACGCAGCAAAACCATTGTGACGGGGGCATCACTTCCTGCTTTTGCCATAAACGGCAGGAGCAGGATGAAAGGAAATATCCGGCGCATGGTTTACAGCTGCTCAATAAAAAAAATCACCAAACCGGCCATCGAAATTGAAGGACCGAAGGGAATGTAATGTTTTTCAGCAGCTGGATGATTTTCATCCAGAGTCCGGCGCTGGTTCAGCACAGTACAGAGCACATACACCATAATGCCTGAGGCTGCCGACCACATGATCAGTTCCGGAATTTTCTCCATTCCCACCCAGACGGTGATCGCAGCCATCAGTTTGACATCGCCATAGCCCAGCCCCTCATGGCCACGCCATTTTTCATACGCTGCCATCACGGCATAAAGCACAAGCCAGATAATGACGGCACCACAAATTGCCGATCGCGGCCCGATATCCGTAATCCCCAATACTGAGCAGAGTAAGCCACTCCATAACAGCAATGACACCAAACTGTCGGGCAAAATCAGATGCTTAAAATCAATTACCGTCAGACTGTAAAGCAGACAGAAATAGAGGAAAAAGCAGCAGATCTGAATTTCTGTAAAATGCGGCAGCCCTGCAATCGCCAGTGCGGCAAAAATGCCCCCGCACAGTATTTCGGAAATCAGATACTGTGCGGAGATTGGACTTTCACAATGACGACACTTTCCCTTAAGCCATAACCAACTCAGAACAGGGATATTGTCTCGCTTCATTACGGAAGCACCACATGCCGGGCAATGAGAAGGTGGCCACCAGAGATTCACTTTAACAGCGTCCGGTTCCGTACCGTATTCTGCGAAAATCATTAACGGCAATCGATAAATCAGCACATTAATAAAGCTGCCAATAAACAATCCGAATATCAGTGCCATAACAGGATAAAACCAAAAATAGAAAAGAGTCATTAAAACGATTCCCTGCGAGAATGAACGGAAAAACACGGTATTTTCAATGAGAGCGTTATTTCTCTGTGATACCTTTTTTTACTTCCATAAAATCAATGAATATATTTGGTTCTTCTTCCGTTGCAATTTCTAATCGCTGCGAAAATAACTGAGTGCCTTTGGTGTCGCAAATATAAGCATTGTCTGATGTCGGTTGCTTTCCCATCATTTGTGCAAAGGTAAATCCTTTCTGCCCTTCCGGAACATGGATAATATTGAAACCGGGCACTTCCCTAAACGAATCGACAGCCGGATCCTGGAAATGGGTTAAGTCGGTATAATCATCCACCGATCCTTTAGCACCATTCAGGCATGTAAATATATCACTACCCCGTATACCTTGCTCGTTAATAGCCCCCTGTCCGTTCCAGATACCCGACCAATGCACACCTCCGGCAAGACGAGTATGAATTGCAGCAACATCTGTTATGGCCATCCTCTCGTTATCCAGGTAGTAGGGAATAAGGTACTTACTCTCTGTTTTATTATGATTGAGCGTATCTTTCCCGTTTGAAACGAAAGCATAATCTGCAGGATAATCATTGTTGATCCAGAACCTCTTATAGCGTACGAAATATTCTCCGTCATCACTTTGGAGTGTCCAGGCTGCAAGCCGTTGCTCACTGCCATCAGCATCGCCGAGCAACAAGGCTTCTAAGTGTATGACTTCCATATGACGATGAGGAAGATAAATAACTAATTCATGCCCTTCCCCCCCTGTGCTGTTGTTGCTGGTATTACCTTCAGGTCCGTCTGAAGCGCGGGGGAAAATAATCGTGCCAACCCATAACTTTTGATTTTTGCTGGCGGCCAGTTCAATCAGTTCATCATATAAAGAGAGATTTCGCGTCGAGCTCGTCATTGCTGGCTTACATTTATAACGCTGCTCTTTCAGGGAGACAGGCGTACCTGAACATGCCGTAATTGCCGGGAAAGGGTCGCCTTTCTGATAGGGTTTCGCATTAATGATGGGCAGGCCCCAGTCTCCTTCTTTACCGCCACTCACCCAGCTGTAATTGGCTTGTGTATCATAGTGAAGGTAGTGTTCTGAGAAATCAAAATTGTCATCTGTTATCTCCGGTAAACGCTGGGCAGGAACCTGTCCGGAAGAGGATTCTATATACATAATATTTATTGCAATTGGCAGGGAGTTTTTCTCCTCATAGGAATATTTGTCACCACTTCGGGTATATCCAAAAAAATTAGCAATAGGCAACGCAAGGGGCATATCCAGCGGTTGTGCTGTACTGCCACCGCTATCAGATTCAGCAAATTTGAACACGCCTCCTTTAGGTATCGTGGCCGAAAAGCTATTAACCGATACTATATTCAAGAAAATGAAAAGCAGAATTATCTTTTTCATCATACACTCCTTTAAAAAGAACCACTTGCGCCCATTTTCCCTAATGTATCCGAAAGGGCGAACAGTGCTGCGAAAACCCAAATCACACAGCCACCCAGTACAAGTGTCGAAAGTGATTTCAATAGCCCGGCTAGTTTTTTAATATATTCCTGAACATGTTCTCTGGACTTCGCTGAAACAGAACTAAGCACCTCATTAAATGAAGGTAATTCTGCATACAAGCTAATGTTAAGCAGCGTTTCAGGACCGAATAATCCTGTATTCAATGCATCCCCGTAACCCAGCCCAATAGCCATTTTCTCGCGCATGCCATTGATATGATGCTTCAGCCATCTGTTAGAGTTTAAGAGGATAATGGCGAGTCCGTCATTTAAAGGAATGCCATTTTTTAACATCAACGCAAGGTTGTTTATAAATATCGAGGCGACAATTTGTTTATAGGTCGAAAAGGGAAGGATCCGATCCAGAAATTTATTTCTGAACTGACCACTAAAGTTGGAAATAATCGTCTTAATGAAAAAGACTGTCACCGTAATAACAATCAATATATAAATCCACAGACCGGCCACCAATGCTTTCCCGAAGGTATATAATGATTGTGTCACGCTAGGCCATTTGTTGACGGGAACGACACTTTCGAAAGCCGGGAAAACTTTCATCGAATATCCCGCGATGACAATAAGAGAAAGAATCATCATAATCACCGGGAAAAGCACGGCGGAAATAAGTTTGCTTTTCAACTCACTGTTATAGTTTATGACGTTGACGAGCGTCATAAAGCCATCAGCCAGACTGCCGCTCTGCTCGGCCGCGTGAATAACGCTAAGTTCACTTTGGGGAACCAGACCATCAAACATAACGGCAATGGAGGCACCTTTAAGACCTGCCTTCATATTATTGGTTAACACGGAAATATTCTTCGCAAAACCCGGGCCTAACAGGCTTTTACCCTCGAGCTGAAGTTTGAGCAGGGAATCGTAAAGGGGCAGGTCTGTTCTGATCATGTCAGCACAGAACTTATAAAGAAAAAGCCGCTGTTTCTTACCGAACTTTGCCATGGATAATCTCCGAGTTGTCTTTATCTACATCGCCAAATTCCATACTGAACCAGGTAGCACAAACCCGACCACGAAGTACTTCCGCAAATACCTTTTCTTTTATTTCAAATCCCTCACTCAGACCCGGTGACGAGATGCGTTTTTTTCGCCATAAGGTGTAAACCTGTAACCACTCTTGTTTAGATATTGCGGCGAGTTCATCATATGTGGGTCGCATATATTCCATGACAAGTTGCCTGCCGCTTATACCGGTATGCTTACATTTTTCACACCCCCTTTCGTTTTGCTCGTAGAGGGTCATCAATTTCTCACCAAATGTGATTTCGACAGAATGATGGCAATGAGGACAAATAACAGGGACAAGTTTTTGACACTGCAATCCGGCAATAAAGCCCGGTGTGGAGAGTTTATCGCTGGTGATGCCCATGGCGGATAAGCGCTGTAGCAGGGAGACAATATTCCCTGCATGAACAGTCGTAAAACAGTAGTGACCGCTTTCAACTGCGCCGGCGAGGGCATTCGCGGAGATAGAGTCGCGGATTTCGCCCACCATCAGAACATCAGGATCGCGGCGTAATGCGGATTTGATAGCAGAATGGAAACCGCCACCTTCAACACTGACCACTGAGCTTTGTTTTGCTCCAAATATCTGATATTCGACAGGATCTTCTACAGTAAGAAAACAGCCTTTATTGCCATAACGGTTGACCTGCAGCCACTCCATCAGGTTCTTCAGAGTGGTGGATTTTCCTGAACCAGTGGTGCCCGCAATAAAATATGCCCCATAGGGATTACTGAGGATCTTTTTCAGATCTTCTAATTCTTCTTCCGATATACCGAGTTTATTGAGATTAGCGACGGCTCCTTTAGAGAGTCCTGATGGGATAATACGTAATACAGCATGAAAACAATCGTTCGTTTCACCAAAAATGGGAAAGTGGGCGTAGCGGAAACGAAAACTTAATCCGTTAAGCGTATAGAGAATATTGGCACTTTGCGGAATAGTACGGTTCCAGGTGGTATCACGGGTGCTGGCTTGTACGTTGTACAGGACGAATACCAGCTCATCGCATTTGCTGGCAGGCATCTGCATCATTGGTAGCAGCATGCCATTTACCCTGACCTCAAGCTGCGCAAGAATATCATTGCGGGTGATATGAAGGTCACTGGCCCCCATATCAACGGCTTCAATCAATATGGCTTCAAGTTCCTTCTGCGTTTCACTAATATCCAGTGCAACACGGCTCTGTTTCTGCAAAGAAACAAGTTCATAAATTTTGAAATAAACGGCTTCTGTGACGCCCCCGATTCCGACAATCTTGTGACGATGGATGTCGTTCATTTTGCGAACTTCATATTGAAGAATATGCAGCTCTTCAATTAAAGAACGTTGAGAAACGAGATACTCCTGCGTGCCCAAACGGGCGAGCAACATGCGATCCTCAATTTCAGCAAAAGTCCATTCGCCGCTGTGTATGGAATCGTCCGTAAGTCGTATGAAATCCAGGATCACCGGGAGACTTCCTGAACAAATGACTGACGTCCGTTATTGCCCTGATGGACGGCATAACGTTTACCGTTGGCTAAGAAAATCTCTCCGATACGGACAAATACGATTTTTGTGCCCACGGAGACGGCTGCCTGTGTGATGCCAGCAATCTGCGACAGCATCATTATTTTCGGTTCGACAAGAGGGGCTTGTGAAGCCGGTTTAGCTTCTTTATCGTCAGATTCGCCACCCATGTTGCTCATCATTGGCACCTGAGTCAGTTCCGAGGCTTCACTTTTTATCTTTGCCATTTCCAGCCGCAACTTAGCGAGCGTCAGCTGTTGTGAAAGCTCACGCTGGGCCTGATTAAAAGCCACGTCATCTTCCATCAATCTGGAGATATGCTGCTGAATTGGAGCCGGGACTTCCCCGACAGGATCGCTGGTGGTTTTAACGTCATCAGCGAAACTGCCAGAAGAAAAAAAAACAATCAGAGCTGTTAACATTAATTTCCGATTTTGCATACCATGACTCCTGAAATTTTATTATCTTTAACGCTATCGATTTTTTGAATAATAAACGCGTCCCTGAATGCTTGTCTTTCTAAAATACTGGCGATGTACAATACATCTATGCCATTTTTAGACGTTTTGGGTATTTCCATTTCCCAGTTCATCGTGTTAAGTCCGTAGTATTTACCTCTCCCTTTTTTGGCTATTTTATTTTCGTTCGTCTGCACAGGCGAACCAGGAAGGGAGACTATTTTTAATGTTTGCTGGATGCCCGATATCGAGTTATAAGAATAAAGATAGTTTAATAAATCCCCGCAGAATGGCGCAGTAATATCTGCTTTGTTTTTATAGGCACTCAGTAACGGGTTATCACTCAGGCCTGATTGAATCCCCGAGAAATTAACCGAGTCATCTGAGAAAATCGCTGTGTAATTTTCACCCCAAAAGTTTTTCTGCGCTATATTAAATACATTGCCTTTATTCAGCTGATAACTAAATGAGCAGTTCTGTGGATCACAAACAAATGTTTCATTTGTATAATTGAATTCAGCCAGGATGTTTTGACTTTTTGAAATCTCAGACGCTAGTTTGGTGAATTGCATGATGCTCCCACCCGTTAACGATTTCAAATAGTACTTTTCGACAGTTTTTATATCATTCGCTAATTGCTGTTCCTCACGACGTCTGACGTCCTCCTTCACCTGTTCTGGTTTATAGGCATAGAAATACCAGACGGTCACTCCGCCAGCAACAAGCAACAAGAGAACGACAACCGCAATCGAAACTTTAATGTTTCTGGAAAGCGGCTGAGAGTTTTTCTGTAATTTAAGTCCTTTTATCATATTGTTACCCGGAAATTATGCTATACAGAAATATTGAAGAACAAATAACAAGAAGGGCTACACCACCGGCCACACCTGTCCAGAATATTCGCTGCTTTTTTTTATAAATGAGTTGATTTTCTTTGCATGACTCAGCGATACAGTCTAACTGTGCAGGCGTTATTTCCGAGACGCGCAAACGTGAATATTTTGATTCAGGTAAAGACGACAATATTTCTCCAAAAAATGTCTCAGTGATAACGCAGTCACTTCCACTAATGATGATGCCGTCCATAATGATCAACAAATAAACTTGTTCGTCGCCCGCCATAAAGTGATAAAGGCCATCTCCGTAAAGTTTTCGGAGATGAACAGCAAAAGATTCACAACCCGGCGCTGTCTTTATGGAATAGCCAACGAGCTCGTTTGTCGTCATGTCATCCTGAACACGGTAAACATACATACGATGACTCCGACGTATATTTACCATCCATCGCATATATCCGGCGTCCATATTTTCATGGTTTGAGGAGTCCCAAATTAACCCCGTCAATATATTGTTACGCGACAACGTATTTAACATGATGTCCGTCTCCAATCGTTAACGGTTCAAAGGTGCCCGGTAATAGTCAATACCCACCACCATGACGACAGTATTTTCATTGTCAGCAGTACTTTGACCATAACCTAACATCTGGTATTCCTTGTCTTTGCTTAATTCATTTAGTTCATATTTTGCAACCATCAGTAAACTACCAGGGTTCACTGCTGTTGAATTAAACATTTCAGTTGTCGTGACATTGGGTAACTGAACCGTATCAAACACATCTATAGAGTTTAACTGGCTCTTGGTAAATCCACTGGTGACTTCGACACGACCATCGGTCATGACACGCGGAGTAATAATAAAGCTGGTGCCGGTAATGATTTCAGCGGTTTCGATCTCGACATCCTCGTCTCCGCTGTCTTTATTCACCGTGCGGGTACGGCCTGAGACGTAGTGCTGAGAATTGGTCATGTTGAGAGGAATGGGGGTGTTATTGCGTGTCACAAACGAACCACTTTGCAGCACCTTACTCCCGGTAAGTGAATACAGGGCATTTAGCTTCGCATCGATACTCAGTGCACGATCAGCGCCGCCAGCGACAGTCATACCGCCCCCTAACATATCCATCATTGACGTATCAATGACGACGCTGCTGCCCCCATCTATGTAAGACATATTCAGGCCAGCACCGTACTCTTCCAATTTTTCTTTATTAAGAGTGAAAATTTTATATGTGACGACAAATTGCCGGTTATTATCGTCCTGATATTTTTTTAAGACGTCGCTCAGGACTTTATATTCTGACGGACGCCCGGTAAGCGTAACAATGGAGGCATCTTTAAAAATACTGTACATGCCGCTTGAAACATACTTCTCTGCCATGTCTTCGACATCATCCCAGAATGATGATTCGAATTTGGTTTCAGACTTTCCTTCCAGTCCGCCGTTACTGACTGCATCATTAGATAAGTCCAGACTGGCCTCGAACTTATTGTTCTCACCATAAAAATCAAGCTTAATAGCATAGACACTATAAGCATCGATTTTAAGAATATTATTCTCATCCAGATTGGCTTTTACATCGTACAGCGCGGAAATGTAACGCATGAACTCTTCAAAGGTTCCGGTGAAATTGATGCTGTGCGGCTCGATGCTGACTTTGCCGGCATCAGTTCCTTTCTGGCCAGGAATAGCCAAATTCATTCTGTGGCTAACCCCGGTTTGCGCCAGCAATACATCCAGAACGGTATTCAGGTCTGTAGGTTCATAAGAATTTATGGTGACTTTTTTAGCCAGTAAAATCTGACGAGTAGAACTGTAGTCTACTTTCGTGCCTAAATAAGCCGTGTCATATTTCACATAGGGCTTAACCTTCATTTCATCCGCAGACGTCGCGCCAGGTATAGCGTCTTTCACATTGCTACGTGAAAATTGTTTGTTGAAACTTTCTGCGCAACCTTGCAAGAGAAGAAACGCTATCATTAATCCAATTTTGGTTTTCATATCCCTATCCCGAAATAATTCCGTTACATATCATCAATAAGTAATACGTGATTCTTCTGATAATTTTTAATAATCAACCCGTAGTTTTCAGAAGAAAATAGCTTTCCTAACTCTGCCAGAACTTCATCGTCATTTTTTCCCACGAGGGCAATATGACTATAAATTAAGTAATCATTTTTGCTTTGCCAGAGCAGTTTATAACCCGCCTGTTCTGCCCATGTTTTAATTCCCTGACTTAATAGTTCACCACTGTTCAGTGTCAGCGTGACACTCACCGTTGCCGGAGTCAGAACAGAGATACTATCCCCACCAGAGAAAGGATTTCGCGGTGCGTCAGCCGGTTTACTTACAGGGGGAACCGAAGATGAATGTGATAAACTGCCATCTGCATTCACTGTCGCGTACGCACATTGTCCAAGGGCTATGAATAAAATCGTTATGCATCCCGCTATTTTAAATTTCATTTTCCTTCATCCTGAAAATTGTTAAAAACCTATTTTTAAATCATATATCAATGTTGAATTAATCCGGTGGCATGGGTACATGAGCATCCAGTTCAGGTTGCTTTATTGAACTACACCATGAGGTCAGTACAACGGAAAGTGAACTCGGATTAATAACGCTAACACCTTGCCCCGTCACATTGTCAAAAACACCGCTGGTTGCACTGATCACCCAGTAATCGCCGTTGGCATCATCTTTAATAAGATTCACTTGCACGGCGACGCCACTTAAATGATCTAATACACCTGTAGTGGTTCTCCGGTTATTTTCACTATTGGAAAAGTCGGTGAAGTCTCCACCGTCTTCATCTTCGCCTTCTGATGTTTCCAGCTTACCCACATCAGCCGCTATAGAAGAAATGGCGGCAGCCATTCTTGGGTAAAGCTGTCGCGGCACTTTCTGCGGGTCAGCGGGATCGGGCGGAGCCAGAGGGCAAGTTTGTACGGGAAGCTTGATGTGGCCTGGTTCATCAGTGACTTTTTTATTGTAATTCTCCGGGTCATTAACAATGACATCATTGGTACCGGTGTCCTTTTTATTGCCAAAGGATTGGTAGGAAACCACTGGACTGGTCATTAATGCGACGACATTCCCTTTTTCCGGGTCAAATGCCTCACCTTCGAAAATGACATTGGCCATCAATGTACCTGTGACAATCTGATTATTCGCATTTTTAGCCGTCAGATGCATCACACCCTCATCCTGATTGCGTCCTGAGCCGTTTTCAACTTCAAGACAGTGAGTCATCATATTTTCTTTATAATTCCAGCACAGTTTATTTACACCGACTGAGCCGTCCGGCTTGACGTTTTTCCCCACGCCCGCCTTGAAACTGAAACGGACACCCAACTGCGCGATATTTTGATTCATATCGTCCAGATACGAAGCCATGCTTCCAAATGGAATAGCACTATCCGTGGCCTTGGCATTATTTGTTTTTAACAACTTCCAGCCGGTACCAAAGTTTGTGGCTTGTGTATTTTTTTCATCGTTACGATAGAGATAGTCGGCCTGAATGAACGTCAGATCGTAATGGGAAAATGCCTTGCTAAAGGCGGTGGCATAATTTTCGATGGAAAATTTATCAACATCACTTTTTCCATTACGTCCTGGATGAAAACTGATGAAAAAATCGACCTGATCAATCGCCCGCGAGTTATCCGGGCCGATCAGATCGACACGTTCGAGCACCAGATATTTATCCTGACTGTCCGGAGGTTGCTTACAGGGTAAGTCCTCCGTATTGAATTCGTCATCTGCAACTTTCTGATTAGTTGAGCTGTAGCAGCGGTGACTGGTGAAATAACCTCGTGCCTGAGTATTGTCCCATTTAATGTAATCATTCTTATCACCCGGTTCTTCATTTGGCTTATTATTAAAACGCGTGGCGTAAGCTTTTCCTTTTTCATCGGAAGTTAAAATGTCAGGGTTATAGAGAGGGTTAACGATAAAATCTAATTCACCATCCGCATCGACATCGGTGGTTATTTGAATGTTATCTTTATTTACAAACTGTAAAAAGCCATGAATTTCACCTGCAAGTATATTGGTCAGATTTTCCCTTGCAACTGATTCGATTTGTTTTTTCTTATACAGGGAGAATGAGGTGAATACGACACCCATAATGCCCATGACGATAATCATTTCCAATAAGGTAAACCCTTTACTGTTTCTTACCCCTGGCATACACATTCTCATCATTTCAACGTCATCGAAAATGAGCCTGCAACAATAATCGCGGCAGGCTCCTGTTTTAATAAAGGATAGTTTTAACGCTTTACTTATTTACTGCCTAACACCAGCGCGTTGTCTGAACCGACGGAGCTATCACAAAAACCAGTGCCAACAATGGTTTCTGGTGTTAATTTGTCTTCAGTCAGTGTCTTAAGAATCGGCGCTGTAGCTGTGCCTGATAATGACGTTGGCGCCGATGCTAAATCTCCACCTGCAGCAACTTGCGCGGAAGCAACATAATCCCATTGTCCGCCAATCTGAGAGGCAATATTACGGCAATCTTCTGTATCAAGGCCATTAATGACAAGGTAGAAACCTTTCATCTTCGTATCAGCAGTCGCGTACTTAACGCCACCCAATTCGAACGGGTCGTTTGATATACCATTGAAAGCTTCTCCAACGGAAATTTTACCCATTTTAACCAGAGTCGAAATGATTGAGCCTGTTGTATCGGTTGCACTACCGATATCCGATTTAGTCAGTGACGCTGCAGACGCAGTAGCCGGATATTCAGCGCTGTCTTTATAAGCTTCTGTTGTCCCCACGCGGACTGAGTTAGTATTATCGGCTAATTCACTGATGTCCTGTGCTGTGAAGGCACGGTTTGCCAACACAACTACACCGGCGGCAATAATACCGATAATGCCCAGAACGATGATGATTTCCAGTAAGGTAACACCACGCTGTTTTTTAAGTTCCTGATACTGATTTGCTTTACGCTTTAATGCAGTAATTGCATTTTTCATACCTTAATCCTTAGGCTTGAAATAAATTTTATAAATCACGTAGTAATACGATCCCGCTGGAATAGAGCAAGATTCTTATAAATAAGAAATATATAGACTAACGTCTTAATGTTATTACTAACGTTTTAAAGGCAGTAGTTCATGGCCATTCCCTTTATAAAAAATCAATCCCATTAACCAGCACTGGAAATCATAGAGCAAAAAAAAGAATGCGTATAGATAATAAATCGGATCAAACGAATTAAATGTTATTCATATGAACTATTAGGAGGTATTAATAATAAGATCATTTTGATGAATATTATATATATAGTCATTGCCTGACTTCTAAATATAAATTTTAGTGATCATTCCGGGTTGGCTTTCACATGAGGAAAAGGTGTTTTTTGTACAGTTTTATCAATTGGATAGAAGGTTTTTTATTCCTTTTCTCTATCCATTTTTTCGAGTGAGTCTGTCGGGTAATGGCTGCTGTCAGATGGCTCATTTATTACGTATTCCCGTAACTCTTTTTATGGAATAATGTCATTTGAGCATTTAAAAAATGCCGTACAGGTTGCCCTGCGCGGCGTTTTATTTTCTTCGTATTCCTCAAAATTCATACCGGCATATCAATTAATAGTGCGCGTAACGGTGTAATGGCAGAAACGGTCAGGCTGTTTTCCTGATGGATAAATGCACCGTCACCGCAGGCCAGTTTTTGTGATTCGTGGGTGACCGCGCCCTGTGCATTAATCTGCCCGTGGATGGACTGCAAATAGGCGCGTGGTCCGCGAACCGGCAATGTTATTGCTTCACCCGCCGCCAGTGTCAGTTGATGGATCCACACATTTTGCCGCAGTTGCAGGCTGCCCTTTTCCCCGTCTGGTGAGGCCAGCAGGAAATGCGTCGCCTCCGGCAGTACCATTTTCTGCGTTAACGGATTCTCGTGTTCAGGACAGGCATCCAGCCACAGTTGCATTCGCGTCAGGGGCTGAGTGGTGCTGGTGTTCAGTTCGCTGTAACTGACATTCGCCTGCGTCGACAGCAACGCTGCTTCACCGGCGCTGACCTGCATGCTGTTGCCTTCGCTGTCGCGGTATTCCGCCGAACCCTGCAACACCAGATTCAGCACATCCACGCGCGGATACGTGCGCGGCTGGAAACTGGCGCCGGGTGACAGCACTTCCTGATTCAGGACGCGCAGGGAAGCGTAGCCCATCAGCTTGGGATCAAAGTAATGACCGAAGGAAAATGTATACCGTGCCTGGAGCCAGCCAAAGTCAGCGGTACCGCACTCTTTTGCCGTTCTGCTGGTAATCATGGCGGTCGCCTCTCTTAAAAATTTCGATGTATAAATGGTAAGCGTCTGGACGTGTGATTGTTAGCCAGTTAATCTGGTCGCTATATTCAAATTTCCTGAAAGAGAAGAGAATGGCTAAGGATCGCGCACTCACACTGGAAGCATTACGGGTCATGGATGCGATTGACCGCAGGGGGAGTTTCGCCGCTGCCGCCGATGAGCTGGGCCGCGTCCCGTCGGCATTGAGCTACACCATGCAGAAACTGGAAGAAGAGCTGGATGTGGTGTTATTTGACCGTTCAGGTCATCGGACAAAATTCACCAATGTTGGCCGGATGTTGCTCGAACGTGGACGAGTATTGCTGGAAGCCGCAGATAAACTGACAGTGGATGCCGAAGCACTGGCCCGCGGTTGGGAAACGCACATCACCATCGTTTGTGAAGCCTTATCGCCCGCTGCGCAGTTGTTCCCGCTGATTGAAAAGCTGGCGCTGAAAGCCAATACGCAGGTGTCTCTGTTAACCGAAGTGCTGGCCGGTGCGTGGGAACGTCTCGAGCAAGGCCGGGCGGATATTGTGATCGCGCCGGATATGCATTTCCGCTCTTCCACCGAAATTAACAGCCGCAAGCTGTATAAGCTGGCCAGCATATACGTGGCCGCGCCGGATCACCCGATCCATCTTGAAGCGGAGCCGCTGTCTGACGTTAGCCGGGTTAAATACCGCGGGATTGCCGTGGCGGATACCGCCCGTGAGCGTCCGGTATTAACCGTTCAGTTGCTGGATAAACAGCAGCGTCTGACGGTCAGTACCATCGAAGAGAAGCGTAAAGCCTTGCTGGCGGGATTGGGCGTGGCGACGATGCCTTATCCGATGGTCGAGAAAGATATCGAGGAAGGGCGATTGCGGGTGGTGAGCGCAGAATATAACCGTGAAATCGACATCATTATGGCGTGGCGCCGCGACAGCATGGGCGAGGCAAAAGCCTGGTTCCTGCGTGAAATCCCTAAGCTGCTGGCTACGCGGGACGTGAAGTAATGTGTCCTTCCCCTTGTGAAAGGGGAAGGAGCCGAACGAAATCAAAAACGGGTGTCGCGGCCGTGCTCAGAGTCTAAATCCTGCGCCGGTCCGGTGGAAATAATCCCGTAAGGATTGATGGTCGCGTGGCTGCGGAAATAGTGATTACGGATGTGCGCGAAATTCACCGTGTTGCGGATCCCCGGCATCTGGTAGATATCGCGCAGGAAACCGTACAGATTCGGGTAGTCGCTGATGCGGTAGCGATCGCATTTAAAGTGTGTGACGTAGACGGGATCAAAACGCACCAGCGTGGTCCACAAACGCAGATCCGCCTCGGTCAGCTGATTGCCGGTCAGATAGCGATGTTTGCCCAGTAATTCCTCGGCACGTTCCAGTGCCGCAAAAACACCGTCAACCGCTTCATCGTAGGCTTCCTGAGATGTCGCAAAACCCGCCTTATACACCCCATTATTGATTTGCGGATACACCCACTCATTAATCTCATCAATCTCTGAGCGCAACGCCTCGGGATAATAATCCCCGGCTTTGGCACCCACGGCATCAAACGCGCTGTTGAACATGCGGATGATATCGGCGGATTCATTGCTGACGATGGTCTGCTGCTTTTTATCCCACAGGATTGGCACGGTGACGCGGCCGGTGTAATCGTTCTGCGCCCGCAGATAGATTTCATAGGCGTAATTCAGATGATACAAATCGTCGCCCGTCGCAGCCGGGAAATCGGTGCCGAACGTCCAGCCGTGTTCCAGCATCAGCGGGTGCACGACAGACACCGGGATAATGTCTTCCAGCCCTTTCAGCGTACGCATCAGTAAGGTGCGGTGCGCCCACGGGCAGGCCAGCGAAACATACAGATGATAACGGTCGCGTTCTGCGGTAAAGCCGCCAACGCCGTGTTCGCCCGGCGTCCCATCCGGCGTTATCCAGTTACGAAACTGCGCTGCTGAACGTTTGAAATGACCGCCGGTCGACTTGGTGTCGTACCAGGTGTCCTGCCAAACGCCATTCACTAGTTGTCCCATTTTTCCTCCTTCCCCCTCATCCTCCGAGCCGCCTTGATGCAACCCGAATGATTTAGGGGAGATTTACAGATAAGTAATAAAAAAGGGCGAGGTGATAAATCACATCGCCCTGCAGGTCTGACTTATTGTCTTATTTAATTATAGCGTGGTTGCTGCTCCCTGGTGCCGGGGCAATTACCAGTTTTTCTTGATCAGGCGGTCGATGCTGAATGCGCCAGGGCCGGAAGCAAACAGGACGAAGAACCCACCCGCGATAGACAGGTTTTTCATGAACATCATCTGGTTCACGCCCTGTGCAAAATCAGTGTGGAAGATCAGCGCCGTCAGGATAGTGAAGATGGCTGTGATCAGCGCGGTGGTACGGGTAAAGAAGCCGAACAAGATTGCCAGACCGCCGCCAAACTCTAACAAGATAGTCAGTGGCAGGAAGAAGCTTGGCACGCCCATGGAAGCCATGTAACCCGCAGTCGCGGTGTAACCGTTAATTTTGCCCCAACCTGCAACAATAAACAGAATAGGCATCAGAATACGTGCAACCAGTAAAGCTGTGTCTTGTAACTTGTTCATCTTCGACTCCGAAAGTGGTGCGCCCAAATTGAGCTAAAAGTGTTACCGGTCCGGTCGGAAAATATTTCCTGCCGTTACCGCATCAGTTGATGACGAGATAATAAGTCGGATGAATAAGTTATGTTAGCAAGTAAATCTGTCTGAATGGTTCAAATAAATTGAACAGCCACCGTATTGTTATTCAAAAAGAAAAGGGCTGATTGTTTTTCAATCAGCCCTTTTTGCAGGATGGGTATCACGCTATTTGTTGCCGATGGTCTTGCGAAACAGACGTACCGTTCCCCAGATACCGAAAGCGCGCCGGGACCAGCGAACCACTGCACTGGGATGACGGATACCGTAAACAGCCAGCAGGCTTGAGCCTACGACCAGATATTTACGCATATCCACCAGTTTTACCCAGTAATGATCCACTTTCGCGGTGGCATCCAGCCAGTCAGAACCGGCCTGAGAAAGCTCGCCGCGCTGACGCTCAATTTTGCGCAGCAACCTGACTTTTTCGATAGCACGGTTCGGAATGCTCATAGCTCGTCATCCTTTTCCAGCAGAGCGCGATCGACGTCCAGTTGCTTACGGGTGAGGCTAAGCAGTGTTGATCGTTTGGCTTTCGCCAGTGTCATCGCGCCAAGGATCACTGCCAGAAGCAGCAACACGCCGGTCGTCGTTGCTATCGCCGTAAGACGATAGGCCGGGTCAATGGCCCAGAATAAAACAACCAGCAAACTCATAAGACCAAAGGCAGTAAAGATCAGGGTAATACCGGCCATAAGCAGTAATTGGAAAATATTGGCCTTTTCCTCTTCCAGCTCAACCACAGCCAGCCGGACACGCGTTTCCACAATGCTCACCACCACGGTGGCAATGCGGGAAACGATGTCAAACAGGCCCTTACCCGGCCCTTGTGGCGAAGGTTTGATCGATTCAGCCATAATCAGCGGCGGGCTAACAGAACGCCAATCACAACACCGACCGCGGCACCAATACCGACGCCCGTCCAGGGTTTTTCATGCACGTAATCGTCAGCTTTACCGGCGATTTCTTTGGTCTGATAGGCAATCTTGTCACCTGTATCACTCAGACGCTCGCGGGTATCTTTGAGCAGGGATTCTGCTTTACCACGCAGTTTATCGAGTTCAGCTTTCGGCTTATCGGTAGAGGTCTGGAGAACTTCTTCCAGTGTATCTGCCAATGACTTGAGTTCAGCGCGCAGTTGTTCTGATGTATTACTAGCCATGTGTAAGTCACTCCATACGTTAACTGATTCGAACTTTTAACATAGCGGATATTCGGGTTATCGCAAATGCGAATTGTCTGTTTCAAAAGGCAAGATCGTTGTAAACCCGCTATGGCGTGAGGCAAAATCTGTCAGTCTGAAAAGCCATTAATGGCCTTCAGCCTCTTTCAGTTCAGACTTCGCTTCTTCCAGTTTTTGCTGTTTCTTGATGATTTTTTCGTGGTCGCCTTTAGCCTGAACCTCTTTCAACTCTTGCTCACGTTCGGCAACTTTTTCACGTTTCTCTTCAACACGTTTCTGATTTTCTGCTTTCAGACCTGCATCGGTACAGTGCGCTTTATTTTCACGTAACGCTTTCTCCAGACCGTCAACGCGGTTCTGGTTTTTATGCGCCCGCGCTTCGTCGATTTGTTTCTGGATTTCCTGTTGCTTAGTCACGCAACTTTCCGGCTGAGGTGCGGCAAAAGCGGCAGTGGTAAACAGCAATGCAGGAACAAGAGTGAGGGCAGATAAAGTGATTTTCATCATCGGTTTTCCTTTTGACGTTTAAGCGAATGTGCACTTAATTCCATTTGTTGATGAGTTTTATGAATGCTAGCGTCTAAATTATATTACCGCTGAATATGTGGTGATATGAGACAAATCCTGCGCATGGTCTTATCCGAACTTAAGACGCTCACGATCCAGTTTCGACCCCCAGGTCGTGGCATGTTGAGGTTCGTAGTACTGGATAACGAATCCGGCAGGCAAAATGTCCTGCAATACGGTCTCCGCCAGTTTGCGTTGTGAGGCGGTGTCGAGTTGTACCACCAAAGCATCATTGAGCGGCGTAATGCTTTTGATGTGAATACCGCGCTGGCTCAGCCCCTGATAGACATAAAAACCATCGGGTAACGCGACGCCCGCTCTGGCAGGACGGATTTGCAGCGCACTGGTCGGTGCCGGAAGACGGGATACCGCCAGCCCGATCATAGTCGCCGCCGCCAGCAGCATGAGCAGCAGAGGCCAGATAAATGAACGTTTGAGTAATCTTCGGTTCATTATGCATTCTTGCCTTTATTTTGACGGTCAGCGTGTTTTTTGCGCCACAGCACGACAATCGAACCGATCAGGCCGCCGACCAGCAGCAAAACAGGGAGCAGCATCAGGCAGTTCATCACCTGATCTTCATATTTCAGGAACAGCGGGGTTTTACCGAGAAAATACCCCAGCGAGGTCAGGATCAGGATCCACAACAATCCGCTCACCCAGTTGAAAAACTGGAAACGGCTATTGTTCAGGCCCGAAAGTCCGGCAATTGTTGGCAGCAGGGTGCGGACAAAGGCCAGAAAACGACCGACTAACAAGGCGGAAAGACCGTGCTTATGGAAAAGCGCGTGTGCACGTTCATGATAATGCACGGGTAAATGCGCCAGCCAGCTTTGTACTATCCGGGTGTTGCCCAGCCATTTTCCCTGGGCATAACTCAGCCAGCAACCGAGGCTGGCTGCGGTGGTCAGCAGGAAAATGGTTAAAGGGAAATTCATGGCATCTTTGGCGATCAAAACGCCAACAAGGATCAGCAGGCTGTCGCCCGGCAAAAAAGCCGCAGGCAACAAACCGTTTTCCAGAAAAATAATCATGAATAAAATCAGATACAACGCCCAGACTAATTGGGGATTAGCCAGGGTTTTATAATCTTGTTGCCAGAGGGCATCGATAAGCGAACTGATAATTTCCATCGGTGTTGTAAAACTCCATCATTTTCAGTGGGTCAGCGAAAGACATCAGCGGAGAATTTGTCTCGACGCTGCCTGTTTTGCTGATAAGGTCGCCTCTTCCCTGGCGGGCTTTCTGGTCATGAGTTTTTCGGGGATTTACGCGTCTCCGGGCCTGTTTCACTCGGCATGGACGGGTAAAAAAAGTGGTCTAACTGTAACAAAATAACAATAACTCAGACAGGTAAATATAGCGCGTTGAGACTGATCATTTAAGTCTGAAGCACGTTATGGAAAAGGGTTTTACATTGGCTGACACTACTCGACAGTGCCTGACAGGATTGGCGGGGGCAAAGCAGAGGCAGGAAAAAGGCAGGTTGGGGGAATAAACCTGCCTTAAGGGGAATTTATTTAGAATTGAGTACCGGCGGGTCGAGATGAACTACCGGGTTTTCTGAATAAAGATAACGGTCTACGTTAAACTCGAAATCATCGCTGGTCGCGCGGAAAAGCATTTGTTTGGTGTTTTCCAGATGCTGCCACATTGCCAGTTTGGCGGCGTGGGGATCACGGCGGATCAGCGCTTTTAAAATCAGATCGTGTTCTTCGCACCAGCTCTCAATGGACTTCTCATCAATGTGCTCATGCAGTTTGCGCCAGTAAGGGTTATGCAAACGCTGGCTCCACATCTTCTCAACGATGGTCGCCAGCGCACTGTTTTGCGTGGCCTGTGCGACCTGCACATGGAATTTTAAATCCCATTCTGAATCGCGGAAGCGGTCTTCCTGGCGGGCATGCTCCTGAATTTCCATCAGACGCATGATGTCCTGCTTGGTGACCTGTGTGGCGGCGAATTCAGCGATGTTACTTTCAATCAGCTGACGTGCCTGTAACAGCTCAAACGGACCGGCAGTGCCAAACTCGCTGCCACAATCGGGCACAACAAGGTGGCGCTGCTGATTTGACATCACATGAATTCCCGACCCTTTACGGACTTCCACATAGCCTTCAACTTCCAGCATGATAATCGCTTCACGCACGACCGTGCGACTGACATCCATTTCATCTGAAATCAGACGTTCAGCGGGCAGCTTTTCGCCAACCGGATACAAGCCTGTTTCGATGCGTTCCTTGAGCGTGGCAGCCAGTTGTTGATATAGGCGTCTGGTGTCTGTGGATTCCATATGAGTGCTCTTTAAAGTAGTGAAACCTGTAAGAAGTGAGTGTCGGACAGACCTGTGAACTTATTATACAAGTGCCAGTATACGTTTTACGAAAGTTTGATGCACCGTGCATCGGACAGAAAGGCATGGGAGAAATGTCAGAAAAATGCAAAGCCCGGTAAAGAGAGTTACCGGGCTGACGAACAGACGTTTAGGCTTTCGCGGTTTTTAGCGGAGCCGGGACAGGTTCTACTGCAGAACGGTTCTGCAGGACTGTCCAGATAATGATGGCGCCGAGCAGATCGAACACGGCAAGGGCGGCGAACAGCGGGCTGAAACCGATGGTATCGGCCAGCGCCCCGACCACCAGTGCAAACATGGTACTTGCCATCCAGGCCGCCATACCGGTCAGACCGTTGGCGGTAGCCACTTCGTTACGACCGAACACATCAGATGACAGAGTGATCAGCGCTCCGGACAGTGACTGGTGAGCAAAACCACCGACACATAACAACGCAATAGCGGCGTAAGGGCTGGTGAACAAACCGATCATGCCAGGGCCAATCATCAGAACCGCCCCCATGGTGACAACCATTTTACGGGAAACGATCAGATTAACTTTGAAGTACTTCTGGAATAACGGTGGCAGATAGCCGCCCAGGATACAGCCGAGGTCGGCAAACAGCATCGGCATCCAGGCAAACATGGCGATTTCTTTCAGATTGAAACCATACACTTTGAACATGAACAGCGGGATCCAGGCATTGAATGTTCCCCAGGCGGGTTCAGCCAGGAAACGTGGCAGCGCGATGCCCCAGAACTGACGGTTACGCAGGATCTGCCAGGCAGACATTTTCTTGCCGTTGTTGGTCTGATGCTGTGCTTCCTGACCTTCCAGAATGTAGGTGCGTTCTTCAGCGCTGAGTTTCTTCTGATCTTTAGGGTGCTTATAGAACACCAGCCAGCTCAGTGCCCAGATCAGGCTCAGTACGCCGGTAATGATGAAGGCCAGTTGCCAGCTATGCATCACGATGCACCAGACGACCAGCGGAGGCGCAATCATGCCGCCAATAGATGAACCCACGTTGAAGTAACCGACGGCAATAGAACGTTCTTTTGCCGGGAACCATTCGCTGCTGGCTTTGAGGCCGGCAGGGATCATGGCCGCTTCTGCCATACCGACTGCACCGCGGGCGATGGCCAGGCCACCCCAGCTACTTGCCAGCGCCGTCGCCATACAGAAGATGGCCCACATAATAGCGAACATCGCGTAACCGACTTTGGTGCCCATGACGTCGAGAACGTAACCGGCGACCGGCTGCATCAGGGTGTAGCAGGCGGAATAGGCGGCGATAATATAGGAATATTGCTGTGTGGTGATGTTTAACTGGCTCATCAGCGTTGGCGCTGCAGCCGCAATGGCGTTACGTGTCAAATAACCTAATACAGTGCCGCAGGTGACCAGGGCGATCATGTACCAGCGTAACCCTTTAATCTTACCCATTTAACTCTCTCCCAGTAAATAATCCGGCGATGACAACATCAGGCTGTCAGGGCGTATTTCGCACCACCTGAACAAGCGTGGGGGTTCTGGCTTTCCTTAAAGTGTTTTCGGGAACGTTGCCGCCAGATGATTTCACTGGGAGCTGCCCGTGTTATTACGCACTGCGTTATTGTTATCTGTGCGTAAGGGTCCGATGAACGTCCTGAACACCAGAATTACTGCTTCGCCATGGGGCTGACTGCACCCGGGAAGTGTTTTGCCCGGACAACAGCGAAAGGACGTGGCAGGTAATCTCTGACGCTCTTGTCCGGGCGATGCAAAGATAACTTGTCATACAGATTTAAAATTTGAATGACATCACAAAACCACATTTATATTGTGTGGTTACTTAACTTTTTTAACTTCACGGTTATTTACTTGATTTTACAATGAAAACTGTATTTTGATTGATCCGGTTCACACTTTTCTGTCAATGCTTAACAATGACAGCCTGAAAAATGAAACGTAATTGGTGTGACAACTTCACGAAATGATCACATTTATCGTGAACAGTTAATGAACACTGTTATCTGGTAAAAATTGACCGGGTACAGGCCGCCTGAAGGGCAAATGGATTACATAAGCCCTGCTGGCGTGGGAAGAGAGATAATGAGGCCGAAGCCCGGTTGAATGTCCGCAAGCCGGCGCGCACTTTTTAGGTTTTGTCACATTTGGTACGAAATAACTTGTCATACAGATTTAAAGTTTGAGTGACATCACAAAATGACACTCTAATTGTGAGGATAATAAGCACCAGCAGCTGATGACGCTAAAGTCATTATTTTACAGAGAATTAGTTTGTTTTTTTGGAATGAAATCAGTCATTTTAATGGCTTTGGTGCATTAAAAAGTACTGGACGATAGCTTAAATTGGTGTGATAACTTCGCACCATTGAGTGACAACTCTACAGAATTCATGATGAGGAACCTAAGATGGCGCAGTTTTTAACGGAAGACTTCCTTCTCGACACAGAATTCGCACGTCGCCTGTATCACGACTACGCGAAAGATGAGCCAATTTTTGACTACCACTGCCATTTGCCACCTGAGCTGATTGCGCGGGATTATAAATTCAAAAACCTGTATGACATTTGGCTGAAAGGCGATCACTACAAATGGCGCGCAATGCGTACCAACGGTGTGCCTGAGCGGATGTGTACCGGCGATGCCAGCGACCGCGAGAAATTTGACGCCTGGGCTGCAACGGTTCCCCACACGATCGGTAACCCGCTGTACCACTGGACGCACCTTGAGCTGCGCCGTCCGTTTGGCATCACCGGTAAACTGCTTTCCCCGTCTACCGCGGGCGAAATCTGGGAACGCGGTAATGAATTGCTGGCGCAGGATGCATTCTCTGCCCGCGGCATCATGAAACAGATGAACGTGAAAATGGTCGGCACTACCGATGACCCGATCGATTCTCTGGAACATCATAAAGCGGTGGCACAAGATTCCAGCTTTGATGTCAAAGTGCTGCCAAGCTGGCGCCCGGATAAAGCCTTCAACATCGAAGCGGCAACCTTCGTGGATTACATGAAGAAACTCGAAGCCGCGGCGGATGTCTCCATTACCCGTTTCAGCGATCTGCGTGATGCCCTGAAAAAACGTATGGATCACTTTGCGGCGCACGGTTGCAAAGTGTCAGACCACGCGCTGGATGTAGTGGTTTACGGCGAAGCGGATGACGCGACGCTGGACGGCATTTTGTCCCGTCGTCTGAGCGGTGAAACGCCAACTGCGCAAGAAATTGCTCAGTTCAAAACCGGCGTTCTGCTGTATCTGGCTTCTGAATATCAACGTCGTGAATGGGTACAGCAGTATCACATTGGCGCGCTGCGTAATAACAACACCCGTATGTTCCAGCTGATTGGCGCAGACGTTGGTTTCGACTCCATTAACGACCAGCCACTGGCCGAGCCGCTGTCCAAACTGCTGGGCGCGCAAGGTCTGGCCGGTGGCCTGCCAAAAACCATTCTGTACTGCCTGAACCCGCGTGATAACGAAGTGATCGGCACCATGGTCGGTAACTTCCAGGGTGAAGGGATGCCGGGCAAAATGCAGTTCGGTTCCGGCTGGTGGTTTAACGACCAGAAAGACGGCATGCAACGTCAGATGACACAGCTCGCCAACCTCGGCTTACTCAGCCGTTTCGTCGGCATGCTGACTGACAGCCGCAGTTTCCTGTCCTATACGCGTCATGAATATTTCCGTCGCATTCTGTGCCAGATGATTGGTCGCTGGGTGGAAGAGGGCGAAGCACCGGCAGACATCGAACTGCTGGGCAGCATGGTGAAAAACATCTGCTTCGATAACGCGAAACAGTATTTCCAGATTGAACTGAACTGATCGGCTTGAACTGAGTAGCACAACGGAGCGCAGGTTCCTGCGCTCCTGAAATAAACATTGAAATAACAAACAACTATCCCAACAGATAACGACGGCCATAGGGCAATTTTCCCGCCCTCAAAGACCGGAGTCTGAGCAAATTAAGGTGAATGTGAGATGCAAAGGTTAAATCGCCGTGACTTCCCTGGCCGTCAACATCCGGACAAAATTATTCAATTCGGTGAAGGTAATTTCCTGCGGGCGTTTGTCGACTGGCAAATCGACCTGCTGAATGAACATACCGATCTGGATGCCGGGATCGTGGTTGTTCGTCCGATTGACACTGACTTTCCGCCTTCACTCAGCACGCAGGATGGTCTGTACACCACCATCATCAGCGGTCTGAACGAGCAGGGGGAAACGGTGCGTGATACCCGGATCATCCGCTCCGTTAACCGCGAAATTAATATCTATCATCAGTTTGATGAATACCTGGCGCTGGCCCGTGACCCGAATATCCGCTTCGTGTTTTCTAACACGACCGAAGCCGGTATCAGCTATGTTGAAAGCGACCGTCCGGACGATACGCCTCCGGCCAGCTTCCCGGCTAAACTGACCCGGTTGCTGTTCGAGCGTTTCAACCATTTCTCCGGCGCGGCTGATAAAGGCTGGGTTCTGCTGCCATGCGAACTGATCGACTACAACGGTGAAGCGTTGCAGGAACTGGTGCTGCGTTACGCACAACTTTGGGCATTGCCAGCGGCATTCACCCAGTGGCTGAAAAACAGCAACACCTTCTGCTCAACGCTGGTTGACCGCATCGTTACCGGTTATCCGCGCAGTGAAGTCGACAGCCTGCAGGAAGAACTGGGTTATCAGGACAGCTTCTTCGACAGTGCCGAACACTTCTATTTATTCGTCATTCAGGGGCCAAAAAGTCTCGCGCAGGAACTGCGTCTGGACAAGCTGCCGCTGAATATCCGTCTGGTTGACGACATCAAACCGTATAAAGAACGCAAAGTGGCGATCCTTAACGGCGCACACACCGCGCTGGTGCCGGTGGCCTTCCTGTCAGGGCTGAACACCGTTGGCGAATCCATGAATGATGCGCAAATCAGCCGCTTTGTCGAACTGGCGATCGCCGAGGAAATCTCGCCGGTGCTGGATTTGCCACAGGATGAACTGACGTCCTTTGCCCAGGCGGTACTCAGCCGTTTCCGCAACCCGTTCATTCAGCATCAGCTGCTGTCGATTGCCCTGAACGGTATGACCAAATACCGCACCCGCATTCTGCCGCAACTGCTGGCGAGCCAGGAAAAGAATCAGCTTCTGCCTCCGCGCCTGACCTTTGCACTGGCAGCCTTGCTGGCGTTTTACCGTGGTGAACGTAACGGTGAAATTTATCCGCTGCAGGACGATGCACACTGGTTGAGCCGTTTCTCCGAATTGTGGGGTAACGTGCGTAATGGCAGCCTGCCGTTGGCCGGGCTGGTCGAAACTGTGCTGGCGGATGAAGAACACTGGGGACGTGACCTGAATACCGTGCCGGGTCTGACTGCAAAAGTGACCGAGCAATTGCAGTCGATTGAAGACCTTGGCATGCGTGACGCGTTGGCGGCTTACAGCTAAGAGAGCAACTATGCAAAGTATCATTCAAATTCATACCGCTGATAACGTCGCCGTCGCGTTGCGCGATATCGACGCGGGCGAGCAGGTCGAAGCAGGCGGTCACACCGTCGTGTTGGCTCAGCCGGTTGCCCGTGGCCACAAGTTTGCCCTTCGCCAGATTGCGGCGGGGGAGAACATTGTTAAATACGGCCTGCCGATCGGGCATGCGCTGACGGCGATTGAGCCGGGTGTGCATATTCATTCGCAAAACGGCAAAACTAACCTGAGTGATCTGGACGAATACCAGTATCAGCCGGATTTCGCCAGCCTGCCGGAACAGATGGCGGATCGCGATGTGCAGATCTTCCGTCGTAAAAATGGTCAGGTGGGGATCCGTAACGAGCTGTGGTTGATCCCGACCGTTGGTTGCGTCAACGGGATAGCCCGCCAGATCCAGACACGTTTCCTGAAAGAAACCAATGACGCGGAAGGGACCGACGGCGTTTACCTGTTCACGCATCCGTTCGGTTGTTCGCAACTGGGTGACGATCATGTGAACACCCGTACTATGCTGCAAAATATGGTACGCCATCCGAATGCGGGTGCGGTGCTGGTGATCGGCCTTGGTTGTGAAAACAATCAGGTGGACGTGTTCCGTGAAACGCTGGGCGAAGTGGACGAAGAGCGCGTGCGTTTCATGACGCTGCAAAAGTTCGACGACGAAGTGGAAGCCGGTCTGGAACGCCTGCGCGAACTGTATGCTGTAATGCGTGACGATAAACGCGTTGCCGGTAAACTCAGCGAACTGAAATTCGGTCTGGAATGTGGTGGCTCTGATGGTTTATCGGGCATCACCGCTAACCCGTTGCTGGGGCGTTTCTCCGACTACGTGATCGCCAACGGCGGCACTTCCGTGCTGACCGAAGTGCCTGAAATGTTTGGCGCAGAACGTATTCTGATGAGCCGTTGTCGTGATGAAAGTACGTTTGAGAAAACCGTTCACATGGTGAATGATTTCAAACAGTACTTCATCGAACATAATCAGCCGATTTACGAGAACCCGTCTCCGGGTAACAAAGCCGGTGGTATCACTACGCTGGAAGAAAAATCGCTGGGCTGTACACAAAAAGCTGGCCAAAGCCCGGTAATGGATGTGCTGAAATACGGCGAACGTCTGACTACGCCGGGGCTGAACCTGCTGAGTGCGCCGGGTAACGACGCCGTCGCCACCAGTGCGCTGGCAGGTGCGGGCTGTCATATGGTGCTGTTCAGTACCGGACGCGGCACGCCTTACGGCGGTTTTGTGCCGACGGTGAAACTGGCAACCAACAGTGAACTGGCCACGAAAAAACCGCACTGGATCGATTTCGATGCCGGACGCCTGATCCACGATGTCAGTATGGATCAGTTGCTGGGTGAATTTGTGGATCTGATCGTGGCGATCGCCGATGGCCGCAAAGCCAAAAACGAACTCAATGATTTCCGCGAATTAGCCATTTTTAAAAGCGGTGTCACATTGTAACCGGTCAGGTTTATCGTTAGGATGAAACGGCGTTTCAGTTATGGAACGCCGTTTGCTTTTGCAGCGCAAGACCCCCACGTATGAGACTCCTGACAAATGACGTATTACTGGTTTGCCCAGTCAGTTGGTGTTGTGGCCTTCATGGTCGGCATCACGATGTTTTTCAACCGCAGCGACCGCCGTTTCAAACAACAGCTTTCTGCCTACAGCGCCATTATCGGCGTGCATTTTCTGATGATGGGTGCCGCGCCCGCTGGCATGAGCGCCTTACTGAATTCTCTGCGCACACTGATTTCCCTGCGTACCCGTAACCAGTTGATTATGGTAATTTTCATCGTCCTGACCCTGGTACTGGGGCTAAGCCGCGCCCATCACTGGATGGAACTCTTACCGGTCGGCGCGACAGTTGTCAGTACCTGGGCGCTGTTCCGCACCAGCGGGCTGACAACCCGCTGCATTATGTGGTGCTCAACCTGCTGCTGGGTGGCACACAACATCTGGCTTGGCTCGATTGGCGGTTCACTTATCGAAGGCAGTTTTCTGGTCATGAACGGTTTTAATATCATTCGCTTCCGCCGCCTGCAATTGCGTGGTATCGATCCATTTGAGGTCGAGAAGAAGCTAGTGCAGAAGATGGATGAGCAGGGATAGTCCCTGCTTTTTTGTCCTTCATTCGCGTACCCCGCTTATTTTGAATCTGCTCACAGATTGCAATAATAATTCCCCGTTTCTCCCTCTATTGATTCTTTCCGCCTGTTTGCCTCGTTGACAACCTCCGGACGCAGGAGTAATTTCCGATTCCGTGGGAGCGGTCCCACAAAAAGGGAAAGGGAAAAAGGAAAATCATGGACGCTATTCAGGGATTACTGAAACAGATATATGCAGGGAAATTGTCAGCGGTATTCTTAGATGATCTGATTACACGCATTGAGGTTGCCAGAAATCAGATTACCTATACGGCCAAACAGGGATGGGATGAAAAAGATGTGGTATTGATCACCTATGCAGATCAGTTCACGAACAAAGCAGAAAAAACACTTTCAGTATTCGATAGTTTTTATCAGCAGCATCTGGCGGATGTTTTTAATATTGTTCACCTTCTGCCGTTTTATCCTTATTCGTCGGATGATGGTTTCTCGGTGATTGATTATCAGCAGGTCAATCCACTGGCGGGGAACTGGAAAGATATCCGTAAGCTTGGCCAGTCTTCACGGCTGATGTTTGATTATGTCTGTAATCATATTTCCGCGAGCAGTGAATGGTTTAAACAATATCTGGCGGGCAATCCGAAATATGAAAACTATTTTATTAGCCTGAACGAAAATAGTGATTTATCTGCCGTGACCCGTCCCCGCAGATCGCCGCTGTTAACACCTTTCCGCTGTGAAAATGGCGAAACCCGTCATGTCTGGACCACCTTCAGCGCGGATCAGATCGACCTGAATTTTGCGCACCCTGACGTACTGCGCGACATGCTGGACGTGTTACTGAAATACCTGTCGGAAGGCGCTGAATATGTGCGTCTTGATGCTGTGGGTTACATGTGGAAGGAACCCGGCACCTCCTGTATTCATCTGCCCAAAACACATTTACTGGTGAAGCTATTCCGCGCCGTGGTGGAGTATGTTTCACCCGGTACTGTGATTATTACCGAAACCAATGTGCCGCATCAGGACAACATCAGTTACTTTGGTAACGGGTTTGATGAGGCGCAGATGGTCTATCAGTTCCCGCTGCCACCGCTGGTTCTGCATGCCATTCACAGTGAAAACGGTGAAACGCTGAAACGTTGGGCCGCCGGTCTGGATGCCTGCACATCCGCCACCACCTTCTTTAATTTTCTTGCTTCGCATGATGGCATTGGCCTGAACCCGCTGCGCGGATTACTGCCGGAATCAGAGATCCTCAGGCTGGTGGATGCGCTGCAACAGGAAGGCGCGAGGGTGTCGTATAAAAATAATCCGGATGGCAGCACCAGCCCGTATGAAGTCAACGTCACCTATATGGATGCGCTGAACCGGCAGTCGGACGACGACGATATCCGTCTGCAACGCTTCATGCTGGCGCACGCTATTTTGCTGGCATTCCCCGGTGTTCCTGCGGTGTATATCCAAAGTATCCTGGGTTCGCGTAACGATATTCAGGGGGTTGAGAACGCCGGATATAACCGGGCAATTAACCGGCAGAAATATGATGTCACGGAAATTGGACAGATATTATCTGAACCTGATTCATTACGTGCGCGGGTATTTGGTGAGCTGAAAAAATTAATTATCTGCCGAACTGAACAGACGGCATTTCATCCTTCCGCGCCGATGCGGGTCATAGAATGTCATGAAAGTGTGTTTGCCTTTATCCGGGGGCAGGGAAACCAGGAAATAGTGTGTCTGTTTAACCTTTCCGCTAACAATATTCAGGTAACGCTCCCTTCGGGGAATTATCAGGTCTTACCTTCTAATTATTCACTGAAATGTGACGGGGAAATAACATTAAAGCCTTATCAGTATATCTGGTTACGCCATTAATTAAGATGTTCCGTTATTTTTTTTGTATTTAAAGGGTGTGATATTTCACAGGCCAGTGATTTCGGCTGGCTATAAATTAGCAAAGGAGATGTTCATGAATATAAAAATGAAAAGAAAATATATCCTTATAACTCCGTTATTATTATCCGCATTATGTTTATCGGCCTGTGAGGACGCCAAAGAGAGACAGGTCACCATTGAGTTTATGCATTCTTCGGTCGAGCAGGAACGTCAGGTGGTCATTAATCAGCTGATCGCGAAATTTGAACAGGAAAATCCGCAGATCACCATTAAACCGGTGCCGGTGGAAGAAGATGCCTACAACACCAAAGTGATTACGCTGGCCCGTACCGGTGCACTGCCAGCCGTGATTGAAGTCAGTCACGATTACGCCAAAGTGATGGATCAGGAACAGCTGATCGACCGCGATGCCATCAGGCAGGTGATCGACGCCATAGGTGCTGATCAGTTTTATCCCGGCGTATTGCGCATCGTGCGCACGGAAGAAGGCGAGAATTACACCGGCGTACCGATCCACGGCTGGATACAGGGGATCTGGTACAACAAATCACAACTGGCTGACGCCGGATTCTCTGCGCCGCAAAACTGGCAGGATGTCACCCGCATTGCCACGGCATTTAATCAGCCCGCGCGGAAAAAATACGGCATTGCGTTACCGACCGCCGAAAGTGTTCTGACCGAACAGGCTTTCTCGCAGTTTGCGCTTTCCAACGATGCCAACGTATTGAATGCTCAGGGGCAAATCACGGTTAACACGCCGGAAATGCAGCAGGCGCTGGATTATTACCGTCAGCTCGCCACCTTCTCGATGCCCGGTTCCAATGACGTCATGGAAATCAAAGACGCCTTTATGAACGGCACGGTGCCGATGGCGATTTACTCCACTTATATTCTTCCTGCGGTGTACAGCGAAGGCAAAGCCGGTGACCTTGGTTTTGCCGTGCCGACTGAAAAATCCAAAGCCGTTTACGGCACCATCACCTCACTGACCATCTCCAACGGCCTGGATACGCCTGAACGTGAGGCCGCCGAACGGTGGGTGAGCTTCCTCGAAAAACCGGATAACGCGACAGCCTGGGTGCTGATGTCGCCGGGTGCCGCATTGCCGGTGACCCAAGGCGTGACCGGTAATGCCACCTGGCAAAACAATCCGGTGATCAAGGCATTTGGCACGCTGCCGCAAATGCTGGTGAACGAGTTTGCCAACGTGCAGGTGTTCGGTTCCGTCGGGGAGAAAAACTTCGCAGCAATGGGCGATATCACAGGCTCTGCCGTGCTCAGCGAAATGCTCAATGGCGTGACCGTCGGGAAGAAGGATCCGCAGCAGTCACTGGCGGAAGGGCAAAAGCGTATCGAAGCATTGATGCAAAAACGCTAAACGGAGGAGCCTGAATTCTCAGGGAAGATCATGAAATCACGTAAATTTAACCATTCTGACGGTCGTTTTGCGCTGCTTCTGCTCGCCCCCAGCATCTTTTTGCTGGGGCTGCTGGTGGCGTATCCGATGTTGTCGAATATCCAGATCAGCTTTCTGCAAATCCCGCTGAATCCGCGTCTTGATAACCGGTTTGTCGGGCTGGATAACTACATCAGCATTCTCAGCGATCCGGGCTTTTATCACTCGTTGTGGGTGACGTTCTGGTACACCGCACTGGTCGTCGCGGGCAGTACCGGGCTGGGGTTGGGCGTCGCGTTGTTTTTTAACCGTGAGTTCCGCTTTCGCAAAACGGCGCGTTCGCTGGTGATTTTGTCCTATGTCACGCCTTCCATTTCGCTGGTATTTGCCTGGAAATACATGTTCAACAACGGCTACGGCATTGTGAATGTGATTGGTGCTGACATGCTGCACCTGTTCAGCGATGCCCCACTGTGGTTCGACAATCCGGTCAGCAGCTTCGTGCTGGTGGTGTTGTTCGCCATCTGGCGTTATTTCCCCTACGCCTTTATTTCGTTTCTGGCGATTTTGCAGACCGTCGATAAATCCCTGTACGAAGCCGCAGGCATGGATGGCGCCAATGCCTGGCAGAAATTCCGCATCGTCACGCTGCCCGCCATTATGCCGGTACTGGCAACGGTGGTCACGCTGCGTGCGATCTGGATGTTCTACATGTTTGCCGACGTCTACCTGCTGACCAACAAGGTCAATATTCTGGGTGTGTATCTCTATAAAACCGCCTTCGCCTTTAACGATTTAGGTAAAGCCGCCGCCATATCCATGGTGCTGTTTGCCCTGATCTTTATCGTGATCCTTCTTGCCAGAAAACGGGTGAATATCAATGGCAGCAACTAACCGCAAGATCCTGCGCAAAGCGGGCTTTTATGCCAGCCTGCTGATTTTCCTTGGCGCGATGTTATTTCCTTTTTTCATCATGCTGATGACCTCGTTCAAAAGCAGTAAAGAGGCGATTTCCCGCCATCCGACGCTGTTCCCGCAGGAGTGGGATTTCCATCATTACGTGGATATTTTTAATCCGCAGATTTTCCCGTTCCTCAGTTACTTCAAAAACAGCCTGACCGTGTCGGTACTGGCGTCCGTGATCGCTGTGTTCTTCGGCATCCTGGGCGCTTATGCGTTGTCACGGCTGCGTTTTAAAGGGCGCGTCACCATCAACGCCAGCTTTTATACCGTCTACATGTTTTCCGGCATTTTGCTGGTGGTGCCGCTGTTCAAGATTATTTCGGCGCTGGGCCTGTATGACACCACTACCGCGCTGGTGATCACCATGGTGGTTCAGACCTTGCCGACGGCCGTGTTTATGCTGAAAAGTTACTTCGACACCATTCCTCACGACATTGAAGAAGCGGCGATGATGGACGGCCTCAACCGGCTGCAAATCATTTTCTACATCACCGTGCCGCTGGCGATCTCCGGCATCATTTCGGTGTTTGTGTACTGCTTTATGGTGGCGTGGAATGACTATCTCTTCGCCTCCATTTTCCTCTCCAGCTCTGCCAATTTCACCCTGCCTGTCGGCCTGAACACGTTGTTCAGCACACCGGATTATGTCTGGGGAAGAATGATGGCCGCCTCACTGGTGACCGCCCTGCCGGTTGTCCTGATGTACGCGCTTTCGGAGCGGTTTATCAAAGGCAATCTTACTGACGGCGGCGTTAAAGGCTGACGTTAAAACGCATATTGACTGATTAAAGATGAAGGAATATCCGATGAAAAAACTGGTCGCAACCCAGCCGCGTGTGGCTGAACTGATGGATTATGAGGACCGCCCGGTCGCAGCGTATGAAGTCAAAATTCGCGTGAAATTTGGCGCACCGAAACACGGCACCGAAGTGGTAGATTTTCGCGGCGTCAGCCCGTTTATCGACGAGGAGTTTTCGGCTGAATGGGGCATGTTTGTCCCCCGTCCGGCGGATGCGCCGCGCGGTATCGTGTTCGGCGAATTCCAGCTCGGCAACATGGTCGTGGGCACCGTTTGCGAAAAGGGCTGCGAGGTGACGGATTACGCGCTGGGCGATGATGTCTGTACTTACGGACCGCTGAGCGAAACGGTGATCGTCAACGCCGTGAACAATTACAAATTGCGCAAAATGCCCGCCGGTGCCTCATGGAAAAACGCCGTCTGTTATGACCCGGCGCAGTTCGCCATGAGTGGTGTGCGTGACGGCAATGTCCGTGTCGGCGATTTCGTGGTGATTGTCGGGCTGGGGGCGATCGGTCAAATCGCTGTGCAACTGGCGAAAAAGGCCGGTGCCAGCATCGTGATTGGCGTCGATCCGCTGGAAAAACGCGGGGAAATTGCGCTGAAAAACGGCGCGGATGCCGTGTTTAACCCGATCGGTACTGACATCGGGCTGGAGATCAAAAAACTCACCGGCAAACAGGGGGCTGACGTGATCATCGAAACCAGCGGCAATGCCCAGGCATTGCAGGCGGCGCTGCGGGGTATCGCTTACGGCGGCACAATTTCTTACGTCGCCTTTGCCAAACCCTTTGCCGAAGGCTTTAACCTCGGGCGGGAAGCCCACTTTAACAATGCCAAAATCGTCTTTTCCCGCGCATGCAGCGAACCCAATCCCGATTATCCCCGCTGGAGCCGTAAACGCATCGAAGACTCCTGCTGGGAACTGCTGATGAACGGCTACCTGAACTGCGAAGACCTGATCGATCCGGTGGTCACGTTCAGCAACAGCGCGGAGAGCTACATGAAATACGTCGATCAGCATCCTGATCAGAGCATCAAGCTCGGCATCACTTTCTAAAAGGACTTAGACATGAAAATCGGTACACAAAATCAGGCATTTTTCCCGGAAAATATTCTGGAGAAATTCAAATTTATCAAGGCAATGGGTTTCGACGGTTTTGAAATTGACGGCAAATTGCTGGTAAATCATCTCGACGAAGTGAAAGCCGCTATCGCCCAAACTGGCCTGCCAGTGATTACCGCCTGCGGTGGCTATGAGGGGTGGATCGGTGATTTCATCGAGGAGCGCCGTCTGAACGGATTGCAGCAAATCACTGCGATTCTGGAAGCCCTTTCGCAGGTCGGCGGTAAAGGGATTATCGTGCCCGCCGCCTGGGGAATGTTTACCTACCGTCTGCCGCCGATGACCTCACCGCGCAGTCAGGCGGGCGACCGTCTGGCGGTCAGCGCATCCTTGCGGGAGCTGGAAAATGTCGCCAGACGCACCGGCACAACGGTGTATCTGGAGCCGCTGAACCGTTATCAGGATCACATGATAAACACGCTGGCGGAGGCACGCCGTTATATCGAAGAGGGCGCGCTTGAGCACGTCAAAATCATCGGCGATTTTTACCATATGAGCATTGAGGAGGATTGCCTCAGCGCTGCGTTCCATCAGCAACGCGATCTGCTCGGCCACGTACATATTGCTGACAATCATCGTTACCAGCCGGGCAGCGGCAGTATTGATTTTGGCCGCGCATTTCAGCAACTCAAAGAAGATGGCTACGACGGCTATATCGTCTACGAATGCCGCGTGCGGGCAGAAAATCCGACCCAGGCTTATCAGGATTCACTGACCTATCTTCGCAATTTACTCTGACTGACAGGCCGCGAAATGGAATTTATAACGAAACCGGCAGGAACGCTGAAAGTGGCGCTGGTGGGGGCGGGTCAGGTGGCGGAAAAGGTCCATGTGGCCTGTTACCGCCAGCTTCCGGGGCTTGAACTGGTCGCGGTGGTGGATTGCGATACGGCGCGCGCTCAGGCATTTGCCGGGCGCAACGGTATCGCCCGTGCCTTTACCTCACTGGAAGAGATGCTGGAGGCTGAACGGCCCGACATCGTCAGCATCTGTACGCCCAACCTTTTCCATCATCAGCAAGTGATCACGGCATTGCAGCACGGCTGTCATGTGTTCTGTGAAAAACCGCCTGCCATGACCGCCGCGCAGGCGCTGGAAATGTGGCAGGCGGCGGAACAGGCTGGCCGGATTCTGGCCTATGACTTTCATCACCGTTTCGCCGAAGATGCGCGCATTTTACGCCAGAAAGTCGCCGCGGGAGAACTGGGTGAGGTTTATGTCACCACCGCGCGCGCCCTGCGCCGCTGCGGCGTGCCCGGCTGGGGCAATTTCACGGATAAAACGCAGTCCGGCGGCGGACCGCTGATCGACATCGGCATTCATATGCTGGATGCCGCCATGTACGTGCTCGGCTTTCCGGCGGTGCGCAAAGTCACCGCGCAGATGTTTCAGAAAATCGGTAACCGCAAAAGTGAAGGGCAGTTCGGAAGCTGGGATCCGCAGAAATACAGCGTGGAAGATTCAGTATTTGCCGCGATTGAGTTCTGCAACGGCGGGTTGTTGCGTCTGGAAACGGCGTTTGCGCTGAATATTCAGCCGCAATCGGTGATGAACGTTGAGTTTTGCGGTGATAAGGCCGGTGCCACACTGTTTCCTGCCCAGGTGTATACCGATGAAAAGGGCGAACTGGTGAGGTTATTCCACCGGGAGGTTGCCGACGATCAGCGCCATGTGCGCAGCGTTCAGGCGTTTGTGGCGGCGGTTCGCGGGGAAACGGTGAGTCTGGCAGATGCGGAACAGGGATACCGGATCCAGCAACTGGTGGCGGCTGTCTATCAGTCGGCAGAGTCGGGGGAGAGCGTGTATCTATGATTCAGCCTCAGATCCTGCCCGAAGCACCGTTTTCACCACATCGCCTGAATAAGTACGGCAGCCTGCATACCTGCGGTAATGGCCGGATTGGTATCCGTGGCTGTCACGAAGAAGCCTATACCGATCAACAGCGGGGCATGTTTGTCGCGGGTTTTTATCACCGTGCAAATACGACCGAAGTCACCGAACTGGTGAATCTGCCGGATATTATTGGTATGCGCATTGAGCTGGACGGCGAGAGTTTATCGCTGCTTTCCGGCACGCTGGTGTCCTATCAGCGTGAACTGCGCACCATGAACGGTGAGCTGTATCGCGAACTGGTCTGGCAGTCGCCCGCCGGTCAGCGGTTCAAAATCGAAACCCGTCGTTTTGTGGCGCTTTCTCCGCTGGCGCTGGTGGCGAGCCGTTTAACTGTCACCGCGCTGGATGCGGATGCACATTTGTGCGTGAGCACCGGCATTGATGCAACGCTCACCAACAGCGGCAGACAGCATCTGAATGAATGTTCAGTGCGGGTTTTCGATCAAAACGTTTTACAAGGCGGTTATCAGACCACAGACGGCCAGCAGCAGGCGATCATCACCAGCCAGTGCCTGTTTCCCGCCCGCGCCAGCAGCAGTTTTTCGTCGAAAAACCGCCAGTTACTGCAACACATCAGCCTGCCGTTATCTGCCGGTGAAGCGGTGACGCTGGAGAAATTCAGCTGGATTGCCACGTCGCTCGATGCAGATTTCCTGCCAGAAAACACCTTCGCAGCACGCTGCCTGAAGGCCCTGCTGGCACACGCGCAGCAAGGTTACGGACACCTGCTGATGGAAAATACCCGCCACTGGCAGCATTACTGGCAGGCATCACGGGTCTGTGTGGCGTCAGATGATCCCCAGGATCAACGTGCACTGGATTTTGCACTGTATCACCTGAAGCTGATGATCCCGGCGCATGACGCACGCGCCAGCGTGGCGGCGAAAGGGCTGACCGGCGAAGGCTATAAAGGGCATGTTTTCTGGGATACCGAAATATTTATCCTGCCTTTTGCCCTGCTGAATGCGTCTGAACAGGCGCGAAAACTGCTGGAATACCGCTATCTGCATCTGGCGCAGGCGCAGGACAAAGCCCGGCAGAACGGTTATCAGGGCGCACTGTTTCCGTGGGAAAGCGCGTTCAGCGGCGAAGAGGAAACGCCTGAATTTGCCGCGATCAATATCCGTACCGGTCAGCGGCAACGGGTGGCATCGGCGCTGGCAGAACATCATCTGGTGGCGGATATCGCCTATGCCACGGTGGGCTATTTCCAGGCCACGCTCGACACGGAATTTATGCAACAAATGGGACTGGCGCTGCTGAAAGAAACCGCACGGTTCTGGATGAGCCGCGCTGAACGGCGTGGCGACCGGCTGGTAATTCTCAACGTCATCGGGCCGGATGAATACACAGAACATGTTGATAATAATGCGTTTACCAATTATATGGCGCAGTACAACGTCCGGGAGGCCTGCCGGTATCTGCATGAATTTAATCATGAGGACGCCGCATTCTTCGCGCAGGCGGAAGATTTTCTGACGCACCTGTATCTGCCGCAGCCCGATGTGCAGGGCGTGATCGCGCAGGATGATTCCTTCCTCAGCAAACCGCAATGCGACCTGACAGCCTATAAATCCCGGCAGGGCACACAGGCCATTTTGCTGGATTATTCCCGTGCGGAAATCAACGAGATGCAGATTCTGAAACAGGCCGATGTGGTCATGCTCATGCAACTGCTGCCCGCACAGTTCACGCCACAATGCCAGGCTGCCAGTCTCAGTTTTTATGAACCGCGTACGATTCACGACTCTTCGCTGAGTAAATCGGTGCATGCGATTGTTGCCGCCCGGACCGGGAAGGTCGCACAGGCATTGCAGTTTTACCGCGAGGCGTGCCGCATCGATTTGGGCGAAGAACCTCACTCTTCGGACGACGGTATTCATGCGGCCGCCACGGCCGCTATCTGGACGGGGGCGCTGATGGGGTTTGCGGGGCTGGATTATCAGTCAGGCGAACTGCATTTCCGGCCCTCGCTGCCGCAGGGCTGGACGCGGTTACAGTTTCCCCTTTGCTGGCGTGGAACGCGCCTGACGGTGTCGCTTGAACCCCGGCAATTTACCCTCAGCAAAACGAATGCTCAGCCGCTGACGGTCTGGATCAACGGCATCTCTCACACATTTACGGAAAGCCTCATTCTGAAAGGATCTCATGATGAAAACTGAACCCCTGCCGCGTGCCGTTATTTTTGACCTCGATGGTGTGGTGGTCGATACCGCGCACCTGCATTTTATGGCCTGGCAACGACTGGCGCAGCGTATCGGGATCCCCATCGATGCTGCGTTTAATGAGCAACTGAAGGGCGTCAGTCGTCAGGAATCGCTGTTGAAGATCCTCGCTGTGGGCGGAAAAACCGGAACTTTTACGCAGGCAGAATGTGACGCAATGGCGGCGGAGAAAAATGCCGATTATGTCGGATTACTCGCCGGGCTGACCACGGCGGACATTTTGCCGGGGATCAGTGAATTGCTGCATACGTTGCGTGAACAGGGCGTGCTCACCGGTCTGGCTTCCGTTTCACAAAATGCCCCGCAGGTGCTCAGGGCGTTAGGACTGGAGCAGGCTTTCGATTATGTCGCGGACGCCCGCCGGATCACGCATTCCAAACCGCATCCGGAAATTTTCCTCAACGTTTGCGAGGCGCTGAATATCGCGCCGCAGCATGCCGCAGGGATAGAGGATGCGCAGGCGGGGATTGATGCATTACGTGCCGGAGGCATTTTCTCAATTGGCATTGGCGCCACGCTGGAAGGGGCAAATCACCGTCTGGATTCTACCGACGGGCTGTCGTGGGCGGTTATCAGGCAACAATGGTTGCACCATCAGGCTGATATTTAAGGAAAAATTATGGCTCAGATTTCACTGCAACACATTCAGAAAATTTACGACAAACAGGTTCACGTGGTGAAGGATTTCAATCTGGAGATCGCGGATAAAGAATTTATCGTGTTTGTCGGGCCATCCGGCTGCGGAAAATCTACCACCCTGCGTATGATCGCCGGGCTGGAGGAAATTTCTTCCGGCGACCTGCTGATCGACGGCGTGCGCATGAACGACGTCGCACCGAAAGATCGCGAGATAGCGATGGTATTTCAGAACTATGCGCTTTATCCGCATATGTCCGTGTACGACAACATGGCGTTTGGCCTGAAACTGAGAAAGATTGCGCCGGAGGAAATCAGTCAGCGCGTGGAGTATGCGGCCCAGATCCTCGGGCTGAATGAGTATCTGGCGCGACGTCCGGGGGCGTTATCCGGCGGCCAGCGTCAGCGCGTCGCGCTCGGGCGCGCGATTGTGCGTGATGCCAAAGTCTTTCTGATGGACGAACCGCTGTCGAACCTCGATGCCAAACTGCGGGTACAGATGCGGGCCGAAATCAGCAAGCTGCACCATAAACTCAATACGACGATGATTTATGTCACCCATGATCAGACCGAAGCTATGACCATGGCGACGCGGATTGTGGTGATGAAAGACGGCATTATCCAGCAGGTTGGCGCGCCTAAAACGGTCTATAACCATCCACAAAATATGTTTGTGGCCGGTTTTATTGGATCACCTGCGATGAACTTTATCCGTGGTGCGCTGGATGGCAACTTTTTCGTGACGGAAAGTCTGCATATTCCGGTGCCTGAAGACAAACTGACGATATTGAATGCACGGGGTTATCAACGTAAACCGCTGATACTCGGGATCCGTCCTGAAGATATCGCCGGTGCAGAGCAGCAGAACGCACATTTTGACGCGCGAATTACGGTGGCTGAACTGACCGGTGCAGAATTTATGTTGTATTGCTCGATTGGCGGTCATGAATTTGTCTGCCGTTCAAACGCTAATACTGATTATCAGGCCGGACAATTATTATCCCTGTGCTTTGATATGAATAAATGTCATTTCTTTGATTGTGAAACTGAGGAAGTCATTACCGCGCATTAATAAGTTATGTTACTAACGTGTATAAATAACACGAATTTTAAAAGAGGTTATCCGTTGTTTTAATATCCATCTGTCCCTACTGTAAAAGGAATTATTATAATGAAAATGAAAGTGGCTGCCGCATTATTATGCGGCACAGTCTGCTCGTCGGCTTTTTCCGCTGAGAGCGAAAGCGTAAATAAAAATGAAGATCATAATTCACCGGCAATGCTGACGCCGGTACCGATCGGTAACGTTGCGTTACCTGCTGAACCCTGGAAGGTGCAGATCGGCGCCATGCAGGAAACAGAGAACACAGAAGGTCAGGGCGATAAAGACGGCGCTTATGAACCGACGGTATTTGTTAACTTCAGCAAAGGAAAGTGGAACTTCTACGGCGCATTTTATCAGGAAGACCATAACGTCGATTACTCCGAAGATACCCGAAGTGACTGGTTTAATCAGGTCGAATTCGATATGCATTATCAGTTTGTGGATAACGCAGATTATGCGCTGGGGCTGATGCTCGGTTTCAGGAACTATCAGTGGCAATATAATGAAGATAAAAAGAAAGAGGGCAATTCTTATAATACCCAGCGTTATACCATTCAGCCAGACTGGTCGGTGTCGCTTAGTCCTGCGTTGAAATATAACGGCTGGATGGCGTTGTATAATTATTATAACAGTATGGACGACAACGGTTATCTGAATAAAGAGTTTGAAGGTGAAACCGGTTTGAAATACAGTTTCACCGACGATGTCGCGATGCAGGTCAGTTATTATTTAGATCGCGGATGGAATACCGGTGACAGCCAGCGCGGGGAATTCGCTAAACAGGAAGCGCGTATCTATTTGCCGGTGAGCTTCGATCTTTTCTCCAGCGGGAAAACTGTGCTGACGCCTTATGCCCGCCGGACGCTGGATACCTATTATTACAATGATGATCGCGGAGAACGCGAAGGAGAAACCGATACGCGATTCGGGTTGTTAATCAATCAGCCTTTACCCAACGGTTTTGCCATCTCACTGGAATATGCCTACGAATTGCAGTTGCACGATAATACCGATGCCAGCGCCAATGCGAAGACCAAATTCCATTATACCGGTGTCGGTGTCACCTATTCTTTCTGATGCCTCTCATCACCCAACCGGAAGCTGTTTTCCGGTTGGGTTTTCTTATTTTCCGGCAGTGATTTCTATGGCGGAATGATTCACCACCAGCTGTGTCGGCACCAGCGTGCGGGAATGCGCGCCGGGACGATCGAAAATTTTATCGAACAGCACACCGCAACCCTGCCAGCCTAATTCGCGGATAGGAATTTCAATGCCGGTCAGCCCCGGAGAAAGGATCGGCGAAATATTGTCGCTGCTGTAACCGGTGATGGACATTTCGTCGGGAATGATCTTTTTCTGTTCATGGGCCGCGCGGTAAATGCTCATGACTTTCACGGCATCCGTGGCGAAAACGGCCGTCGGCGGATGCGCCTTTTGCAGCAATGTCGTCGCCGCCAGATAAGCGCTTTCGGTGGTATAACCGCCGTCAATCATCAGGCCCGGTTGCGCAGTCAGACCGGCATCCTGCATGGCGCGTTTATAACCGGCAAGGCGGTCAATGGAAACGTGATAATCCAGCGGCGCGTGCAGGCAGGCAATATCCTGGTGACCGAGCGAAATAAGATGTTCTGTCAGCCGGTAACTGTCCTGAAAATTATCGGTATCGACGGAAAAGACGTGCTGATATGTTCCTTCAATATTGCCAATCACCACCACAGGAACCTGATAATTATCTAACTGTTCCAGAATATATTCATCGGCGGGTGAACTGAGCATTATCACGCCTTTCACCATTTTTTCCGTTATTTTGGCGACACACTTTTGCAGATCTTCTTCGCTATTTTTGGACGTCTGCAAAATAACGTCAAAACCCTCTTCTTCCGCTCTCAGCGCAATGGATTGCAATATTTCGGAGAAGAAAGGGTTCCCGGCGGTTGTTTTGGTCGAACGGGTGGATATCACTAAAATCGCATCAAAACCTTTGGATGTCAGCGCCCGCGCCAGTTTGCTTGGCTGATAATTCAGCGTGCGGATAGCATCCAGCACGCGCTCACGGGCATCTGGCGAAATATTGGTTTGGTTGGTAATAACTCTGGAAACGGTAGATTTGGACACTTTTGCCAGACGGGCAATATCATAAATAGTGACTGCCACAATATATGCACCTCAAATATCCGTATTAAGGACGGGATATTGATAATACGGGGCAGGTCTGAGGTTGTCCATTTTCCCCAGACCTGATGTGGCGGATTATTACTCGTCTAATTTCAGCGGCGGCAACTGCGCAAAAATGCTCAGCAGGCCTTCGCCCCAGCCTTTGCGGATCATGTCGAAATACGGGTGTGTTTCGGTGATCCGGTGCTGTTGCGCGGCGCTGAAGCTGTCTGTCGGATAGGTCATCACATCCAGCGGCAGGCCGACGGAAAGATTACTGCGCAATGTGGAGTCCATCGAAATCAGCGCACATTGCATCGCCTGATCCAACGCGGTGTCGTAGCTCAGTACGCGATCGATAATCGGCTTACCGTACTTACTCTCACCAATCTGGAAATACGGCGTGTCGTGCGTGGCTTCGATGAAATTCCCCTGCGGATAAATGTGGAACAGCCGCTGGCCCTCACCTTTAATCTGTCCGCCGAGCAACAGATTGCAGCTGAAATCTGTATTGCCCCCCTGATTTGCACCGCTGTCCCGTGCAATCACTTCACGCACCGTTTCACCCAGCAGGCTGGCGGCATCGTAAAGCGACTTCACGTTCAGCAGGTTTTCCCGCTCATCGTCTGCGCAGCGACGATGCAGCAGACTGATAATGCTCTGTGTGGTCGCCAGATTTCCGGCACTCTGGATCACCAGCACGCGTTCATCGCTTTGATGAAAAACATGCAGTTTACGGAAGGTGGAAATATGGTCCACTCCGGCATTGGTGCGTGAATCTGAAACAAACACCAGGCCAGAGGACAAGCGCATGGCCACACAGTAAGTCATAAAAAGGTTTCCTCAGGTATTCAGGATCATTGCGGAACGTCGAGTATGGCAACGGCCGCGACAGTGCGCATGTCTTCGCTTCCTCCCCCTAACCGGATACCGCGGACCGGGCATGCATCAAGATAATCTATGCCGATAGCCAGTTTCAAATGCTGATTCGGTTTACAGGTGTTATTGGTGACATCGAAGCTCTGCCAGCGGTCATCCAGCCAGGCTTCCGCCCACGCATGCATGGCCACATGCGCCGAGTCTTCCGAGTAAAGATAGCCGCTGACATAACGCGCCGGAATGCCCAGGCTGCGGCAGCAGGCCAGGAAAACGTGTGTGTGGTCCTGACATACGCCGGTTTGTGCTGAAAAGGCTTGTGAGGCGCTGTCTTTCACCGTGGTGCTGCCGGGGTTGTAAGGCATTTTCAACAGCAGTTCACCCATCAGGCTGCACAGACTTTCATGCTGTGCCTGCGGCCGGTAATAACGGCTGGCGAAATCGCGGATCGCGCCATCGGCCAGGGTCAGCGGGCTGGTGCGCAAAAACACCAGCGGCGAGAGATGCCCGCAATTATCGTCTTCCGTATTGTCTTCAATCTCGACCACGCCGTTGGCTTCAATGGTGATCGCCTGATGGGGTTGATCGAGCGTCAGGACATGCAGCACATTGCCATAGGCATCCAGCGTGCGGGTGGCATATTCCGGCAAGGTCAGATCCCACGACAAAATCTTCTGATGGCTGGAGTCCTGCGGTGTGAGGCGCAGATATTGCGTGCTGTGTTTAACCTGTTGCGCATAGCTGTAATGCGTCTGATGTGTGACATTCAGTTTCATTATTGGGCCTCCAGATAGGTTTGATGAATGCTCTCAGCGATGGCATTGGTCTGATCCAGAAACTGCATCAACCAGGGGCTGAGACCCATCTCAACAATCTCGTCCATTTCGGTGAAGCGAAGCTGAGCATGAAGGGTATGGACACGGCGGCGTGGCAAATTGCCTGCGCTGCCGCCGATTTCCTCCAGCTGTTCGGCCATGATTTCGACACAGGAAAGCAGAGAACGCGGTAACTCGCGGCGCAGTATCAGCAGCTCGGCAATACGTTTCTGGCTAAGTTGCTGCTTATAAAGCGTGTGGAACGCTTCGCGGGCGCTGACCGCACGCAGCAGCGTGTCCATCCGGTAGTACTCGCGCACCGGATCTTCATCAGCATTCAGTAACTGATTTTTGGCATCCAGCAGGCGGGCGGTGCTGTCCGCCCGCTCAAGCATGGTGCCGAGGCGGATAAAGTTCAGTGCATCACTGCGCAGTAATGTGCCGAACATCGCACCGCGGAACAGATGTGAGCGCTCCTTGACCCAGTCGAAGAAAGCGTCTGCACCGGCAGAACCGACGCCCTGACGGCGGATCAGTTTCATCTCTATCCAGGTGGCATTGATGCTTTCCCAGACTTCAGAAGAAAGACTGCCGCGCACCGCATGCGCATTGTTCCAGGCCATTTGCAGGCAACTGAAAATGCTGCTGTGGTTGAAGCTGTCCAGAGCGAAGAAGTTGAGCAGATTACCCATCGACTCCTGCGGATAGTGCTCGTTGAACAGTGTCCGCGTACCGGTCATGGTCAGCGGTACCAGTAAATCATTGTTTTCATCGCGTGCGTTGACGTCACGGATCGACATCATCGACAGCTTATTGGTCACGTCCAGCAGGCGTGCAATATTCTCGGCGCGTTCCAGATAACGCGCCATCCAGTACAGTTCGCTGGCTGTTCTGCTTAGCATGCGTCATCCTCCGTCGGATTTTCTTCCAGCACCCAGGTATCTTTGGTCCCGCCGCCCTGAGATGAATTCACTACCAGCGAGCCTTCTTCCAGCGCTACGCGGGTTAATCCGCCCGGTACCAGACGAATTTCGGCGCCGGTCAGCGCAAATGGCCGCAGGTCGATATGACGCGGCGCCAGCCCGTTACCGACAAAGGTCGGGCAGGTGGAAAGCGCCAGCGTTTCCTGCGCGATGTAGTTTTCCGGGCGGATGCGCAGTAATTCGCGGAAGCGTTCAATTTCTGCCTTGCTGGCCGTCGGCCCAATCAGCATGCCGTAACCGCCTGCGCCATGAACCTCTTTCACCACCATTTTTTCCAGGTTGGCCAGCACGAAAGACAGATCGCTTTCCTTGCGGCATTGCCACGTCGGCACGTTATTGAGGATCGGATCTTCCGCCAGGTAGTAACGGATCATCTCCGGTACATACGGGTAGATCGATTTATCATCCGCCACGCCGGTACCGATCGCATTCGCCAGCACCACACCACCGGATCGATACACCGACAGCAGGCCGGGAACCCCGAGCATGGAATCGGCGCGGAACGCCAGCGGATCGAGGAAGGCGTCGTCGATACGCCGGTAGATCACGTCAATCTTGCACGGTCCGGCGGTGGTGCGCATAAACACCGCGCCGTCTTTCACGAACAGATCGACACTTTCTACCAGTTCAACGCCCATTTGTTGTGCGAGGAAACTGTGCTCGAAATAGGCACTGTTAAAGCGGCCGGGCGTCAGTACCACGACGGTCGGATCGTTGACGGTGGTGCTTTCGCGCAGGGTTTGCAGTAAGTGGGAAGGGTAGCGGGAAACCGGCGCGATACGCTGCTCGGCAAACAATTCGGGATATAACCGCATCATCATTTTGCGGTTTTCCATCATGTAAGACACACCGGACGGCGTGCGCAGGTTGTCTTCCAGTACGTAGTATTCGCCATCGCCTCCCCGCACCATGTCGGTTCCGGCAATGTGGGCGTAGGTATCACGGTGAAGATCGATGCCCTGCATGCAGGGCTGATACTGATCGTTGGCCAGCACCTGTTCGGCGGGCACGATCCCTGCCTTGAGGATCTTCTGGTCATGATAAATATCATGCAGAAAAGCATTAAGCGCCTGAACCCGCTGACGGATCCCGCGATCAAGCATCTGCCATTCGCTGGCCGGAATAATGCGTGGCACGCTGTCGAACGGGATCAGCCGTTCCGCGCCATCATCTTCGCCATAAACATTAAAGGTAATCCCCACCCGGTGAAACAACAGCGCAGCTTCCTCTTTTTTGCGCTGGACTGCCTGTTGATCGGCTTGCTGCAACCACTGCCAGTAGGCCTGATAATGGCTGCGGTGTTTGCCTTCAGCCATCAACATTTCATCAAAAAAGGGTGAATCGGAAAGGTCAATCTTGATCATCATCACCTCACAAACTGGACAGGCTGCAATTGAATCGTTCAATAACAATGAAGATCAGGCATAAAGTGTGCCAGCGTGCAAAACGGGCTGAAAATCAGGTGAAAAGGGGCCGGTCTGCCCTGTTCGGGTGCAGCGCGCTTTCAAGTTGAGTGAAAAGAGGGCAGAAATGATCAGGTTACTGTAAGTATGATCGTTAATGAGGCAATCGCCATTGATGATATGAAAACAACAAAAAAACTTATGGATACATTAATTATGTTTAGTATTTCTGTGCATCATCACATTCGCATTCTCCGGATCCTGATACAAAATTCCCACAATTTCACCATGTGAATACAGTTTCCTCACACCCCGAAAAGCAGGATGCTTTTCACATGTCAGCCAGGGACCGGAATGAACACACTTTCCCGCTATTCTCTCGATATCTGGAACAGCCC
>NZ_CAWOJA010000082.1:0-257 GCF_963881615.1 Rahnella sp. CJA17(1/100) | reverse complement strand
ACCGCACCCAGCTCCGTTATTGCCCGCAGAAAAACGTTAGGTGAAGATGCCATCCGGGTTCTGTTTGATATCACTCAGCAACACTGGCATGCAGAGGCAAAGCATCCTCTCTGGCACGGACTGACACTCAATGCCGTCGATGGCGTAGTCTGGCATACGCAGGACACGCCTGAAAATGCAGAGGCCTTCGGTAAGGCTTCGAACCAGCACGGCGAACGCGGATATCCTCAGGTCCGCATGGTCTGCCTGATGGAACT
>NZ_CAWOJA010000081.1:0-296 GCF_963881615.1 Rahnella sp. CJA17(1/100) | reverse complement strand
CCAGCACCACCTGATTTATCGGCTTCAGCCGTTCGCTGAACATCGCGATTTGCGCCGCGATGTCGGCCTCCAGCGCGCTGGCTTCGGCGGCGGCCTGGCTGAGGGCTTTCACCTGACGCTGCAGGTAATCGATTTCAGCCATCGCCGCGCTGTTATCCAGCACCTGACCCTGACCCTGCGGCTGGGCGTCCGCGCTGAGAAAGACGCCCTTACCGCCGCGCAGGACGCCGTGTTCATCGGTGCGCAGCTCAAAACCTTCGCCGCGCGGCGCGTTCTGCGCATCGACGATATGCCCG
>NZ_CAWOJA010000080.1:0-319 GCF_963881615.1 Rahnella sp. CJA17(1/100) | reverse complement strand
ACCGCACCCAGCTCCGTTATTGCCCGCAGAAAAACGTTAGGTGAAGATGCCATCCGGGTTCTGTTTGATATCACTCAGCAACACTGGCATGCAGAGGCAAAGCATCCTCTCTGGCACGGACTGACACACAATGCCGTCGATGGCGTAGTCTGGCATACGCAGGACACGCCTGAAAATGCAGAGGCCTTCGGTAAGGCTTCGAACCAGCACGGTGAACGTGGATATCCTCAGGTCCGCATGGTCTGCCTGATGGAACTGAGCAGTCACCTGTTGCGGGCCAGTGTGATGGACAGTTACGACGTGAACGAGATGCGCCTGG
>NZ_CAWOJA010000079.1:0-325 GCF_963881615.1 Rahnella sp. CJA17(1/100) | reverse complement strand
AAGGCTTCGAACCAGCACGGTGAACGTGGATATCCTCAGGTCCGCATGGTCTGCCTGATGGAACTGAGCAGTCACCTGTTGCGGGCCAGTGTGATGGACAGTTACGACGTGAACGAGATGCGCCTGGCGGCAAAGCTGGCAGCCAGCGCGCCGGATAACAGTATTACGCTGTTCGATAAGGGTTTTTACTCTTTAGGCCTGCTACATGACTGGCATAATGCGGGCGAAAATCGCCACTGGCTGACGCCGCTGAAAAAGAACACGCAGTACGAGGTGGTGTGTAAGCTCGGCAAACAGGACGAGCTGATACGGCTGAAAACGTCAC
>NZ_CAWOJA010000078.1:0-338 GCF_963881615.1 Rahnella sp. CJA17(1/100) | reverse complement strand
CCGAACCGGACGCTCATTCACCGCACCCAGCTCCGTTATTGCCCGCAGAAAAACGTTAGGTGAAGATGCCATCCGGGTTCTGTTTGATATCACTCAGCAACACTGGCATGCAGAGGCAAAACATCCTCTCTGGCACGGACTGACACTCAATGCCGTCGATGGCGTAGTCTGGCATACGCAGGACACGCCTGAAAATGCAGAGGCCTTCGGGAAGGCTTCGAACCAGCACGGTGAACGTGGATATCCTCAGGTCCGCATGGTCTGCCTGATGGAACTGAGCAGTCACCTGTTGCGGGCCAGTGTGATGGACAGTTACGACGTGAACGAGATGCGCCTGG
>NZ_CAWOJA010000077.1:0-374 GCF_963881615.1 Rahnella sp. CJA17(1/100) | reverse complement strand
TATAAGCATCGCTGGGAAATCGAGTTAGGATACCGGGAGACGAAGCAGTTTTTACTGGGGAACCGGTGGGCGCTGAGAAGCAAACTGCCGGAAATGGTGAGGCAGGAACTGTGGGGTATCCTGCTGACTTATAACCTTATTCGTTACCAGATGATCAAGATGGCGTTCAGCCTGAAGGGAGATTATCTGCCTTATCAGCTTAGTTTTAGCGGTGCAGTGTCGGAGATATTACGGTTGTTAATCGGGTTGCCGTGGGCATCAGCGGGAGCCATCCCGGGTCATCTGAAGCATTTTTACAGCAACGCAGCGATGCTAAAACTGCCCTCGAGACGTGAGCGTGAATATGTCAGGGAAGTGAGAGAAAAAAGGTCGAA
>NZ_CAWOJA010000076.1:0-383 GCF_963881615.1 Rahnella sp. CJA17(1/100) | reverse complement strand
GCGGCGACGGCTACGGCTGGCATATGCCGCTGACCGACGGCACAGAAGTGGCCATCGCCTTTGACGGCGGCGACCCCGACCGGCCGTATATCGCCGCCGCGCTGCACGACTCCGAACATCCCGACCATGTGACCGAACGGAACCACACCCGCAACGTTCTGCGCACCCCGTCAAATAACAAGCTGCGGATGGAGGACCGGCGCGGTGAGGAGCACATCAAACTCGCCACCGAATACGGCAAAACCCAGCTGAATAGCGGGCATATCGTCGATGCGCAGAACGCGCCGCGCGGCGAAGGTTTTGAGCTGCGCACCGATGAACACGGCGTCCTGCGCGGCGGTAAGGGCGTCTTTCTCAGCGCGGACGCCCAGCCGCAGGGTCAG
>NZ_CAWOJA010000075.1:0-429 GCF_963881615.1 Rahnella sp. CJA17(1/100) | reverse complement strand
GTTAAACGTTGATCCTGAGTCACCAGAACTCAAAGCGCTCATTGAACAACAGAAGCAACACCGTATTGGGCGTGCTGAGATGATCGCTCACCGTCTTGAGAAAGCGACTCGTGAAGGGGTGTTAGAAGAAGTTAAATTGATTGCAGGTGATGCACCAATTACACGAGCACACTTTGCGAAATGGTTAGTCGACAATGGCTAAGCGAAAACCATGCAGCAGGTGTTTAAAAAGTTTCTTACGCGCCATAACCCAGGTTATGTGCCACCAACATGGTGCTCAATGTGTGATGCTGTCACGGCTATTCATGCGGCTGGTGGTCAAGCAGTATTAGCTCACCCTGCGCGATATGGCCTTACCGCCAAGTGGGTTAAACGTCTTCTCGCTGCATTTGTTGAAGCAAATGGTGACGATATGGAAGTGGCTCAACC
>NZ_CAWOJA010000074.1:0-430 GCF_963881615.1 Rahnella sp. CJA17(1/100) | reverse complement strand
ATAACAAGGCACCAATGTGGCTGCGCATAAACCGCCAACACCACACTCGGCACGGTTATGTTGAACTACTTAAAAACGAAAACATTGAATTCACACTGCCCCCTGAAGACACTGATGCCATCCAATTAGCCACACCTTGTGACGTTACTTTGCTTCCTGGCTTCGACAGATGCTGGGTATCTGTGCAAGATGCTGCAGCTCAGCTTTCCGTTGATTTCCTAACACCAAAAGATGGTGAGCTAATCCTAGATTGCTGCGCAGCACCTGGTGGTAAAACTGCACACATTCTTGAACATACTCAAGACACTGAAGTGGTTGCAATCGACAGCGATATTACACGCCTAGACCGCTTTTACGATAACCTTGAACGCCTACAACTACGTGCCGACGTAATCTGTGGTGATGCTCGCTACCCTGAAGAGTGGTGGAC
>NZ_CAWOJA010000073.1:0-261948 GCF_963881615.1 Rahnella sp. CJA17(1/100) | reverse complement strand
TACTTCAACTTATTGATTTTTCTTTAATACCCCACCCCAACCCTCCCCTTCGCAGGGGAGGGAGTCGACCGGATCATGCTTTGGATTTTACTCCTCAACCGGAACGATCCTCTCTGCCGGTTTCTCCAGAATCATCGTCTGCGTCTGACTCAGACTGATCCCCGCGGCCCGCAGCATTTTCAGGATTTCGTAAAGCAAATCACTGCGCGTACCGCTGACCATGCGCGGGCTGTTCACAAAACCTGTCACACTCAGCACAATCCCGGTCGGTCCCAGTTCTTTAAAGCTGACCGAGGCCGGTGGGTTTTCCAGAATGGATTCGTGCAAGTTGTAGGCTTCCAGCAGCAATGTCTTAACCTGTTCCGGGTCGATATCCAGCGGGAAGGTCAACGTGATAGTCGCCACGCCCTGCGCGTTACCCATGGTGGCGTTACGCACGTTCTGCGAAATCAATTGTGAGTTCGGCACAATCACGGTGGATTTATCGCTTAGCTGAATTTCAGTTGCACGGACATTGATACGGCGGATATCCCCTTCCACACCGCTGATGCTGATCAAATCCCCCACTTTCACCGGACGTTCGGTCAGCAGGATCAGACCGGAGATGAAGTTCTTCACAATCTCCTGCAAACCAAAACCGATACCGACCGACAAGGCACTGACGATCCATGCCAGTTTGTTCCATTCGATGCCCAGCGAAGACAGCGTCAGCAGGATGATCAGCACGTAGCCGACGTTGGTGAACAGCGTCACCAGCGAGGCACGCATACCGCGATCCATCATGGTTTTTGGCAGGAAATCGTTATCCAGCCACCTGCGTGCGGAACGCAAAATATACCAGCCGACCACCAGACACAGCACCGCGTTGACCGCGTGCGCCGGAATGATGTTCATGCTTTCGAGACCTTTACCGCCCCAGATATCGACGATTTTTGCCAGCAGCTCCAGCGGCGTCGTCGTGCCGAAAGTACCGTTAAGCAGCGCGACGGCGGCCATCAGCAGCAGTCCGGTTTTACCGATTGCCGAGAATAACGTGGCAGCCAGTGACAGGTGACGGTCATTGACGCTCAGCGTACTTTTGAGGATTTTGCCGCTGTGCGTGGTCGGCGCAAACAGACTCTCACACAGGTCCACGACAAAGTGGATCAGCAGATACAGGCAACTGACTACCAGCCCGATCCACAGCAGTTCGAAGGTCACAAAACGCGCCAGCGGAATATAACCAATCAGCAGCGCCATCAGGATGACAAACGCCGTCAGGCTTATCACCAGATGGATAAGCCCGGCCAGCGTGGAACGTGCTTCGGTCTGTTCCCCTTCGGCCTTCATCTTGCGACGCATACGGTTGATACGCACTGGCGCGATCAGGCAGTTGAGCGCCACGAGTAACGCCGCCAGTCCGTTGCCAAATAACGTTGCTGAGACGCTGGCACCGACCAGGTTATTCAGCTGTTCGATGATACCGAACAGGAAAATAAAGCCTGCCAGCAGAACCGGGAATGATGCCAGTGTTTTTGCCAGCGGATCGGCTATGCCCGGCAGACGCCACGACGGATGGTTATTGGAAAGTAATGCAATCCCCAGACCGGCGATCACGGCGGAGAAATAGGTCAGTTCAACCAGTTGTCCGGCAAATTCCGTCACCCACGGCGAGGTATCCGGCAGACGGGTGAAAATATACCCGAGCAACTGAACGCTGATGCCAAGCGTCAGGGTGGTGCTCAGCGTAGTGAAACAGGCCAGAAAACTGCGACGGAAACGCCCCTGCGGCAACCAGCGCGGCAGGATCCAGTTCATCGGTCTGTCCAGCACACGGCGACCGGCCAGGCCAATCACCAGCACCAGTAACAGATAAATCGCGGTGCCGATGCGCCATTCCTCGCTCCACGCCTGCATCCACGCGTCTTTAACCTGCGAACCGAAGTCATCAAAACGCGCCGCATCATCATCGTTTGGCGTAATAAGCGGTGCCCAGAAATTCCCTCCGATAATGCTGCCGGTATTGAGCGCAATCTGGGTTTTCAGTGCATCACGACGTAATCCGGCGATTTGCGAAGACAGGTTTTGCGCGCCAAGGGAGATGGCTTTGGTCTGCTCGATTTGCGTAGTCAGCAGCGTTTTGCTGTTGTTGAGCTTATTACGCTGGCTGATCACTTGCGGCGTTTCCGTGATCGTGCCCGGTGCAGGCGCCGGCCCCAGCACGTCGAGCTGTGCCTGCACCTGCGCCAGATCCGGCGTCAGCGCCCCTGTCAGCTTGTCGGCATCTTCGGCCAGTTTCTGCGCAGCATCAGTCAGGCCGGTAAATTTCTTGTCGGTTTTCGCCGAAGAGACCTGCTGTTTCAGCTGATCCAGACGCTTTTGTAATGCCGGTAACGCGGTCGTGACGTTCACTTTAACCGGTTGTTCCGCCGTGGCAGGCTGGCCTGTACTTTCGTCGGCCTGACTCAGCACCGGCGTTATCAGCAGACATGACAACAATGCCAGCAACAACGGCACTCTTAACATTTTTTGCATAGAAGGATGATTCCGGGAGTTCGGGAAATTATTGTTTGAAAAATCCGGCTAAGGATACGCTTTCTCGTGCCAAAAGGAGTAGGGATTTTCTGCTTCTCAGGCTGCGGTGCATAACCCTAAATCATTCGGGGTGCATCAGGGCAGCGACTGAGCAAATCCCCGGCAGCATACATAAGTATATGACCGGGGTTTGCGAACGAAGCTAACGCAGAGGCAGTCTGAGGGATGACGGTTAGTGCTGACCGAGCATCTGGCGAAGTATAGCCGCAGACTCCGCAGGCTGGAGCGCCAGAATGCCGGAGTACAGGCTGATGGAAATTTCACACACTTTTTCGCGATCGACATCCGGTTTGGTCAGGTCATTAAACATCTGCAACTGTTCTCCGTACATACTGGCCAGGGCTTCACGCACCGGCACCATCATCTGCACCACTTTTTCCGTGCTCACAGGGGCAGGCATAACCGTTTGCCCGCTGCCGGTCGCCAGCAGTAAATCATTCATGGTGTCGAGATCTTTTCGGAACAGTTCCGGCGGCAGCACCTGTGCGGTATTCACGCCGCCGCTGACCTGCGGATAAAGGAATTTAAAGCAACTGCCGTCTTTGCGTGCCTGCAGCGTCTGCATTTCTTCCAGATTTACCTGCATCGCCTGGTTCACATTGGCGTCCGGTGCGTGGCTGATGCGTTGCGAGAGTAACAATGACACCATCGGTTTGACGGTATCAATGGCTTCCTGCTGCGGTTTACCCTCTTTCTTCATATTCAGGATATTGCTGCGGATCTGCGCATACAGTGCCGGTTCCTGCATTCTGATGGTGTTGTACAGCGGCAATTCGGCCAGCGCCTGATCGATTTTCTGCTCTTCACTGTTACCGGCAAGACGCGGTTTGATGACGCCCCCCCACAGCAGGTTACCGCCGATGATCAACACCAGAAATAAGATCACCGCAGGTACCCGGCCAATTTTGCCTTTTTTGTGTAATGCTCCGATCAGCGAGCCAATGACCGCACCGCTGATGCCCCACACCATCACTTCATTCCAGTTCATTTTCCTTTGCCTTCAGTAAACAATTTAGTGACTTCCAATCTGTGCGACCGCATCGCGGCTGGCGTCAATACGCGCCTGCCCGTGCAGTTCGTGCAATTTGCCCTGTCGCATTTCCAGCAGACGATCGGCGTGTTCAAAATAGTGATCATCATGGCTGATTGCCAGCACGGTTTTACCCATATCACGCAATTGTGGCAACAGCTCGCGGTAGAAGGTACGGCGGAACTGGGGATCCTGATCGGCCGCCCATTCGTCGAGCAACAGGAAATCACGCCCTTCAGCAGCGGCCAGCAACAGCGCCACCCGTTTACGCTGTCCGGCGGACAGTTGCAGATTGGTCACTTCATTGCCGTTGAACTGGAGTTTTTCTTTCATTTTCAGGCGTTGCAGCCAGTCTTCCACCAGCAGCGGATCCGGCATCTCGCCTTGCGGACCCATGAGCTGACCGAACAGGTGGAAGTCGGTGAACACCGCCGAGAAAATCTGCCGGTATTGTTCGGCGTTTTCGGCGGTGACCGGCACGCCGTCGAGCAGGATTTGCCCGGAACGCGGCTGATACAGGCCGGTCAGCAACATCGCCATTGTCGATTTTCCGCTGCCGTTGCCGCCAATCAAAAATACCAGCTCGCCACGGGTGATCGTCAGGTTCAGCGGGCCGACGCCAAAACCAGCGTCCTCTTCTTTGCCTGCGTAACTGAAGGTCAGGTCGCGCAGTTCAAGGGTTTGCCACTTTTTCGCGACAATGGCGGGGGTAAAGGCTGCGTTATATTCCGCCAGTTTCAATGCTTTCAGTTTGCCAAAAGCCACCTGCGCGCTGAGCAGCGTCGGCAGCGCACCCACAGCCTGTAACATGGGTGTCCGCAGGAACAACAGCGTCAGGGAATAAGTAGCGGCAACATCGGTATCCGACCAGCCGAGCGTATTCGCCATGAAGAACACCAGGCCAATCGCGCCCAGCATCATGATATTCGACCAGTTCACGGCGCTCAGGTGGAAGGTGTCGGCGCGGATGATGTGGTGACGATATTCTTCGGCATCTTTACGGTATACATCATCAAACAGATGGCGCGCACGCTCGCGGTTCAGCGCCAGCTCTTTGCGCCCCTCGATCACTTTCTGATAATCGGTTTGCAGTTTGTCTTCCGCATCACGCACTTTCGCCAGATGACGGTAAACATGCGACACCAGTTTGAAACCGCCGAAAATAGTGATCAACAGCCAGATGACCGTCACCAGCAACATTTCCGGTGACAGCCAGGCCAGATATCCCGCGCAACCCAGGGTCAGGATAATCCCCTGCACCAGCTCCGGCAGGCGCACAAACGCCAGTGTGATGTTACGGATGTCGCTGCCCAGGCTGGCAAGCAGTTGCGCATTACCGATTTGCTCGATGCGTTCGATATCGGTATCGAGAATACGTTTAATGAACTGGCCGCGCAGACGGTAAATGAAGTGATGACCGAGCACGGTCAGCGCCAGCTGAGAGCCTAACGTGACCGCCATCAGCAACAGAAGTAATCCGAGGAATTGCGGAAGAACCATCAGCGAGCCTTGGGTGGTTTCAATCAGTTTCAGATTGATAAACGCGATCAGCCCGATGCCCAGAACGGCGCTGAGCAGGCTCAGCGCCATCACCCCTAAAAACGGCCAGCGATATTGCTTAAAGACAACACGTAACAACTCCATGAATTTTTCTCATTCTGAATGCAGGAAAATGATGCTGCACGCAGTTTAATGACACGCATTGTCATATCAAGAACAATTCTCATTTTACCCGTGTATCCTGGCGGATCACCATGCGCTCGAACTTACCGGCGACCACCAGATAGCCAAACATGCCGAGCAAACCGTGCGCGCCGACAAACCACAGCGCGAGGTTAAAGGAGCCGGTTGCCGCGACGATATAACCGATCACTACGGGCGTAATAATCCCCGCAACGTTACCCGGGCAGTTAAACACCCCGCCGCTCAGGCCGATCATTTTCTCCGGCGCGGTATCTGACATCACTGCCCAGCCGATGGCCGATAAACCTTTGCCAAAAAACGCCAGCGTCATCAACGCAATCACCGCCGCATCAGTGGAAACAAAGTTACTGGCAAATCCCGCAGATTATCGCGCTGGCAGCTCAGGAATTGCCGGAAATCACGCTGGTAATGAAGGAAATGGTGTCGTCAGCCCAGCTTCAGGCACTGGCGGCGCGCACGCTGGATATCGGCTTTGTGCGCCAGCCGGTGACGTTATTTCCGCTGGCCTATCATTGCGTACTGCGTGAGCCTTTATGCGTTGCGTTGCCTGCTTCATCCGCGCTGACCACCAAACCCCGCCTCCGTCTGCGGGACTTTGCCGGACAACCTTTCATCATGTATTCCGCAAGCGAAGGAAAATACTTTTACGACTGTATCGCCGGGCTGTTTGCACAGGCCAACGTCGTGCCGCATTACGTGCAACATTGCAGCCAGACTCACACTATTCTCGGGCTGGTGCGCGCCGGTGTCGGGCTGGCGGCATTCCGGCAACTGGTTATCGCGCACTGCACGGCAAGTGGCGCAATCGCAAGAAAAAAGCTGACAGTCCGCCGCTCGCTTCCTAAACTGAGGTAATGGATAAAGAACAAGAACTTCGCCGAAGTAAACGTAACGCACTGGGGTTGCTGCTGGTTGCCGCCGCCCTGTTTGTCATCACCCTTTTCCTGCCGCCCAACTTCTGGGTATCCGGGCTGAAAGCCATTTCCGAGGCCGCGATGGTCGGGGCAATGGCTGACTGGTTTGCCGTCGTGGCACTGTTCCGCCGCGTGCCGGTGCCGTTTGTCGCCTCGCATACGGCGATCATCCCTAAAAACAAAGACAAGATTGCCGATAATCTGGCGGTGTTCGTGCAGGAGAAATTCCTCGCGCCCGCCACACTTATCACACTGATCCGCCAGCATGACCCGGCGCGGATGCTGACAGACTGGCTGAACGCGCCCGACAACGCACAACGGTTTGCCAACTATGCCGTGAAGATGATCCGCGGTTTTCTGGACGTCACTGACGATCAGCGCATCGCCCAGCTTATCCGCCGTGCGCTGTACCGGGTGATCGACAAAATCGACCTGTCAGCGTCGATTGCCACCTTACTGGAAAGCCTGACCAAAAACGGCCGCCATCAGGAACTGCTGGATCAGGCGATGGATCAGCTGGAAATCCTGCTGGCAAAAGACAGCACGCGGCAGTTTATCTCCGCGCAGATTGTCGGCTGGATGAAACGCGAACATCCGCTGACCGCCAAATTACTGCCCACCGGCTGGCTGGGGCGCAACGGCGCGGATATGGTCTCCAATGCCGTGAATTCCGTGCTCGACGATATGGGCAACGATAAAACCCACGCTTTCCGCAAAGGCTTCGATCGCTCGGTGCAAAGCTTTATCTGGAAGCTGCAAAATGACCCGGCGACCGCGCAGAAAGCTGAAGAGATCAAACAGTATCTGAAAGATGACGAAAAGCTGAATACGTATGTTTTGCAGCTGTGGGGCGATATGCGTAACTGGCTGAAAGAAGATTTAGAAAGCGAGGATTCGCGGGTGTTCGCCAAAGTCACCGAATCCGGGCAATGGCTGGGTAATGCGCTGGCGCAGGACGAAAAGCTGCGCCTCTCGCTGAATCAGCAGATGGAAAGTATTGCAGAGAAAGTCGCGCCGGAGTTCGCCGAATTCCTGACCCGTCACATCAGCGACACAGTGAAAGGCTGGGACGCGCGCGATATGTCGCGGCAAATAGAACTGAATATCGGTAAGGATTTGCAGTTTATCCGCATCAACGGCACGCTGGTCGGTGCCTTTATCGGCCTGGTGCTTTACCTGCTGTCACAACTGCCGGTGGCGATTCCCTGGGTGATGGCGCGGATTTAAGGCGCCTGAACAACCTGTATTTTACCCCGGTTCTGGTCCTTAAAACCTCTTCTCAGACTCCCCCTTTGCAGGGGGAGTAGCAAAAAGCCAGGCCGGAAATGGCACGACCGGCGCCCTCTCCTGCGAAGGGGAGGGTTGGGGTATTAAAGACAAATGAATGAGTTAACGTGTGCATTCGCCTTACCACCCGCATGCCTCACTTTTTCCGAAGGCACAAGCCGATAATTACTTCACAGTTTTACTGAACGCATCCACCGCCAGAATGGCATTCGCCACATCTTCGGCGGACAGGTTGTGGTTCAGATTGCCCAGCGTATCACCCTCGCCGCCTGCCAGCGCGCCCACTTTCACCAGATTGGCGAAAGATTCGTTTTCCAGATGCATTTCTTTCAGCGTGGTTGGCATTTTGATGGCGCGGTAGAAGCGCACGTATTTCGCGATTTCTTCGTCCGGACGCTGTTCCAGCACCATCTGCGTCAATGTACCGTATGCCACTTTTTCACCGTGCGTCAGATGGTGAATATCACCAGAGATCGCAGTAAAACCATTGTGGATGGCATGCGCCCCCGCCAGACCGGCATTTTCAAAACCCAGACCGGAAAGCAATGTGTTGGCTTCCACCACGGCTTCAACCGCTGGCGTCACCAGTTTCTGCTCAACTGCGGTGTAAGCACTGTAGCCGTAAGTCAGCAGCGTTTTTTCGCAGGCTTCGGCAATGGCCATCCCGGCGATAGTCGGGTCGCCGCCTACCATCGACTGGGAATGGGAACGCAATACCGCCTGCGCTTCAACAAAGGTCGCCAGGCCGTCAGCGATACCGGAGGCGAACAGGCGTACCGGTGCCTGTGCGCAAACATGGGTATCCACCAGCACCAGATCCGGGTTTTTATTGTAGAAACGGTAGGATTCGAAAACGCCTTCATCGGTGTAGATCACCGACAGCGCACTGCACGGCGCATCGGTAGAGGCCACGGTCGGCACAATCACTACGTTTTGTTTCAGTTCATCTGCAATGGCTTTAACCGTGTCGAGCGTCTTACCGCCACCGAGCCCGACCACTACCTGTGTTCCCGCATCACGGGCGATACCTGCCAGACGGGTGATTTCGTTGGCAGAGGCTTCACCGTTAAAGCGCTCGTAGTGGAATTCTACGCCCGCTTTTTTCAATGATTTCTGTACGCGGTCGCCGATAATTCCCCAAACAACATCATCAGCAATCAGGAATGATTTTCCCCCCAGGTCGGGCAGATAATCCCCTAACTCATCCAGTACACCGCTGCCCTGAACGTATTTTCTTGGCGAAGAGAAGATAAATTTACTCATGATAAAAACCTCTTTTCGTTGATAATGTGAAAGTGAATAACTCTCCGAGGGTAACGCAGCATGACAGGAAGCCCAACCCTTTTAATTCACATTAACAGCATGACTCGCAAAGAATTTCTTCAATTAATGCGGAAGTTTAAAATAATGAGGCAATTCATATTTGAACGATTTAATACCTCTTAATGATTATTAAAATTCGCATGCTTCATTACTGATAGATAAAGCGCAGTCTGTTAGCTTTTAACTATTGAATGCATCAATAAAAGCGACTTTCCCTTATCAGTAAACCCCGTAGAATTCATCGCATTGGCAGCACGTCGTAAGCAGTGGTCATTAGCCAGCTCGCTGTTAGCCATTCCATTAATATTTCTGAAATTAATAAGGAACAGCATGTACAACTTTCAGCGCTATAACGCCAAAGAACTGGCGCTTGCCTATATGAGCAGCAAATCACACGACTTTTCGCCGAACGAATTTTTACAACAGTTGAAAGAGGTCGAGAAATCTTTCGACATGGCGCTGCGAAATCCGCAACAGCAGCCACAGAACGGAATGTTGGTGAAGGCGTTTTGATTGCCATCTTGCCCTTCATCAGTTAAGTGCCGTGCGTTACCCTTGCTTTACCCGTGGAAGTATTTTGCACGTGCCTGTATTGGGTTCATCTGCAAAAATAAAATAGAAAAAAAGCAAAAGCCCCGAATAGTCGGGGCTTTTTGTATTTATTAATGACGACTCCCCTAAATCATTCAAGTTGCAGGAAGGCGGCAAACGAACGAATCCCGATAAGCTGACTAAAGTCAGTGATTCGGGTGAGCGAATGCAGCCAACGCACCTGCGGTTTGAAGGATGACGGGGACTACTTCGTCATCTGACGGTCATCAATGTACTTGCGTTTATCCGGCGCTGGCGGGAAATACTGATACAGCCAGGTTTCAGACAGCGCAGTCTGGCCGTTGCGCAGGAACATACGCAGCTCGACCGGCGCGACTGAATCGCTGTCCGGATACCAGTCAAACAGGATGCGATAACCGTCGAACGGCTGCACATACAAAATTTCGATGTTTTTGATTTTACCCGCCGAGACGTTGATCACCGGCTCGATCCCTTTATCAGCAAAGGCTTTCAGCTCACCACCAACAAAATCGATAGCAAAACGGCGCGCCCAGACTTGCGGATAGTTCTCACCCGGCGCCCACCCTTCCGGGAAACCGCCCATACCGGTGCGGGTCGCCAGCACATTCGCCAGCGGGCTGCGGTGAGGGGGTACGGAACTCCAGTACAGCTTGTAGCTGAAACTAAATTCAGCACCGGACTTCACCGGTTTTTCCGGTTGCCAGAAGCACACCACGTTATCCAGCGTTTCCCCCGTAGTCGGGATTTCCATCAGATTGACGGCGCCCTTGCCCCAGTCCCCGACCGGTTCTACCCACAGGCTCGGACGCTTGTTGTACCAGCCAATCACGTCCTGATAATTATTGAATTCATGGTCGAGTTGCAACAGACCAAAACCTTTCGGGCTGTTGTCGCTGAAGGCGTTGAACTGCAATCGCTGCGGGTTGTTCAACGGGCGACAAATCCACTCGCCGGTACCGGTCCACATTTCCAGGCGATCAGAGTCGTGGATTTGCGGGTGGATGGTGTCGCAACGGCCACGTTCACTGGTGCCACAACTGAACATGCTGGTCATCGGAGAAATGCCCAGTTGTTTGATATCTTCGCGGGCATGCAGATGGTTTTCAATTTCCATCACCACACGGGTCGGTTCGCAGTGGATCACGAATTTATACGCGCCGGTAATGCTCATGCCGTCCAGCAAGGCGTAAACCGTAAAAGTCGTGTCGCCAGGTTTTGGCGTATCAAACCAGAATGCGGTGAAATCAGGGAATTCTTCCGGCTGATCGGTAAAGGTATCGACCGCCACACCACGGGCTGACAGGCCATATTGGTAGGTATCATCTACTGCACGAAAATAGCTGGCACCGAGGAAGGAAACCACGTCGCGGCGCGTCAGTTCAGGGGCTTTATTGACTTTAAAACCGGCGAAACCAAGATTTGAGAAGCCTTCCAGTTGTTTGGTATCCACACCGGCATCGTGATAGTTAAACAATTCAGGGCGGAAATGGATTTCGCGCGCCATGTGTTTCACCGGATCTACAGAATACATGCGCACGCGGCGTTTGAAGCCCATGCCGACGTGAAACAGCTCCACATCAAGCTGACGGTCAGGCAGACCATTCCACAGCGAATGTGCATGATCATACTGAATCGCGTTGTAGGCCTGTGGCGTGAGTTCAGCCAGCGTCTTCGGCAACGGCTGCGGCGCGCCACCGTAGGGCTTGTCCGCCAAATCTTTCGCCATTTTTTTCAGCGCGTTGAAATCAAACGGCAATTCGCCGCCGTCTGCCACATTCGCCTCTGCCGCTTCTGCGGAACGGGTGAACAGTGTGGACATAGCCGGCACACCACACCAGGCGGCGAATGCCATAGATGCTTTAATAAATGCTCTTCGTTCCATGCCAGAATCGTTTCCTGTACTGGGCAAAAAAATCCGGGGGCTTCGTCACAAAAACGCAGTCCCCGCGTATTCAGAATTTTCGACCCTAAGGCTAACGTAAAATTCACAAGCCGAGTACAAGAAATTGAATGCATTCAGCTAATATTTTGCTTGAAAAAGTTAGCGCTTATGACAGTGCTCATCCCCCGTATGACAGGGGATGAGCCGGTTTTCAGAAACGCCGGTTTTAGCCGTAATTCCTGCCCTGTTGAGGTGCACAACCCCCCGGTGACTTTAGGAACATTCTGTTACCGGAAGGTTACTATCACTCATGATTCAGCGTGTTATCCGCGCCGGGTTAGCACGCCTTTGTGCCCGCCCTGCTATGCTGAAATCTTATCGCTTTGTGATTTTTTGTTTTACTGCATGAGGTTTCAGCATGTCCGATGCACTGATTCAGGAGAAAGCCCGTGCGCTATACGCGCAGTTAACCGGCAAAATTTCACTCCCCTGCACGCTCCATGTCAGCGGTGCCGGAAATCTTCCCTCTTATTATCCTGTGACCCCGCTGATTGCCGCCTCTGTTGCGCTGGCAGGAATCGCAGTGTCGCAACTGGTCGCCCTCAGAAACGGCAAACACGATGCCGTAACCGTGGATCGCCGTCTGGCCTCGCTGTGGTGTAAAACCAGTATCCGGCCTGACGGCTGGGAAATACCGCCAGCCTGGGACAGTCTGGCGGGTGATTACGCCACGGCCGACGGCTGGATCCGTTTGCATACCAATGCCCCCGCGCACCGTAAGGTAGTTGAAACACTGCTCGGCAAAGCGGAAAACCGCGAGGCGCTGGCGCTGCGGGTGGTGATGTGGAAAAAAGCAGCACTGGAACACGCCGTGGTGCGGGCGGGTGGATGTGCCGCGCAGATGCTCAGCCCGGAAGAATGGCAGCAGCATGTTCAGGGAAAATCGCTGAACGCGGAACCTCTTTTTCAGCATGCGTTGTCCGTTAAAGTGGCACCGCCGCATTGGGAATTATCCCCGCAACAGCCGCTGGCGGGCGTGAAAGTACTCGATCTGACACGGATTATCGCCGGGCCGGTGGCGACGCGTTTTCTCGCAGGACTGGGGGCGGATGTATTACGCATTGATCCCTTTGGCTGGGATGAACCCAGTCAGGAAGCGGATGTCACCCTGGGTAAACACTGTGCGCGGCTGAACCTGCATAACCCGCAGGACCGGCACCGTTTCGAAGAATTACTGCGGGACGCGGATGTGATTGTGCATGGCTATCGCGCAGGCGCGCTGCACAAACTGGGTTACGGCAGTGAACAACGTCGCGCGATTGCGCCAGGGCTGGTGGATGTGTGCCTGAATGCCTATGGCTGGAGCGGGCCATGGCGCGAACGGCGCGGGTTTGACAGTCTGGTGCAAATGAGCTGCGGGATCGCTGAACAGGGAATGCAGCGTTCCGGTCGTCACAAGCCTGTTCCGCTGCCGGTGCAGGCGCTGGATCACACTACCGGTTATCTGATGGCTGCGGCAGTGCTGCACGGTTTGACGCAACGTATGGAAACCGGTCAGGGCAGCGAATGCCGCCTTTCACTGGCACGTACCGCCCGCGAACTGATGGAAAATAGCACCTTAGCAGAAAGCGGTGAACCACTGATTGAATCCGCGGATCCGGCCGACTTTTTGCCCGAACAGAAACGTACGGTCTGGGGCCATGCCCGGCGTTTGCTTCCTCCTGTTCGTCTGGAAAATACGACATTACACTGGCGCTTCCCGGCTTCACCGCTCGGCTCTGCCCCCGCCAGCTAGCGTTAAGTCGTCAGAGAAAATGCCGCCTTGCGATACTGCAACGGCGTTTTGCCGATCATCTTTTTAAAACGGGTAATAAAATACGGCGCGTCAGTAAATCCGCATTGCAGTCCGATTTCTTCGACCGAACGGTCGGTGGAACGCAGTAATTCACATGCCCTTTTAACCCGCCGGGTGGCAAGGTAATCCTGAATGGAGCCCCCGGTTTCCTGCCCGAAAACCCGCGAGATATAACTTTCTGACAACCCGATGGCCGCTGAGAGCTGCGCCAGAGAAAACTTCTGCACGTAATTTTCTTCAATCCACTGCATCACTTTAGAGACCGTTGTCCGGCTGATGGTTTTCGGCAATGCGTCCTCTGCGGGCATAAAGGCCATCAGTTGCAAAATCAGCAGGGTAATTTCTTCCCACTGATCGGCCTGTGCTTCAGACAACTGATTGAACTGCTCGAGAATGACTTCTATATGGCTGGCATGTTCGCTGAGATCATAAATGTGTGCCGCGCGGTCGGCATCCCACAAACTTGCGAACCGTGCCCGGCGTTGCGGGAACGATTGCAGGCAGCCATCCAGCAACTGGTGGTCCAGATGAATGGTGGTGCGCAAATACAGGTTCTTTTCACCGGATTCGACAAACACTTTGTGCAGTTTAAAAGGCGGAAAGACAAACAACCGTCCCGGGCGCAACGTGTATTGCTGATTATCCACAATGACAATGCCGTAACCCTGACTGACGAAAAGTAACTCCAGACACTGATGCCAGTGGAAATAATTAGCACTCCCACGGTTCATCCGGTTAAAAGAAACCTGACGTTCATTAAGGGCAATGCGTTCCAGATAATCAGATACCGGCATTCCTGTTTTCCTCAGTTCATTTTTACGTCATTAACGGCCAGGACAACAAAACACAATTTTCAGTCAGCTTTTTATAATTTAAGCCGTTTTAATCGTGGTTTGATAATCACAATTTCAAAAATCACGCCATTCTGTGAAGCACGTAACAATCAGCGATTTTCAGTTCTCTATATTTCACTCGCAGCACAAAGAATTGAAATAATATTTCAAATTAATAAACCCTTATTTTCTGCTTCCCTCACATCACCGGGAGAGTTTTTATGACGCCGAAAAAAGTGAACATCAATAATCCGTTACAGACCCGCGATGATGTGCAGCATCTGCTGAAAGAATTGCTCGCGGCGGTGTCGCCTTATACGGAAGAAGGCAAAAGCGGAATCAGTCTGGGCAATTCCACCACCCATTACGGCAAAGAGATTGCCAAAATGGAAGCACTGTCACGCATGTTGTGGGGAATATTCCCGCTGCTGGCGGGTGGCGGTGAATGTGAAGATTTGCCTTTTTATCTGAATGCCATTCGTTTCGGCACCGATCCGCAGCATCCGCAATACTGGGGAAAAATCCGTGATTTTGATCAGCGCTGCGTAGAAATGGCCGCGTTTGGCGTCGGGCTGACGCTGCTGAACAAGCAATTGTTGCAGCATTTCAGCGCGCAGGAGCAACAGAATCTGGCTGACTGGCTGAATCAGGGACGCGATGCCACCATCCCGAATAATAACTGGAATTTCTTCCCGGTCATGGTGCAGATGGGTTTTAAAGTCTCCGGATTACCCTGGGATCAGGAAGCCGTGGCGGCCCGATTTGCGCTGATGGAAGAATATTATCTGGGCGATGGCTGGTATTCCGACGGTCCCGGCAGGCCGCGTGATTACTACATTTCGATGGCGTTTCATTATTACGGGCTGCTGTATGCACAGAATATGGCCGATGTGGATGCGCCGCGTGCGGCCATGTTACGTGAACGCGCACAACGTTTCGCACAGGATTTCATTACGATGTTTTCAGCAGGCGGCGCGGCGGTGCCTTTCGGACGTAGCCTGGCTTATCGTTTTGCCGAAGCGGCGTTCTGGAGTGCGGCGGCGTACAGCAAACTGGAGGTGTTCAGCCCGGGTATTATCAAGGGGCTGATTTTGCGTCATTTGCGTCACTGGCTAAAAGAGCCGATTTTCGACCGCGACGGCGTGCTCAGCATTGGTTACCACACACCGAATCTGGTGATGGCTGAAGACTATAACGCGCCGGGTTCACCTTACTGGGCATGCAAACTGTTCCTGGTGCTGGCACTGCCGCCGGACGATGCCTTCTGGCAGGCAGAAGAAGCGCCGCTTCCGGTACTGCCCGCCGCGCACTGTATTCCTCATGCTAACCAGATCCTGACCCGCGATGCCGAAGGCCAGCATGTGGTGATGCTGACATCCGGGCAGCTTGAGCTGAATAACTTTGTGAATACCGAAGCCAAATACACCAAATTCGCCTATTCCAGTCAGTTCGGTTTCACCTTAGATCGCGGACGTTACGGGCTGAACCACGCCGGTTGCGATTCGATGCTGATGTTCTCTGAAGGCGACGGTTATTTTCGCGGACGCCGGGACTGTGAAGAGACCCGGATCACCGGCGAGATGATTTACTCCCGCTGGCTGCCGTGGCACGACGTTGCCGTGCGTACCTGGCTGATCCCCTGCGGTGACTGGCATCTGCGGGTTCATCACATCGAGAATCAGCGTCCGCTGGAGACAGCCGAAGGCGGTTTTGCGGTAATGCAGGAGCCTTCAACGCAAACACAGCTGTCGGCAGAAAAACGTGGTGTGACAGTCACGGCACGCAACGGCGTCAGCCGGATTGTCGCACTTGAAGAAAGCGAACCACGCGAAGCCTCCGCCGTTATCACCCCGCCCAACAGCAGCATTATGTTCGCCGAAACCGCCGCCATTCCGGTGCTGAAATCGTCACTGCCTGCCGGTTCTCACTGGCTGATATGCGCCGTATGTGCGTCTGCTACCCGTGATATCAACGCGCTGGCCGGGCCGGAAGTCAGTCGTCAGGGGCAACAATTGCGCTGGCAATATCAGGGTAACAGCGGGCACATCACGTTAGGTTAATCCTCAGGATCCGTTTCAGGAGTCACTATGAAAGCCATAAAAACAGCCAGTAAAACGGCTTACTACAAAATGAGCAGCTTTATATTCCTGTATTTCTTCACCTGGTCTTCAAGCTTCGGGCTATATGCCTTGTGGCTGGGGCAAAAAGCCGGCCTCGACAGTGTCAGTATCGGTACCGTGTTTGCCGTTAACGGCGTGTTCGCGGTGATCATGAAGCCGGTTTACGGCTATATCATGGACAAAATCGGCATGAGCAAATCTCTGCTGTACTTTGTCGTGCTGGTTTCTGCCCTGATGGCACCGTTCTTTATTTTCGTTTATCAGCCCCTGCTGGACAGCCATCTGATGCTCGGGATTATCGTCGGTGCGCTGTATCTGAGCCTCGGCTGGTACGCCGGTGTCGCAGCATCCGAATCTTACGCCGACCGCTTCAGCCGCCTGTATCACATGGAGTTCGGGCAGGTCCGCATGTGGGGTTCGCTGGGCTGGGCGCTGGCCGCGTCGTTCTCCGGCGTGCTGTTTAATCTCTCCCCGGCCTGGAACTTCGGGCTGAGCAGCGCCACCTCGCTGGTCATGCTGGCGGTGCTGTTGTCGCTGAAAATCGGTGATGAAGAACTCAAAGATAACGACGTGATTTCACAACAAAAGATCGTGTTCAGCGATGTGATTTTACTGCTCAAAAACCGCAAGTTCTGGATGTTCTCGCTCTATGTCGCCGGAGTGGCGTGGATGATGTTTGTCGCCGAACAGCAATTTTCACGTTATTTCGTCACCTTCTTCGACACTAAAGAGCAAGGCAACGCCTGGTACGGTTATCTGAGCACCGTGCAGTCCGGCCTCGAATTCCTGATGATGATGGTGATCCCTTTCCTGGTGAATTATTTCGGCGCCAAGAAAAGCCTGCTGCTGGTCGGTGCACTGGTGGGATTACGCCTGATTGCCTCCGGGCTGACCAACGATCCGCTGCTGATTTCTATTATCAAGCCGTTCTACGGGCTGGAAATCGCGCTGCTGCTGGTGTCGGTATTCAAGTACATCGCCGAGCATTTCAGCAAACGCGTCAACGCCACCATGTATCTGCTGGGCTATCAGGCCATGATTTATGTTGGCTCGATTGTGGTCGCCCCTCCTGCTGGTTACTTCTACGACCGCATCGGTTTTGAACACACTTATCTGATTATGGGCGGTATCGCACTGTGCTTTACGCTGATTTCCGCCTTCACGTTATCGGCCTGCCACAGCCTGCGCTCAGGCACACCCGTACCGGCTGAACAGGTTGAAGTTGAAACTATTGGAATGGAAAGGGAGAAGGTATGACTATCACCATCGCGAAAGAGACGTTGTTACCCGTGGAACTGAATCAGCTGGATAAGATCGCCTTTGCACAAAAAATGCAGCGCGCGCGCCAGACGGTGCTCAGCAAAATTTCCCGCAATCTGGAGAAGTTCGGCAATAAGTTCCCGGCGGAAACCTGCGAAAACGGCCATTACCCGCTGACAGAGAATGTGGAGTGGACCACCAGTTTCTGGACCGGTCAGCTATGGCTGGCATGGGAAATGACCGGCGATGACCGTTACCGGCTGGCGGCAGAAAAACAGGTCACGTCGTTTGGTAACCGTATCGCCAACCGCATTGATACCGCGACGCATGACCTCGGTTTTCTCTACAGCCTCTCATGCGTCAGCGCGTATAAACTGACCGGCAACCGGCAGGCGCGCGGTTTTGCACTCCTCGCAGCTGAAGCGCTGATGGAACGTTTTAATACCCAGGCGAAAATCATTCAGGCGTGGGGCGATTTAAATGACCCGGAACAGGCTGGCCGCATGATTATCGACTGCAATATGAATCTGCCTTTATTGTACTGGGCGAGTGAGCAAACCGGTGAACCGCGCTTCGCCGAGGCTGCCCGCGCCCATGCAGAACAGGCGGCGAAATATATTGTCCGCCCGGACGCCTCGACCTATCACACGTATTACATGGATACCGTGACCGGCGAGCCGCGTTTTGGTAATACGCATCAGGGATATGCTGATGACTCCTGCTGGTCACGGGGTCAGGCCTGGGGCATCTACGGTTTTCTGCTCAGCTATCGTTATACCGGCGATGCAGATCAGGTTGAGCTGTCACGGCGTCTTGCGCATTATTTCCTTAACCGCTTACCGGAAGACGATGTCTGCCACTGGGATCTGGCACTGCTCGGCACCGATGCCGTTCGCGACAGTTCGGCTGCGGCTATTGCGGTCTGCGGCCTGCTGAGTCTGGCCACCGCGCTGCCAGCCACCGATGATAAACGTGCGTGCTATGAAGAAATGGCGCTGCGCATGATGGACTCACTGACTGAGAATTATCTTACCGGTGATCAGGAGGATTGTGACGGTTTGCTTAAGCATTCTGTCTATCACATGGCGAGCGGTAAAGGCGTAGATGAGTGTTGCAGCTGGGGGGACTATTTTTATGTCGAAGCGCTGACACGCGTGACGCAATGCTGGCAGTCCTACTGGTAATCTCTGTGACGCAGTGTTTACGCACTGCGTCCGCTTTTCCTGCCATTTTCATTCGTGAATTGTTTTTAAGCATACGCAGGGTTATCAGCATATTGTTATGTCTTCCAGAGTGTTACTGTAACATCATAATCAATTAGCTTTTCTTCTATGTCCTTACATCCATTAAGAATAGTCTTAATTCGAGTCATTTTTTTGTTCAGTCACAAAATAAATTGTGACATAAACCAAATTTACCAAACCCCTTCCTACCTCTTACGGGGTAAAAAAATCACTTCCAACCGGACAGATTTCATGCAAAAAGTAGAGTCAGCATGCAGTTTGTGCCTTTTGTGCTGACACCAAAGAATCCAATCATTATGCAGAACAGGGATGTCCTATGGGGACTTACTATGCAAACGATAATCTTGGATCCATGCCGGTATACGCGTCTCGGATTGCAACAATTTCTCGCCAGTGAACAAGACATCAGTTACGTCAGCCATTTTGAGCAGCTTCTCAATGGTTGCAGCAAACTGAATCCTTCCCTTGTTTTTATTAACGAGGATTGCATATCGCCTCATTCAGGTAATAAAGAGCGTCTGGGAGAACTGATCACCGAATACCCTGATACGCTGTTTTTTATTTTTATGTCCCGTACACGTATTCATTTCGAAGAGTATATTTTCGTGCGTAAGAACGTGATTATCACGTCGAAATCCATTAAGGCCGATACCCTTAAGCAGTTAATCAATCATCCGTTATTGCCGCAGTCGCAGGATCCTGCCAGCAGCGGAATGCTCGATACCCGGCCTGTGATGCTCAGCCGTTCTGAATCAGCGATGCTCAAGATGTGGATGTCCGGCAACGGCACCATTGAAATATCCGATAAATTACAAATTAAAACCAAAACGGTGTCTTCCTATAAGGGAAATATTAAAAGGAAAATAAAATCACCGAATAAACATATTATTTATCACGTCGTCCGTTTATGTGATCAGCTTACCAACGGCATCTACGTCAATTAACCCCCCGCCCCTCTCTTTCGGCCTCCTGCTACAGGCTACGCAACGGTGTGGCCTGTAGAAATCGTCGTTAATCTCTGAAAATGAGATCTCCGCCACAAATATAAACTGAATCCCTGCGCCGGAATGCCGATGACACCCTATGGCGTTTTTTTCGTCAAGGCCGGACTTGCCCGCTGGCAATGCCTTTATCGCTGTCACTGACCGCCCGGAACAGGCGGTATACAGGATCAATTGAGCGGAACAAAATAAAATGGATACTCCTACACAGTTAACGACCAGAACCTCCTTTATCAGCAATATTCGCCTTGTTACCCTGATTAGCCTGATTCTTACCGGGATCCTTTTCCTTTTTGCTGTGTCCATCGGCACCTCCGGTTTCTTTCTGAAGCAAAGTAATGCCGCGCTGGCAAACGCCACCCAGGAGCTGCAAATCCGTCTGGCGCTTTCCAACAGTTCAAACCATCTGCGTACCGCACGTTTGCTGTTGATTCAGGCCGCTGCAGCCGCGCGTATTGGCGATCAGGATGTGTTTAGCCAAAACCTGAAGGACGCTGCCAGCCGCATTAAACAGTCACAAACCTCGTTTGATTCGTATATCAACCGGCCAAATAAAACCGATAAAGATCGGGCGCTCGATGAACCGCTGAAAAAAGCCTACGACGCCTATCTGACTCAGGGCATGGCGCCGATGCTGGAATCGGCCAAACAGGCACATTTCGAAGAAGTGATTTCTCAGGAAGCAGAAACAGTACGTGGCCTGGACCTCGCCAATAACGTCCCGCTGCTGGCGGCGATTGCCTATCGCACCCAAACCGCTAACACCATCAATGATAAAGCGCAGCGCAATGCCGTGCTCGGTTATACCCTGATGGGCGGCGGTTTCCTGCTGGCGCTGGTCCTGACCTTCATCACTTATCTGGTCATGCGCAAAGTGATTATTCATCCGCTGAACCGGATGGTGATGCGCATTCAGAAAATTGCCGAGGGAGATCTGACGCAGCCCACCCGGGCACATGGTCGGAATGAAATCGGCGTACTGAGCAACAACGTAGATCAAATGCAACGCTCGCTGGCGTCAACGGTGCTGACCGTACGTGAAGGCGCGGTGTCTATTTATCAGGGGTCGACAGAAATTGCTTCGGGCAATACCGATTTATCATCGCGAACCGAACAACAGGCGGCGGCACTGGAAGAAACGGCTGCCAGCATGGAACAGCTGACGGCGACGGTGAAACAGAACTCCGAAAACGCCCACCACGCCAGCAAACTGGCCGCCGACGCCTCCAATAAAGCGCAAAAAGGCGGGAATATTGTGGCGGAGGTTGTCAGTACCATGGATAAGATTTCCCGCAGTTCGACCAAAATTGCTGAAATCACCAATGTGATCAACAGTATCGCTTTCCAGACAAACATTCTGGCGCTCAATGCCGCCGTGGAAGCGGCACGCGCCGGTGAACAGGGGCGTGGATTTGCGGTGGTGGCCAGCGAAGTGCGCAGCCTGGCACAACGAAGTGCACAGGCAGCGAAAGAAATCGAAGCGCTGATTGAAGAATCCGTCGATTACGTCGGCGAAGGCAGCATTCTGGTGGGCGATGCAGGTGACACGATGTCAGAAATTGTCACTGCGGTCAGCCATGTGACGGACATCATGGGTGAAATCGCTTCCGCATCGGATGAACAAAGTCGTGGGATCAGTCAGGTCAGCCAGGCGGTGTCGGAAATGGATGGTGTCACGCAGCAAAACGCCTCACTGGTGCAGGAAGCCTCAGCGGCGGCCGCGTCACTGGAAGAACAGGCCGCGCGCCTGACACAGGCTGTCGCGGTGTTCCGTCTGGATGGCAGCACACGCAGTGCGCAGCCACAGTCCCCTGCATCATCCCGCGCCCTGCCCGGCCCGGCTTCCCGTTCGTCAAAAGGGGTGAACGATGAGCCGAACTGGGAAACGTTCTGATCGTCGCGTCAGCGTTATTCCTGACGGGCAATAAGTAAAAAAATACCGGTGGCAAATCTTCTGCCCCGGTATTTTTTTATTCGTAACGGATGTAGCGTAACGTTATTCAGAACCTTCACGTGGTTCGACAAACGTGCCGTCTTTGGTGTCGCCTTCATTGAAGAACCAGATGCCCGCCGGATATTCCTCCAGCGAAACCAGATACATGACGCCTTCGTAAAACTCCTCTACGGCTAATACTTTACCTTCGCGGCGCGGCCCGCCGTCGGTTTTCACTGTCACAAGATCATTAACTTTCATCAGGTTATCCCATGGTTTTCAATTATGATTATTGTAGTACAGACCACCGCACAAAGGCATGGCATGAAAGGAAAGATAATGCGAAACGGTAAAATACCCCTGCGGGACTCTTTTCATTTTCTTAACGAATTGAAGCAAGAATCCTGACTTTCATTTTCTCTATACTGGCGGTGTGCTTACCCCCCGAGGAAGTACATAATGAATGTCATAAGAAATATTTTGCCCGCCGTTATGCGGGCTTTTTTTTATCTTTTTGCCAGAGACCGCCGGATAAAACAGCAGACGCTCGCAGAAATGACAAACGGCGTATCAACGATACGGTTAACTGATAAGCGGTTAATGACAAACAACAGACGTAAAAAAACCCGCGCATGCGGGTTTTTGTCATCTGTACTTTTATCGCTGAAACAGCGGTAAAGCAAGATTAGATAGCGGTAACGTTAGCCGCAGACGGACCTTTAGCACCGTTCTCGATAGTGAACTGTACGTTCTGGCCTTCAGCCAGGGTCTTGAAACCTTGATCCTGGATAGCGGAGAAGTGTACGAACACATCTTTGCTGCCGTCAGCAGGAGTGATGAAGCCAAAGCCTTTAGACTCGTTAAACCACTTAACCTGACCTTTCATCATTGACATAAGAATTACCTTTTAAAAATAAATTTCGCCACCATGGGCATGTTATAGCCGGATTTCAGTCGTTACTTATGGAGGCACTAAGAAGGAAATTCGTCAGAGCAGGGTTATCATGGATAACGCTTTAAATTGGAACAACTTTACTCAGGATGTCGTGCATAAATAGGTCTGTACCACAGGCCGGTATGTATTTACTCATGACTGCCCTTTAATAGCAACTCTTTTTAATGCAATGCTGCGGTAAAGCGCGAAATTAGTCTAATTTTGTACCGAACAGTTCAATAGATGTACAGTTATCAGGCTATTTTTCAACAGGTTGTGGTTTATCGGCCGCTAAGACCGCTCCGCAATGTGCGCAAAATTTTGCATCTATTTCATGGCCAGAATGCAGACAAGTCTGACAAGAACGGGCAGCACGCCCTTTTTCCAATTCCTGCGACATATAAGCCGTTAAAATTCCGGTCGGCACGGCAATGATCGAATACCCCAGCAGGATCAGCACCGACGCAAGCATTCTTCCCAGTGCAGTATGCGGTGTAATGTCCCCGTATCCGACCGTCGTCAGCGTCACCACGGCCCAGTAAACAGACGCGCCCAGCGACGTAAATCCGCCGTTGCCGCCTTCGGCAGCAAACATCAGCCCGCCGAAAAGACAAAGAATAATGGCGACAAAGCCAAAGAAGATGCAGAGCTTACGTTTCGCACGCATCAGGCTGCGCCATAAAACCCCGGCGTCGCTCATGTAGCGCAATAATTTCAGTACCCGCAGCACACGTAAAATTCTCAGCAGGCGGATGAGGATCTCCAGATCCCCCGCCCCCGCGAAGGAAGGCAGCATCCACAGGATGTACATGGGCAGAATGGTGCAGAGATCGATGATGCCGAAAAAACTCACCGGATAACGGGTTTTGCGGGGCGAACAGACCACCCGTAAGACGTATTCCACCGTAAAAAGCGCGGTAAACCCCATTTCGACCAGGCCGAACAACGGGATGATATTAGGTGTCGCCGGAAACAAGTCATATGCACTGGATTCGATAAACAGCAGCAGAACGCTGAGCAGTGACGCCAGGATCCAGAATATTTCCATCCGGCGGCCGCTGCGGGTGCGGTGTTCAAATAAAAGGGCATAACAGCGGCGTCGGGCTGACGCAAAAAAGCGGTAATCCTGAGACATAACCGGCACCAGCAAAAAGGAATTATGGCAAGAATAGACGCTTTTCATCGCCCTCGCCTGCGGACAAAAAGTCCAAAAAAAACGCCGGTCGCACAAGGTATTGGTGAAATACACTGTGCGACCGGCGTTGACTGACGGCACGGAGAATTAATCCATTAATTCAGACACCGCGTGACGAACATATGCCGTGATTTGCGCGACGTCGTCTGCGTCTGCACTGCCGCCGCCAATCGACCGCACGGTATTCTCCAGATGGCCGATATCCTGTTCAACTTTCTTGGCAATCTGCACTTTAACAATAGTGTCGACTGAAGAGATAAAAGCCCGCATGACGGCTTTCAGCGCGAAAATCTCACCGAAAGAATCGTACGCAGGTTTGTCAGAGGCCGCTGGTTGAGCAACCCGTGGTGGCAAGTTTTTCAGCCTGTCCACATGTTCAATCATCAGATCCATGTCTCTGATGAGTTCGTCAAAACTCTTAGCCACTGGTTTTCCTTCGCCCGGCGAAAGGCAGCAGGATACCACCGCGCTTTCAAGCCGAGAAGTCACAGAAACGTGTAAAGAGTAAATTTCGCCACAATGCGCCCGCCCTAGCGGGTTCTTCTACACAGAGAGTCGTAAGCCGGACAGGCGCATCAGATCGCTATTTAGCTGCTTATTTAATCAACGCAGCGCAATACGGCCTTTCAGGCGTTTTTCAATGACGCCATATCAACAACAAAGCGGTATTTCACGTCGCTTTTCAGCATGCGTTCGTACGCGCCGTTGATGTCCTGCATGTCAATCATTTCCACATCACAGGAAATGTCATGCTCAGCACAGAAATCCAGCATTTCCTGGGTTTCAGCGATACCACCGATCAGAGAACCGGCAACGGTTTTGCGGCCCATAACCAGTTTGCCGCTGTGCAGCGCAGGTTCGATTGGCTCAATAAGGCCGACCAGAATATGGGTACCGTCACGTTTGAGCGTGTCCAGATACGGGTTCAGATCATGTGGATTGGGCACGGTGTCCAGGATGAAATCGAAGTGGCTTTTTACAGCGGCCATTTGTTTTTCATCAGTAGACAGCACCACGTGGTCCGCGCCCAGACGGTAAGCCTCCTGCTCTTTACCTTTGGAACGGGTGAACAGCGTCACGTCTGCGCCCAGTGCTTTGGCAAATTTCAGACCCATGTGACCCAGACCGCCCAGGCCCACCACAGCCACTTTGTGACCTTTCCCGATTTTCCAGTGTTTCAGCGGAGAATACGTGGTGATACCGGCACACAGCAGCGGTGCAGCAGATTTGATGTCCAGTTTTTCAGAAACACGCAGAACGAATTTTTCTGAAACCACGATTTGTTCGGAATAACCGCCGTAGGTCATCATATTGTCATGACGATCATGGCTGTTATAGGTCATGGTAGCGCCTTCTTCACAGTACTGTTCCAGGCTTTCCGCGCAGGATTCACAATGCTGACAAGAATCGACCATACAACCGACACCGACGGTGTCGCCCACTTTGAAGCCAGAGACTTTCGCGCCAACCTGTTTCACGCGTCCGATAATTTCATGCCCCGGAACCATCGGATAAATGCTTTGATGCCATTCATTACGCGCCTGGTGGATGTCAGAGTGGCAAACACCGCAGTACAGAATGTCGATCACAACGTCGGTATCACGCGGGTCACGGCGAACAAAATTATGAGGCGCAAGAGGCGCATCCGCTGAAAGTGCAGCGAAACCACGAACGTTAAGCGTCATTTTTATCTCCTGATTGGATTACGGAATACTTCATGCCCGCAGAAAAGGCAGGCACCGCAAAATTATGACGCTTTAAGATGACTCACTGATATAACGATCCTCGCCATTACTTGCCTGAATCTGTTTATTTCAGGATTTTCAGGCGGGATTGTGCAGAGACTAAACAGTGGCACTTTGCCCGCAAAGCGCCACGTTTTAAGAAAGGATTAAATCAGACCCGCTTCTTTCAGTTCGCTTTTCAGATAAGCGTAATAGATAGGTGCAGCGACTACGCCGGGTATGCCAAACGCCGCCTCGAAGATCAGCATCGCCAGTAAAACCTCCCAGGATTTCGCCTTGATGCGGCTGCCAACAATGCGGGCATTCAGGAAGTATTCCACTTTGTGGATGATGATCAGATACGCCAGCACCAGCGCGCCGACCCACAGCGACAGCGACAGGCCGACGATGAAAATCAGCGTATTCGAAATCAGATTACCAATAACCGGCAGCAACCCGCAGACGAAGGTCACGACAACCAGCGTTTTTGCCAGCGGCAGATGAATGCCGAACAGCGGTAAAATGCCAAACAGGAAAATACCTGACAGCACGGTATTGATCAGGGAAATCTGGAACTGCGCAAAGACCACGTTACGGAAGGCTTCGCCCAGCAAATGCATCCGCTGCAACAGCTCTTTTTTCAGCGGGGCGTGCAGTTCACCTTTGCGCGGCTGCTGAAGCGAGATAATCGCGCCGAGGATCATACCGATGATCATGGTCAGGAAAACGTGGGCAGCATTCTTGCCAACGGCCTGAATCATCACGATATGTTCACGCAGCCATTGCAGGAAACTGCGCTGCAACTCTTCAATATTCGCCGGTAAATAATGCAGTAATACCGGCGATAAACGGCTTTGTGCGTCTGTCAGCAGATGCGAGACCATGGCGTTAAACGCCACCGGATTACGCATATCCTCCATCAGAAAATCCGCAATGCCCGCAATCGCCAGCGTCAGACAACTGATCACCAGGGTCGCGATAATGGCCACCACCACCCAGCGGGCACGTTCGCCACTGATGATTTTTTGAAAGTACGGGGTAAGCGCATTGATGAGTTCAAACACTAAAAAACCGGCAATAAAACATGCCAGTAAATGAAGAGGAAGAATCAGTAACAGCCCGCCCATCACAATCAACACACTGAGCCAGCGAATTTGATTCGATCTCATAATCTGCATTGCCTGTATCCTTAAATCTCTGTTCACCGGGCTTCGCCCTGACGTGGTCACATCATAGCACTGAACGCCGGCGCACAATCCTCCGGTAAGTTAAACAGTTAAGAAAATTTTGACTGGCGGGGAGGTTCTTTTATTATCCCCCTGAAAAAGTCGTAAAGAAAATCTGAGAGTCTGGAGAAAAGTATGTCTGAATTAATCCGCGATAAACTGAGCCTGCCTGCAGGGCACGATAAATTATTACTGCATTCCTGCTGCGCACCCTGCTCGGGCGAAGTGATGGAAGCCATTCAGGCATCGGGGATCGACTATACAATTTTCTTCTACAACCCGAATATTCACCCGCAGAAAGAATATCTTCTGCGCAAAGAAGAAAACATGCGATTTGCCGGACAGCATGGCATTCCTTTTATTGATGCAGATTACGACACCGATAATTGGTTTGCGCGGGCGAAGGGCATGGAAAATGAACCTGAGCGCGGCGTGCGCTGCACCATGTGTTTTGACATGCGTTTTGAACGTACGGCGTTATACGCCTTTGAACATGGTTTCAGCGCCATCACCAGTTGTCTGGGGATTTCCCGCTGGAAAGACATGAAGCAAATTACCGGCAGTGGCGAACGCGCTGCGGCGCCTTATCCGGGCATGGTTTACTGGGATTATAACTGGCGTAAAAAAGGCGGCTCTGCGCGCATGGTTGAAATCAGCAAACGCGAACGCTTTTACCAGCAGGAATATTGCGGCTGCGTTTATTCCCTGCGCGACAGCAACTTACACCGTAAATCGCAGGGGCGGGACTTAATCAAACTCGGTGTGAAATATTACGGCGACGAAGACGGCGAATAACCCCGCCTCAGCCCCTCTCTTTTTGTTATACCCGTCCATCAGGCCGGGTTATTTATTCTGTTATTTCGCCCGCGCCCTGTCAGATACGCCAGTCATAATTTCCAGACCAGTTATTTATTTTGTCAGAATGCTAAACATCAGATTCATAGAATAATTTCCTATGACCTCCCCTGCCTTTGCATCTTGCGTTCACCGTTAACGCTTGTTACTTTCCGCCTCACGCTTTTTATATACGCATTAATTCTAAGTAATAACACGCAGTTATTACCCGCGTATAGCGCTGTTCAGATCCATTAAAAATATAAAACAAACACAACATTATTGAGGGACAAAATATGTGGGTTTTAATTGGTATTCCGATCGTCGTGCTGGGTTTTGCACTGCGGTTTAATCCTTTATTAGTGGTGACCGTGGCCGGTATTTCTACCGGTCTGGCGGGCGGCATGCATACTATCGATATCATCAGCGCCTTCGGCAAAGCGTTCACCGATAACCGCTATATGGGATTGATCTGGCTGACACTGCCGGTGATCGCGATCCTCGAGCGCAGCGGCCTGAAAGAACAGGCCCGTCATCTGATTTCCAAAGTGCATGCCGCCACTACCGGCCGTGTGCTGATGCTGTACTTCTTCCTGCGTCAGATGACCGCCGCACTGGGGCTTAACTCGCTGGGCGGTCATGCACAGATGGTTCGCCCGCTGATAGCGCCGATGGCTGAAGCTGCGGCCACCACCAAATACGGCGATTTGCCTAATGATGTGCGACAGAAAATCCGTGCTCACGCGGCAGCCGCCGATAACGTGGCGGTGTTCTTCGGTGAAGACATTTTCATTGCCGTGCAATCTATCCTGCTGATCAAAGGTTTTCTGGAACAGTACGGCATTAACGTTGAACCGCTGCATCTGTCTGTCTGGGCGATCCCTACCGCCATTGCTGCGCTGATTATCCACTTTATACGGTTATGGCTGCTTGACCGCTCGCTGGCTAAACGCTTCGACGTTCATCACGGGAGTGCAGCGAAATGATCACTTTGCAGACTGTTTATATTCTTGCGGGCCTGATGTTCTGCGCCTATGCGTTCTTCAACGTGCGCGATAAAAGCCATTCCCGCCGTTATGTCAACGCGCTGTTCTGGGGCATTTACGGTGTCACTTTCCTGTTTGGCGCTGAATTGCCGCACTTCGTGACCGGCTGTATGGCGATTTTACTGGCGGTCATCGCCGGTAGCGGGAAACTGGGTAAAGGCAAATCAGACAGTGAGCAGCCCGGACAGGTCGAAAAACGCGAAGCGGGCGCCAAACGTTTTGGCAACAGACTGTTTATTCCCGCCCTGCTGATCCCGATTGTGACCCTGATCGGCACCCTGACGCTGAAATACACGCCGCTGGTAGAAGCCAAAAACGTGACGCTGATTTCGCTGGTACTCGGTACGCTGGTGGCCTTTATTGTGGCGCTGATTATGCTGCGTGATTCGCCGGTCAAAGCCGTGAAAGCGGGCGGACAGACGATGGACACCGTCGGCTGGGCGGCTATTCTGCCGCAGATGCTGGCCGCACTCGGCGCGCTGTTTGCGCTGGCGGGGGTCGGTGGCGTGGTATCTGAACTGGTCAAAAACATCATTCCGCTCGGCTCACCGCTGGCGATTGTGATTGCCTATACCTTCGGCATGGCACTTTTCACCATGATCATGGGAAATGGTTTTGCCGCCTTCCCGGTGATGACCGCGGGGATCGGGCTGCCACTCATCGTCAACCAGTTGGGTGGAAATCCGGCGATTATGGGCGCGATCGGCATGTTGTCCGGTTTCTGCGGCACCTTAATGACGCCGATGGCGGCCAATTTCAATATCGTGCCTGCGGCCTTGCTCGAATTGCAGGACAAGAATGGCGTGATTAAAGCGCAGTGGAAAACCGGTGTATTGCTGTTGCTGGTGAATACCGCGTTTATGTATTTCTTTGTGTTCCGTTTCTGATAAGGAAAGACGATGACGACGCAACAAAGTACCGCCCTGACGCCAGAGATGGCGTCCCGTTTTGCCTCACTGGCGCTGAATCATTTAACCCGTGAATTCCCGAACAAACTCATGCATGCCATGAGCAGCGCGGCAGATGCGCAAACGCCACGCCAGTTACATCCGGTCTTTTACGGCAGCTATGACTGGCATTCCTGCGTGCACGGATACTGGTTATTGCTGCGCCTGCTGGATCGTTTTCCGCAATTACCGGAAGCTGAAAAAATCATTGCGGTGATCGGCCAGCATTTCACGCCAGAAAACGTCGCCGGTGAAATGGCCTATCTGCAACAACCGCAACATGCCGGATTTGAAAGACCGTATGGCTGGGCGTGGTTTCTGGCGCTGAGCCAGCAATTGCATGGGATGGCATTGCCGCAGGCTGCTGAATGGGTAAAAACGCTGGCGCCGATGAGCCGGTTCTTCGAAAAGAGTTTTAGTGAGTTTTTGCCCAAAGCCACCTATCCCCTGCGGGTCGGCAGCCATTTCAACACCGCGTTTGCGCTGGCATTAACGCTCGATTATGCGCGCTGCGTTAAGCATCACAAACTGGCAGAACTGATCGAAGAAACGGCGCTGCGCTGGCATCTGGAAGATGTGCATTGTCAGGCGTGGGAACCGGGCGGTGATGAATTCCTGTCACCCTCCCTGATGGAGGCTGAACTGATGCGGCGCGTTCTGCCGGGCGAAGCATTTGTGACCTGGTTTGGCCGTTTCCTGCCGGATCTGGCTCACAGTCAGCCTGCCACGCTTTTCACCCCCGCCACGGTCACTGACCGCAGTGACGGTAAAATTGGCCATCTGGACGGACTGAATCTCAGCCGCGCCTGGTGTCAGCGTTCGCTGGCCTCTGCGCTGCCAGCGGGCGATCCGCGTGCGGCCTTGCTGCGCCAGACGGCAGAAGCCCATCTGCACAGCGCGCTGAACCATCTCGACAGCACCTACATGGGCGAACACTGGCTGGCGACCTTTGCCCTGTTAGCACTCGAAGCCTGACAGCCCTCTTCCTCTGTTCAGCCGCAGGGTTACCGTGAAATCGTTAGCGAATAATCCCGCGCGCTGAATCGAGGAAAAATGCATTGAAGTGGCACAGTAACGGATATTCCGCGCTGAGCTGCTCAATCTCCCCCTTCACCCGTTCCACCGATTCCGGCTGGTGATAAAGCAAATCGTACAGATAGCGGATGACATTTTGCTGCGCTTTGCCGGCCCGGCAAAATTCCGTTGCCTGCTCGTTTATCCCTTTCGGCACCGCGCGATTTCCCCCCGCTATCACAAAAGGCGGCACGTCCTGCACCACACAGGTATTAGCAAGGAGATGGACGCCCATGCCAATAATACAAAACTGATGCACCGCGCTCAGGGCATCAATCCGGGCATCACTGCCCAATGAAACATGCCCCGCCAGAGCACTGTGTTCGCCGATAAACGTGGCATTTCCTATCTGACAGTCATGGCCGACATGCACGCCCCCTTCAAACACATTCAGGTGCCCGATCCGGGTCATACCACCGCCCTGCACGGTGCCGCGATGCAGTGTCACGTGGCGGCCAATGCGGTTTCCATTGCCGATTTCCAGCCCGGTGGGTTCTCCGGCGTATTTCAAATCCTGGCTGATCTCGCCAATGGATGAACCCATGCCAATCTGGTTATCCGTGCCAATTTTGGTATTGCCGTTGATAACGACATGAGAAGAAATGTGTGTTCCTTCGCCGATTTGCACACCGGCGGAAATAAAGCAGAAAGGCCCGATAACCACTCGCGGGCCGATAATGACACCTGGCTCTATGATACTGCTGGCCGCAATTGTGGCCGAAGATGAAATCAACACGAACATCCTTCTGACAGCCGGCAGGCAGTCAGTGGTGAATTAAACCGGACAGGCATAATCAGGGAAAGATCAAAATGAGCGGAGGGAAACGCACTCAGAGAGGTTTAAACAAGGGGGAGTGTTTCTTGAACATCCGCATCGCTACACCGCACAGCATAAGGCTTCAGGATCGAAAAGGCGGTCTCTTATATTTTTTTTATTTTCTGAACCTTTTCGGAAACGCTGCATAACGAAAATTTTATGACAGGTAGATTAAGGCTTTCTTAAGATTTGATGAATATTCTATTGGATATTCGTTTCTATCGTTATGTTTCCCTCACATCAACGCTGCTACCACCATCCTGTTGGGAGTTTTCATTGCGCTCTATATTCCCGAAGATTAGCTACTTTACGCTGACTTTACTGCTGACCCTGTATTTTACCTTTATCGTTAATCTGCCGATTTTGCTGCATTTTTATCGCATCTTACAGGCACTGCCCGCGTACAACCTGGCTTTTGCCCTGAGCATTCCGGTTGCGCTGTTTGCCGCACTGAACTTTGTGTTCACCCCTTTCAGCTTTCGCCCATTGCTTAAGCCATTCTTTATTATCGTGCTGCCGGTCAGTGCCCTCGCCAGTTTTGCGATGATGACCTTCCAGGTCGTATTTGATCGCGGCATGATCGAAAATATTCTCGAGACGCAATCGGCTGAAGCGTCGTCTTACCTGAATCTGAAAGTGATACTGTGGTTTGTCTTCACCGGCGTTTTGCCCGCTATTTTGCTTTTCCTGACACCGGTCAGCTATGAAAAAACGCCGTTACGCCGTCTCGGTGTCCGTCTGGTGTCGATGATGATTTCATTGCTGGTGGTTGCCTCCATTGCCGGGATTTTTTACAAAGATTACGCCTCTGTGGGCCGTAACAACCGCACCCTGAATCTGGAAATTGTGCCGACAAACTACCTCTACAGCGCGTTCCAGTACATCAATCACCGTTACTTCACGCCGAAAATGCCGTTCCAGACTATTGGCAACGATGCAAAACTGGTGCAGCAACCGGGGCAGAAACCAAATCTGGTGTTCCTGGTGATTGGGGAAACCGCGCGGGCGCAAAATCAGTCATCTGAGGGGTACGCCAAACCGACTAATCAGTACACACAGGCTATTCCTGACGTGGTGTTCTTTAATAAAATGACGTCATGCGGCACGGCAACGGCGATTTCTGTGCCGTGCATGTTCTCGAATATGAAGCGCACCCGCTACGACGCCAACCGCGCCCGTAACAGTGAAGGCTTGCTGGATATCCTGCATAAAGCCGGTGTTTCAGTGTTCTGGAAAGACAATGATGAAGGCTGTAAAGGCGTGTGCGACCGCGTGCCGAATATCACCATCGATACAAAAAAAGACGGTAAATACTGTGATGGCGATACCTGCTACGACATGGCGCTGATGCAGAATATCGATGACGACATCAAACCTGACGGCAAAAATACGCTGATTGGCTTACATCTGATCGGCAGCCACGGCCCGACCTACTACAAACGCTATCCGCAGGAATTCCGTAAGTTTATACCTGACTGCCCGCGCAGCGATATTGAAAACTGTTCTCAGGAACAACTGGTGAATACCTACGATAATACCCTGCTTTACACGGATTACACGGTGTCGCAGGTGATTGAGAAGGCGAAGCAGTATCAGGATAAGTACAACGTGGCCGTGATTTATCTTTCTGACCATGGCGAATCGCTGGGTGAAAATGGCCTGTATTTGCACGGCACGCCTTACAGCGTGGCACCGGCGCAACAGACACACGTGCCGATGCTGTTCTGGTTATCCAGCGGTTATGTGAAAGCGCAGGGAATTGATCTGCAATGCCTGAAATCGTATGCCGTGAACAAAGACGTTTCGCAGGATAACCTGTTCCACACCGTGCTGAGCGCGATGGACGTGCAAACCTCGGAACGTGATCCGCAACTGGATATTCTGGCGGGCTGCCGTACATCACAAAGGTAATCACGTCCCTGTTGAAGCGGTTTGCTGCCAGAACGTTATGGCAGCAAACCGCACTCCGTCAGAATGCTTTTTGCCAGCGTGCTGACCGTTTTATCAAACCGCTCAGATTCATTATCCATCACCATATACAAAGCCGTTTGCCGCACCGTTCTGGCTGATAATTCCAGTCGTCGGAGTAAACCGCTCTCCAGCGCTTTTTCCACACTTTCCAGCGGCAGCCAGCCGTACCCCACGCCCACCGCAATGGCTTCCATCGCGGCCCCGACAGTGGTGAATGTCCAGCTGGCAACAGGGCCGGATGACACATTTTCTGCACGCGGCGCGTGCCGGTCGGCCACGCTAATCAGCGGAAAACGCGCCAGATCCTGCGCAGTCAGCGGAACGGTGAGGCTCATCAGCGGATGATCGCTTTTGGCCACCGGCACAAAATCCACGTCAAGCAGGAAGCGCCCCTGTATCGCATTTTCCGGTGCCAGCGTGGTGATGTATAAATCCGCTGATCGTTCATTTAATTGCTTAAGGCTTTCGCCGCGCAGAATTTCTGTCAGATGAACACGGGTATCGGGAAACTGCTGTTGAAAATTTTTGAGTGCGCGAAACAGACGGTATTTGGGAAAGACACTGTCGACAACCAGGCTCAGTTCGGTGCGCGTCCCGTCTTTCAGCCCGGCGGCGCGGTGCTCAAGTTGCAAAAAGGCGGAAATCAGCGGCGTGGCCTGCATCAGCAACGCCCGCCCCTGTTCCGTCAGCGTCGCTTTACGGCCATGAATCTCCAGCAACGGCAGACCGAGACGTTCCTGTAATCCACTCAGGGCATAACTGACGGAAGACTGACTGCGGTTCAGTACCTCTGCGGCCTGCGCGTAACTTCCTTGTTCAATCACCGTTTGTAATACCACCCACTGCTCAAGTGTGGTGCGTGGAAGTGCCATATTTTTACTCCCTTTAGGTAAAACACATCGGAATTTTAGATTATTTCCATCTGAAATCAGCGTTTTTTTATCAATTTTTTAGCGCGTAATATTCTCCTCATCGAAACAAAACATTTCACCTGTTACTGCGTTAAGGAGAATTACCATGAGCAACTTTGATAAACATGACCTGAGCAATTTCATCGGCAAACACGTTGTTTACACTTACGACAACGGCTGGAATTATGAAATCTATGTGAAAAATGCCGAAACGCTGGATTACCGCATTCATAGCGGGCTGGTCGGCAACCGCTGGGTGAAAGACCAGAAAGCCTATATCGTGCGTGTGGCTTCTGATGTGTACAAAATTTCCTGGACAGAACCGACCGGTACAGATGTCAGCCTGATTGTGAATCTGGGCGACAACGTGTTCCACGGCACCATTTTCTTCCCACGCTGGATCATGAACAATCCGGAAAAAACCGTGTGCTTCCAGAACGAACATATTCCATTGATGAATGCTTACCGCGATGCCGGACCCGCTTATCCGACTGAAGTCATCGACGAATTCGCCACCATTACCTTCGTGCGTGATTGTGGTGCGGATAATGACACCGTGATTGACTGCGCTGCCAGCGAGTTACCGGCTAACTTCCCGGACAATCTGCGTTAATCGTTAACCCGCAGACATAAAAAAACCGCAGTTCAGTCATGACTGCGGTTTTTTCATGAATACCGTTTCAGGGGGACAGGAACATCAGCGCGCCAGCGTTTTCAGCAGCGTCGCATTGAATCTTTCCGGTTCTTCCATCTGCGGTGCGTGGCCCAGACCTTTAAACTCAATCAGTTTCGCGTGCGGAATAAGCTTCGCAACCTGTTTACCCAGCACGTTGTAATGACCGATTTTTGCTTTTACCGCAGGCGGCGCAATATCGCTGCCGATGGCTGTGGTGTCAGCCGTGCCGATCATCAGCGTGGTCGGTACACGCAGGTTTTTGAATTCGTAAAAGACCGGCTGCGTGAAAATCATGTCGTATATCAGTGCCGAGTTCCAGGCCACCAGTTTATGCCCCGGCCCGTTGTTCAGCCCTGCCAGCATATCGACCCAGCGGTCGTATTCCGGTTTCCACTTATTCACGTAATAGGTTTTGAGTTCGTACTGTTTAATGCTTTCCGCCGAGGTTTTCAGCTCACGGTCGTACCACTGATCGACGGTACGATACGGCACGCCCTTAGCTTTCCAGTCTTCCAGACCAATCGGGTTCACCAGCACCAGTTTCGATACTTCCGGCGCATACATCAGGCTGTAGCGCGTCGCCAGCATACCGCCGGTCGAATGCCCGACAATCACCGCTTTGGTAATCTTCAGACTTTTAAGCAAATCATGCGTGTTGGTTGCCAGCTGCTGGAAACTGTACTGGTAATGCGAAGGTTTGGTCGACGAACAGAACCCGACCTGATCGGGCGCGATAACCCGGTAGCCTTTACTCACCAGCGCCGAAATAGTGTCACCCCAGGTCGCGGCACAGAAATTCTTGCCATGCATCAGCACCACGGTCTGACCATTTTTATGCCCGGTGGGCGGCACATCCAGATACCCCATTTGCAGCGGGGCACCCTGGGAATTAAAAGAGAATTGTTTCAGCGGGAACGGATAATCAAATCCCTGCAATTGCGGACCGTAAGAAGGCGCATCGGCAGCCATTGACGCGCCGGAGAAGGAGAACGATAAAACAGCAGCACAAAAGAGCAGTTTAAAACGGGGAAGCATGGGGTTGTCCTGGTGGTGTTCACGGAACCGACGGCGTAAAGCCTTATGCTACAAACTTTACGCCGTCAGGAAAACCACTTATCCAACATTCCGGATAATTGTGATATGGCGTTATTCTCAGACATATTTCACACCTTATGATTGACCCATCACTTAACGTTAATAAAGGTCTTTCGTCAGTGTGAAGCAAAGATATTTTTCATTTCTGACTTAAGACACCTGTTGAGATAATTATTCATAAGGACAGGGAATATTCCATCTTTCTTAACATAATAAATATCACATATTCCCCGGCGGGGTATAAACACAAACATAATGATATAAAAAACCCATCATTTAATTAAAAAATTATTTTTATATATTGTCAGGGTAGAAATATCGGTTCAGATAGGTATTTTTGAGCAAAACGTCACCTTTAAATCAGTGCCATAACGAATCTTCTTCGCAAAGCTCCACAACGCAGAGCGGGATTATGAGGTATATTAACGGGACAAAATGCCGCTCTCTGACTCTCACTGGGGGATACCCTTGGCCCTAAACTGGTTAACCCGACGCTCTGTCCGAATATGCCTTTCACTACTCGCATTCCTTGTTGTTGCTGCTCTCGGCATACTGGCGATCTCGTGGCAAACTTCTCAGGGATTACGCCGTGATACCAGTGCAAACCTGCAACAGTCGGTGAGGCTGGTGGATATGACGCTGGATAATGCCGCCATTGCCACCAGCGCCGTTGAGAATCTGATTGGCGTCCCCTGCGATGCCAACACCGTGCAGGCGCTACGCTGGCAGGTAGCCAAAGTGCCCAATGTCCGCACGGTCAACCTCTACCGCCAGAATACGATTTACTGCGCCTCCTTATTCGGCCCGCGTGCTGACAATATCTCGACCGACAAATATATCGACGGACGGTTAATGCTGATGCGTGGCAACAGCATCACGCCCGATCATCCTCTTATTGCGTATCGTCATGACGTCAACGGCAGCGGCGTGCTGGTTGGTGTGGATGGCTATTTTCTGCACAATATCCTGTCGTTGCTCAGCACTCACGCTTATCTGGTATTGCAGGTAGGCGACCAGTGGATGGACAGCAATGGCAGCATTCACACCGGTGAAGGCTGGCCGGATGGTGAACGTATGGAGCTTGCTTCTCAGAACTACCCCTACGCGATTCGCTTAGTGATCCGGCCCAGTGACCACTGGGGTTATGTTTTTGATTACGCCACCGTCAGCCTGATATTGTTCCCGCTGCTCAGCTTATTTATCGCTTTCATGACCTACAGTCTGCTCGGTCGTGTCGGCAGCCCGACGGCGGCGCTGAGAGAAGCGCTGGAGAAAAAACAGTTCATTCCTTATTTACAGCCGGTGGTGGATGGCACCACGCATGAGGTGACTGGCGCTGAAGTGCTGATGCGCTGGCAGCATCCGCAATCAGGGCTGATCCCGCCTTATCAGTTTATCCCGCTGGCAGAAGAGAGCGGCCTGATTGTGCCCATGACGCGCCTCATCATGACGCAGGTACGTGAACAGTTCGGCCCGCTGGCAGCACAGTTGCCTAAAAATTTCCATTTCGGTTTCAATATCTGCGCCAGCCATTTCAAAGACCTCTCACTGGCTGAAGACTGCAAAGCGTTTATTGATGCCTTCAGGGAGAACCCGATCAATCTGGTGCTTGAGCTGACTGAACGTGAATTAATCGAGCCGGGTGAAATCACCTCCAGCCTGTTTCACACACTTCGCCAGATGGGCGTGCTGATCGCGCTGGACGACTTTGGCACCGGGCATTCCAGCCTGGCGTACCTGCAAAAATTCCACATCGATATTCTGAAGATTGACCAGAGTTTCATAGGCCGGATTGGTACAGACGCGCTGGCCGGGCACATTGTTGATAACGTGATTGACCTGGCTAAACGTCTGCAAATGATCATCGTGGCCGAAGGCATTGAAACCCAGACACAGGTAAATTATCTTGCCCCGTACCGGCTGGAATTCCTGCAAGGTTACTTTTTCGGAAAGCCTGTACCGCCCGCCGATTTTATCCGGAAATGGCTCTGATTTTCATGCTGCCTGTGGCGGGCGCTATCTCTTCATGCTGCAGGCACATTCGTGACTCAGTGACTAGACTAATAACGTGAGCTGCGTCTTATAAGATGTCTGTGCTTTTTGCTAAAAAACTGCCGGTGTGTAACATCCATACAGGATGAGTCCGATAACTAAGCTAACTTGTTGAAGTTACTTGTATTGGAGTACTCTGGCGGAGAACCCTGCTGACAATCAGAATGATCACTTTGCGAGCAAGATGATGATTAAGTGGCCGTGGAAAGCGAATGAACTGAAAATTGAGAAATCAGACGCCTGGAATGACGCGCTGAATATCCCACTTTTATCTTGCCTCAACGAAGATGAGAAACTGCGTCTGATTCAGGTCGCCAGCCAGTTGCTGCAACAAAAAAGGCTGGTTCCTCTGCAAGGCGTTGAGCTGACTGAACTGATGCAGGCGCGTATCGCGCTGCTTTTTGCGCTGCCGGTGATGGAACTCGGCGCTTCCTGGCTCGATGGCTTTCACGAAATCCTGCTCTACCCTTCCCCGTTCGTGGTTGATGCTCCCTGGCAGGATGAAAACGGGCTGGTGCATGCCGGTTCACAAATTCATGCCGGACAAAGCTGGGATCAGGGCCCGATTGTGCTCAACTGGCAGGACATCGAGGACTCATTCGACAATTCTGGTTTTAACCTGATCATCCACGAAGCGGCGCATAAACTGGATATGCGCAACGGCGGCGAAGTCACGGGTATTCCGCCTATTCCGCTGCGTGAGGTGGTGTCATGGGAACACGATTTACACGCCGCGATGCAAAATCTGCAAGATGAAATCGACACTGTCGGCGAAGAAGCTGCCAGCATGGACGCCTACGCGGCGACCGATGCGGCCGAATGTTTTGCGGTACTGTCAGAGTATTTCTTTAGTGCACCAGAATTACTTTCAGAACGTTTTCCGCTGGTATACGGCCATTTCAGCCGTTTTTATCAACAGGACCCGCTGGCAAGGCAACTTCGCGGTCAGCGCTGCGATTGTTAAATTCCATTTTGACGGACGTTTTTCCGCAGTAAAGTACCCTTTTATGGCGACATTGATTAGTTGCTGAGCAGTCGGACGTTTTTGACGAATTTAGCGTTGACACTCCGCAGCCCTCTGGATATTATGCGCCCCGTTCCAACGATTCCTCTGTAGTTCAGTCGGTAGAACGGCGGACTGTTAATCCGTATGTCACTGGTTCGAGTCCAGTCAGAGGAGCCAAATTAGAAAGGCCCGCTTAAGGAAACTTAAGCGGGCCTTTTGCTTTTTATACGCCGGAGCCCATGCCTGTATGGCGTTGAGGCAATCAGTGAGCATGAAAACCTTCCCGATGCATTTTCAGTTTTCCCTCCGCATCGGGAGCATTTGGTGGTCAGATTTGGGGTCATGTTGGTTCGATGACGGAGTGACCCCCAAATATCTCTTAACGACACAAAAATCCGCAACTTAAAACCATACGCAAAAATCCTTTAAACACGTTGCCCCGGCATCCGTAATTTCTATAAACCAATGAGTGAAAATACGGTTAATAAGGCGCTGAGGCTGATTGAACTCACAAGTGAACCAGTCCGCCATCCACAGCGTACTGGCTTCCGGTTACGTAAGACGCATCATCTGAGAGCAGAAAAAGTGCGACGGCAGCCGCTTCATCAGCTGTACCGGCTCGTCTGAGAGGCACCTGGCTTACTACAAAATCTTCAAACTGTTGCCGCGACTCCTCGGGCATGAAGTGTCTAAAATTAGTCTCGACAGGCCCTGGCACCAGCGTGTTGGCGCGAATGTTGCGCGCAGCCAGCGAGGCGGCCCAGCTTTTTACCATGGCGACAACGGCACCTTTTGTTGCAGCATATAAGCTCGTCATTGGCGCACCTTCATAGACTGAAGACGATGCAGTGACCAACACTGATGCACCTGGGTTCAAAATGTTGGAAAGTGATGCAAGCTGGAGCATAGGCCCGCGAACATTGGCATTCATCATGCGATTAAAGGCGTCGGCCGTAACGGATTCCGGTGCACCAACCTCTGCGTAACCCGCATTCAGCCACAACCCGTCGAGATGCCCCCAGCCGCTGACTGCCGTTGCGAGCGCATCAATATCTGCCTCACTTGCTGCATCACTTTTCAGGATCAGTGCAGTGTCCGGCAACAGCTTACGGGCCCGGGCCAGACGTTCTTCACTCAGCCCTGTGATGGCAACTTGTCCACCCTCTTTCACAATTCGCAGCGCTCCTGCCAGCCCCATACCGCTGGTGCCCCCCGTTATAAGTACACGTTTACCGTGAAATCTTCCCATAATGACTCCCCTTTAATCGTTATAACCGCCATTTACCTTACGAAAGAACTCCATTACTGCCCATCCCTTCTGAGGGCTTCACAACTACCGGCAGTTAAAGCCGGAGAAGTACTGTTTCCTTTGCTTAATGATCTGAAAGACTGAATTCCAAATACCCGGGCGATCCGCAAACCAGCAACATAACAGATGCGGACACCCGCAATCTGATTTCAGCTCCTCTCACTGCACTCGCAGAAATGAGCACGACAGGAATGAGGTCGAGGCCTTTCTCGGTCAGCGTGCAGAAATCTTTGCGCCTGTCGTCGGGGCCGGGCACCCTCGCAAGAATGCCCTGCTGCTCAAGAAAAGCCAGCCGGGACGGGAAAAACCACAGACCCTTGCCCTGTGACAAGGATCTGTGGTGAGACTGCACGACAAAAATACGCTTCAGCCATTCGTCCGGGACTGCTTACGCTAATTCCGTCCGTGCGTTCTGCTGCTGTTCATCGGGCTGTATCCTGAACCAGATGGCATACATTGCCGGCAGGAAGACCAGCGTGATGATGGTGCCACCAAACGTCCCGCCAATCAGCGTATAAGCCAGCGTTCCCCAGAACACCGAATGGGTCAGCGGGATAAACGCCAGAATGGCCGCCATCGCCGTCAGCAACACCGGTCTGGCCCGCTGCACCGTTGCCTCCACCACCGCATGGAATGGCGGCAGCCCTTCCTGTTCGTTGTGATGGATCTGCCCTATCAGGATAAGGGTGTTACGCATCAGGATGCCCGACAGCGCGATTAAGCCGACCAGCGCATTGATGCCAAACGGCTGGTTAAAGAGCAGCAGCGTTGGCACCACCCCAATCAGCCCCAGCGGCGCGGTGAGGAAGACCATCACCATCGCCGACATCGACCGCACCTGCAGGATAATAATCAACAGCGTCATGGCAATCATGATCGGGAACAGCGGTGCCATCGCCTGGGTGGCTTTCCCGGATTCTTCAATAGAACCCGCCTGCTCGATACGGTATCCGGCCGGGAGCGTATCAATGACTGGCTGTAACGCTTTGATCATTGCCGTGGAGACATCCGGCGGCTGCAGGTTTTCGGCAATGTCCCCCCGCACGGTAATGGTCGGCGTACGATCGCGACGGCGCAGAACAGGATCTTCCATTTGCACCTCAACCTCCCCGATCTGCGACAGCGGAATGCGCTGGCCGGAAGAACCCACTAAGGTAAAACCGGCGATTTTTTCCGGATCAAGCCGGATATCTCCTGCCGCCCGCCCCATCACCTGCACCGAACGGATATCTTCACGCACCGAGGTGATCGGAACCCCTGAAAGCAGGAACTGAAGCTGCTGTGCGACCGCATTCGATGTCAGCCCCACCGCCTGAAGACGGTCCTGATTGAGCGTGAAATGCAGCGCCGGTACACGCGGCCCCCAGTCGGTGTTGACGGTCCTCATCATCGGGCTGGCCTGCATCACCTTTTCGACCTTGTCTGCAATTTCGCGCAGTTTATCAGGATCCGGCCCCATCACCCGGTAGGCCACCGGATAAGGAGAATACGGACCGAACACCAGTTGGGTCACACGCACGCGCGCCTCAGGTGCCAGGCCGCTGGCCGCCGCCTCACGTAGCCTGAACTTGAGCGCCTCGCGTGCTTCCTGACTGTCCGTCAGCACGACAATTTTCGCAAACGACGGATCGGGCAGCTCAGGCGCCATAGCCAGATAAAAACGCGGTGAACCCTGCCCGATATAAGACGTGACGATTTTTGCCTCTTTCTGCTTTCTCAGCCAGGCTTCGATTTTCGCCGTGATGGCGCTGGTCTGCTCAATAGAAGTGCCATAAGGCATCTGCACTTCAACCAGTACTTCCGGGCGGTCAGAGGTCGGGAAAAATTGTTTTTTCACCAGCCCCATGCCGAGGATAGCGACCGTAAAGACGGCAATAACGGTACCGGCGACTATCCACTTGCGCGCGATGACGCGGGTCAGCACCCGGCGAAAACGGTTGTAATGACGGGTGTCGTAAATCGCCGCATGCCCGCCCTCCACCGTTTTGATTTTCGGCAACATTTTCACGCCCAGATAAGGCGTAAACACCACCGCCACAATCCAGGAAGCAATCAGGGCGATACCGACAATCCAGAACATGTTGCTGGTGTATTCACCAGCAGTGGACTGGGCAAAACCGTTGGGCATGAACCCGACGGCGGTGACCAGCGTGCCTGCCAGCATCGGGGCCGCCGTGTGACTCCAGGCATAGGCCGAGGCTTTGATGCGGTCGTAGCCCTCTTCCATTTTCACCACCATCATCTCGATGGCGATGATGGCATCATCGACCAGCAACCCGAGCGCCAGGATCAGCGAGCCCAGGGTAATACGGTCAAAGTTTTTGCCGGAAGCCTCCATCACCACAAAGACAATCGCCAGTGTCAGCGGCACCGCGGCGGCCACCACCACGCCCACGCGCCAGCCCATACTGACGAAGCACACCACCATCACCACCAGCAGCGCGACGAAGAATTTGATCATGAACTCGTCAACGGCGGAGCTGATGTTGACTGACTGATCGGTGACCTTGGTCAGGGTCATGCCCAGCGGCATGCCCTCATTGATTTTGGCCGTTTCCGCATCCAGCGCCTTCCCCAAATCCAGACCGTTCCAGCCGTCGCGCATAACGATGCCCAGCAGCAGCGCCGGTTCACCCTGATTGCGGATCAGGAAGGTCGCAGGATCTTCGTAGCCCCGCTCAACGGTTGCCACGTCAGAAAGCTGCAAGGTTCTGCCCTGAACGACGATGGGCGTTTCGCGGATTTTCTCCAGTTTATCGAAGGCGCCATCCAGGCGGATAAAGACCTGCGGCCCCTGGGTATCAATCGAACCGGCGGGCGTCAGGACGTTCTGGCTGTTGAGGGCGGAGAAAATATCCTGAGGCGAAATACCCAGCGTGGCCAGCCGGTCATGCGAGAACGACACAAAGATGCGTTCGGCCTGTTCGCCGATGATATTGACCTTCTTGACCCCCGGCACATGCAGAATTTGCTGGCGCAACGATTCCGCATCGCGTACCAGCAGTCGCTGTGGCTCCCCTTTGGCCTTCAGCGCAAAGAGCGCAAAGGTCACGTCGGAGAATTCATCATTGACCATCGGCCCGATGACGCCTGCCGGCAGGTTTTTGGTCTCATCCCCCAGCTTCTTACGTGCCTGATAAAACTCTTCCTGCACCTGTGAAGGCGGTGTGCTGTCCTTCAGCGAAAGCATGGTAAAAGCCAGACCGGGACGCGTGTACGTCTCGCTGCGGTCATACCACTTCAGCTCCTGCATACGCTTTTCCAGCGGTTCAGCCACCTGATCCTGCATTTCCTGTGCGGTGGCACCCGGCCAGGCAGAAATAATGGTCATCTGCTTGACCGTAAACGGCGGATCTTCAGCCCGTCCCAGTTCAAAAAACGAAAGAATACCGGCCACGGTAATCAGGATAATCAGGAACAGCGTGATTGAGCGCTCACGCACGGCGAGCGCTGAAAGATTGAATCGCCCCCCGCTCATGGCTGGCTCCCGGCGACGCTGGCATCGCTTTGTTCGGCCAGGCGTACGGCCTCACCGTCATGCAGCAGATGCGCCCCGAGAGCGACCACCTGCTCTCCCGGCTTAAGGGAACCGGTCACCCTCGCCGCATCGTCACCCAATCCCTGCACCTGCACGGGCCGCCATGACACTTTGGCGGGCTTACCCGAAATCTCCCAGACCCCCGGCCCTTTGCCCGGATCATAGATGGCCGCTAAAGGCACCTGCATCACCTGGCCCGGTAATTTATCGTCTGCAATATGCAGCGTCACGGTGGATCCCAGCGGGGCATTCGCCAGTGCTCCCTCAAGTACATATCTCGCCTCGAAGGTACGGGTTAGCGGATCTGCCGCATCGGAAAGGAGCCGCAGTTTCGCAGGGACAGCCTGTTTACCCGTACCGTACAACGTTGCTTCGGCCTCGCTTCCGGCAGCCGGGCGTAACGTCTCAGGCAACTGCACGATGGCCTCGCGCTGCCCTGCTCTGGCCAGCCTGACCACCGGCTGCCCGGCACTGACAACCTGACCGGGTTCAGCCAGCGTATCCATGACCACGCCGTCGGCGTCAGCCAGCAGCACGGCGTAGCCCGTGGCGTTTTGCGCCACATTGGCCTGGGCCTGAGCCGCACTGAGTTCCGCTTTGGCCGTATCGGCGGCGGCCTTTATCTGATCGTAGGCCGATGCCGACACTGCGCCTGCCGCGACCAGACCGCGATAGCGCACCTCGTCATCAGTCGCTTGTCTTGCACGAGCCCGTGCTGCGGCGACGGTCTGTTGCTGAGCCTGTGCCTGCAGACTCAGGTCAACCGGATCCAGACGCATCAATGGCTGACCGCGTTTAACGGTCTGGCCGGTATCGACCAGGCGTTCAAGGATTTTTCCCTGCACTCTGAAACCGAGGTCGCTTTGAATCCGGGCGACAACAACGCCGGTAAATGCGCGGGAGGCATCGGCAGCACTCACCACGGTCGCAGACCTGACCAGAGGAGGCTGAGTACGGGGATCGTCGGTGCCGGAAGAGTCGCCGCAGGCCACAAGGGCAAGCGGCAACAGGCAAACAGCAAAGGTGGCAGGATTAAGCCTGAGCATGGGTTCCCTTAATTGAATTAGCAGGACAGTAACCGCATTCTCAGACTAGTGACCAATAATGTCAATAGTCACCACTCAGGGTGACAGACTTCTCAGTATCAGTGAGGACAGGAGTGCCGCAGCCGCCGGTGCCGTTTCCAGATTGTATTGCAACTGTACCGGACTGATGTAAGGCCGCATGACCAGATATATCGCGTGCGCCGCCTCATCCAGCGGCGTTTTTCGTTCAAACTCGCCCGCCTGCCGCCCTTCAACAATGATTTGCTCAATCAGTGTTCTCAGACGCTCTTCATGAGCCTCTGCCGACGGCCACTTATCCCGCGCCGCCACGGCAGCAATGTCATAAAGCTTGCGATCGTGAAAAAACAAATCACTGCCGGCTTCAGTCAGTGCCCTGAATAAACGCCGCAATTTTTCGGAGGCCGACGGGGCATCTGCAATCGCTGAATTGACAATCGCCATGATCATCGCCAGCCGGTTAGTGCAGATCACCTCGCCGATCGCTTGCTTGGAATCGAAAAATTTATAGATGTAGGATTTTGAAAAACCTATAGATTTAGCCAGTTCTGACACCGTGGTTTTCTCGTAACCAAAATGCCCGAAATGCTCTGTGGCAGCGTCAACGACCTGATCACGCACACTGTGATCTGATGGCCCCCTTGGGGGATGTACATTTATGTGTTTAGTCATTTTTCCAGCTTAGCTCAATGAGCCCTGATTGACAACGAGTGACCACTTGGTAATGTAGTCACACTTCAAAACTGACTCAAGGAATATCAATGTTCCCCCTCCGAACTCTTGCACTGGTGGTGAGCAGCGTCTTACTGGCGGGTTGCGCCGTCGGGCCGGATTACCATCGCCCGGATGCCCCCCTTCCTGAACGCTATCAGGCACAGTCTGCCGTCCAGCAGAGAAGCGCCTCCAGACCCGCCAGTTTTGCCGTCTGGTGGGACGGCTTCGGCGATCCCCTGTTAAGTCAGTATGTTACCGACGCCCTCGCGCAGAATCTTGATCTCGCGCAGGCCACCGCCCGCATGGCCCAGTCCCGCGCCGGACTGGGCGCGGCCACAGCAGCGCTGTTACCTTCAGGGAACGTCAGCGGGCAAGCGGCACGCGCGTATCAGTCGGCCGAAACCCCGCTGGGTCAGGTTCTCAGCGCAACGCCGGATTATAATCGCTACGGCAATAGCTATGAAACCGATCTCAACGCAAGCTGGGAGATTGACGTATTTGGGGGGCTGCGACGCGGGCGTCAGGCTGCACTGGCTGACTATCAGGCTTCCGAAGCGGGCGTCGCCGCAACCCGTCTTGCCGTCGCGGCTCAGACTGCCGATACCTATATCACCCTGCGCGGATTACAGACCCGGCTGTCCATCGCGGAGAAACAGGTCAGTACGCAGCAGGAGCTGCTGGAAAAGGTACAACTCCTGAATGCTAAAGGACTGGCTCCGGCGTATCAGGTTCGCCAGACCGAAGGGGAACTGGCGCAGGTTCAGGCAACCGTACCGGTTCTCCGTACGGGGCTTGATGCGGCCATGAATGCATTAGATGTCATGCTTGGCACGCCTCCCGGCACCCATCGCAGTCAGTTAGCGTTGCCGGGTGCCATACCGCAGGCTCCGCAGATAGCCTCAACGGGCACACCTGCCGACCTGTTGCGTCGCAGACCCGATATTATCGTGGCGGAGCGCCATCTCGCGGCGTCGAGTGCACGTATCGGCGTGGCCGTCAGTGAGTATTATCCGAAGTTTTCACTCAGTGCCCTGCTCGGCAGCGCAACGGCTGTGTCGGGCGACAACCTGTTCTCCGGCGGTGCCAGCCAGTCGGCAGCCGTGCTGGGACTGCGCTGGCGGCTCTTCGATTTTGGTCGCATCAACGCCCAGATAGATCAGGCGAAAGGCCAGGAAGCCGAAGCGCTCGCGGCCTATCGCCTGTCGGTATTACGCGCCACCGAAGACGTCGAAAATGCTTTCTCTGCCCTGGTCAATCGTGAAACACAGGCCGCCACGCTGACCCGAGGTGAAACCGCCCTGGCCAGCGCCCGCCAGTCATCTTTTATCGCTTACCGGCAGGGAACGGCCAGCCTGATGGACGTCCTGCACAACGATGAAACCCTGTTACAGGCTTCCGACGCCAGGGCGCAGGCGCAGACAGAATCTGCGCGCGCGGCTGTTGCAACGTTCAGGGCGCTCGGCGGAGGCTGGCAGCCGCCGGAAACGGCCACACCATAAGATGCCGCGGATCTTCCCTTACTTGTGTCACAGACGTGACGACCTTTTTACCGTTGATAACACGACAGAGCCGTACTGATAACCGGGGGACTGGGGCAAGATATGTCATCTGCGGCACCCTGTAGTCACAGGGGATTGGAGTTCTTGCGCGACTGGGGGCGATTCACCTGAACGATTATCTCCTGTCGCAGATGTCACCCCCTGTTGTTATCACGCGTGAATATTCCGGTTGGGATCATGTTATCAATCGGGTTCAGACCCACAGCGTAAACGTTAACCAGCATTTCATCAGCAGCGGGGGCTGGATAATCGATGTTATCGAATCCCGGCTCAGGAGATTTACCGTAGCGTTTAAACGTAAATGCTTACATCGTCTTATTCTTCATTTATTTTTTCGCATCAAGCTGAAGACTTTTGCGCACCACCTTATCCAGGAATGATGCAGGGGCGAATCTGAGAATAAAATTCAACTGACCAGCCAGCTTTCCCGCCGTATAGCGAATCTTCGGACGTGAAGTCTGAGCCGCTTTAACCACCACGTCAGCCACCACCTCCGGACTTTCCGCTTCAGCCATTGCCTTGCTCACCACTTTCGTCAGCTTAGCCCGGATCTGGTCATACTCCTGAAGCCTGGCATCCGGCTCGATGTTATTGGTTTCAAACTGTGTTTTCATGTAAGCAGGTTCGATGACCGAAACTCTGATGCCCTGCGTGCGCAGTTCATGATCCAGTGCGCCCGAATACCCTTCCACCGCATGCTTACTGGCCGCATAAAGTGCCACATACGGCAACGGAACGATGCCGAGTATCGAACCGATATTGATGATGCGCCCGCTGCCCTGACGGCGCATATAAGGGATCACTGCCCGGCTCAACCTGACGATGCCCAGAAAGTTGGTGTCGAAAATGTGTTTGGCCTGATCGACAGAACTTTCTTCCGCCGCCGCCGGAGCGACCCCAAAGCCCGCATTGTTCACCAGAACATCGATCCGCCCCTCCAGACCCAGCAACTCCTCAATGGCGGCCCCGACAGAAGCGTCGTCGGTCACATCCAGCGTCAGTAACGGAAACGGATGTTTTCCCGCCTGTGAACCACGCCGGCTCGTGCCATATACAGTAAATCCAGCGGCTAAAAGTTTACGGGCAGACGCTTCGCCAATACCTGAGGACGCACCGGTAACCAGTGCTACACGTTTTTTTGTCATGCTGAATAAGGCCTTCATGATGTGTTTAAGGTTTCTCATCGCTGATGAGAGGACAGGCTGTAAGGGATTTATGTTGGATTTACCGCTGTGCAGAACAGCCGGAAGACCGTTCTGCACAGTGCACCTCATTGATTACTGTGCTTTATATCGTTCAGCGGCTTCATCTTGTTTGATGTCTGAAAGCAGCGCCTGACGTGAAGCATCGAGGGTGTCCCAGCGGGCAGCATTATGTAAAGGCGGGATGGTGACCAGTTCACGACGGTCAAAGCCCACCAGTGCGGCATCCACTAACTCGCCCACTTCCATGAATTTTGCCGAGTTAGTGATGTCGATACCCGCCCGGTCCCAGATTTCCGTGTAAGTGCCGGCAGGGAGCACCGCCTGGATATAAATGCCTTTAGATGACAGCTCGACATTCATTCCCTGAGACAGGAAAAGCACAAAGGCTTTGGTTGCACCGTAAACCGTCATGGCAAATTCCGGGGCGAGTCCGACGATGGAACTGATGTTGACGATCGATCCTTCCCCCGCTTGCACAAAGCGTGGTGCCACGGCGCTGGCCAGTCTGGTCAGGGCGGTGACGTTAAGTGCGATAAGGCTTTCTATCGAATCAGGCGTCTGCTCGGTAAAACTGCCGGACTGCGCGATACCCGCGTTATTGATAAGGATGCCAATCCGTGTGTCTTCACGCAGACGGGATTCGACCGCGGCTAAATCACGCGTTTGCGTGAGGTCGGCAGGCAGAACGTCGACAGAAATGCCATTTTCCTGTCGCAGACGCGCGGCCAGTGTTTCTAACTTCGCTTTGTCGCGGGCGACCAGAACCAGGTCGTGGCCCCGGCGGGCAAACCGTTCCGCGTAAACAGCACCAATACCCGTGGATGCGCCTGTGATGAGAACTGAAGCTTTAGTCATAAGTTGATCTTCTTTCTTAATGTGTAAACAGAATCCGCAATGTGCGATGTATGTAGGGCTTTACTTGCTGGTCTCCGTCAGCGACGGGTAATCGGTATATCCCGCTGCGCCACCGCCATAAAGAGTTTCAGGATTGAGTGAGGCCAGAGGCGCGCCCGTCTTCAGCCTTTCGACCAGATCCGGGTTGGAGATGAACGGACGACCGAACGCGAACAGATCGGCTTTGCCTTGCGCAAGCTGAGCGGACGCCAGTTCCAGGTCATAGCCATTGTTACCGATGTAGGTGTTTTTAAAACGCCGGCGCAGGGAGTCGTAATCGAACGGTGATACATCACGCGGGCCGCCCGTCGCGCCTTCAACCACATGGAGGTACACGATGCCCAATGCATCGAGTTGTTCAGCGAGGTAATCATATTGTGGCTGCGGATCACTGCATGAAATCGCATTAGCAGGTGACACCGGTGAAATGCGTACGCCAGTACGTTCTGCGCCGATCTCATCTTTTACGGCCGCCGTGACTTCCAGCAGCAGGCGCGCACGATTCCCGACAGAGCCGCCGTATTCATCTGTACGCTGGTTTGCGCCGTCTTTCAGGAACTGTTCCAGCAGATATCCATTCGCGCCGTGGATCTCTACGCCGTCAAATCCGGCGGCAATGGCATTGGCTGCTGCCTTTCTGAAATCGTCGATAATCCCCGGTATTTCCTGCAACGCCAGCGCACGTGGTTCAGAGACATCAGCAAAACCGTTATTCACAAAGGTCTTGGTCTCAGCACGGATGGCGGACGGCGCAACCGGCGCAGCGCCACCGGGCTGTAAATCGACATGCGAAATTCGTCCTACGTGCCATAGCTGTACAAATATGCGCCCGCCTTTGGCATGCACGGCGTCAGTCACTTTGCGCCAGCCATCGATCTGAGCTTGTGTATAGATCCCCGGTGTATCCTGATAACCCTGCGCCTGTGGAGAAATCTGCGTCGCTTCGGTAATCAGTAATCCTGCGGTGGCACGCTGGGCGTAGTAGGTCGCCGCCAGTTCGCCCGGCACCAGCCCCGCTCCGGCCCGGTTACGTGTCAGCGGTGCCATCACGATGTGGTTGGCCAGTGTTATTGAGCCAAGATCATAGGGTTGAAATAGTGGTCGGTTGGTCATGTTTATTCGCCTGCTAAGTGGTGGGTCAAAGGTCAATATAATGATGATGATCATCATCTATAAAGTCAACCGGTTTGATTATGGTCATCATCAATGTATACTTAAACCCTATTTTTGAGAGGGGCAGGAAAGCATGAAAGTGTCAAAAGAGCAGGTTCGGGAAAACCGGATGCGCATTGTAGAAACGGCCTCAGAACTTTTTCGTGAGCGCGGTTACGATGGCGTGGGCGTGGCGGAACTGATGTCTGCGGCAGGCTTAACCCACGGCGGGTTCTACAAACACTTTGGTTCCAAGGCTGATCTGATGTCGGAGGCGATGAGCTGCGGTTTCAGGCGATCCGCAGAAAGCACGGCAGGTGTGGACCGGGAAAAATTTATTGAATACTACCTCTCCCGACAACATCGGGCTGATATGGGAAAAGGTTGTGTGATGTCGGCACTGGGCGCCGATACAGCCCGTCAGTCTGCGTCAATCAGGGCGGCATTTGCCGCCGGAATTGAACGTCAGCTGGCAGTTTTAGGAAACGAAAAAGAGGTGGAAGGCAGCACGCGTGCCGACCTGATTGACACGATTGCCCATCTTGTCGGTGCGCTGGTGTTATCCCGCGCCTGCCCTGATGATTCGTCTCTTGCGGATGAGATTCTGGAGGTTTGCCGCAGCCGGATTTTAAGCACCGGGATGTCTGGTGACTCATGAGCCTGAACTGAAACCTATTTCCCGTGGCTTATGCGAAATGTCACCCGCTGGGGATGGTTTACTGACACTAAATATTCAACCGGTTGATTCAAGCGGTCAGTAATCCCCCCCGATGAGAGTACCTGGCCTGGGCGATAACGGGCAAGCGGAACTACCACATCAAATCATCAGGCACTTTGAAATCAGCATACGGATCTTCTTCATCCTGCTCTTCCTGACTCAGCGCGCTGTTTAATACAATACTGCTGGCATCGCGCTGGGCAATTTTATCCGCAACGCTTGCGGGGATAATGGCATATTGCGTCTCGCCGCTGTGATCAGCAACCAGACGCGCGATGGCAAGACGACCACTAATCAACTGAGACTGGGTGGTCTTATCCACCACCATTTTTTTAATCAGATTATTATCGGTGAAGTTAAAATCAATATTGCCTGTTGAAATGACGATTTTGTTCATTTCAATCAGTTGCTTCACCTGCGCTTTATACTCTTTAGATAAGGCAGCTTGTTTTTGTTGTTCGCTCAGTTGCTTATCACGCTCCATCTGCGCTTTTTTATTTTCTTCCACCGCCTCTCTGGCCTCGCGCGCCTGAACGCGTGATTTTTTCGCCGTTCTCTGCACTTTGTCCATTTTTTTGCTGGTGACTAATCCTGCTTTCAGCAGTTGCTCTTGTAAGGAGAGTTTTGTCATTTTCGTTTCTAAATCCGTTGAATAATTTGTGCGATTATAACCGTAATTCCTGAGGCGATACAGGCTACGGAGCCTTTTCCACTTGCGTGCGGAATCGGAGCGTCTTTAAGCGGCTGCTCCGTCAGCAGTATTTATCGCTACAGTTATTACGGAAACTGCCGATAACCTTTCAGTTTCACGCCCGCATCAGTTCCTTTTATGTTGTACCGAACAGGAGAACAAAATGGATGTTTCGCAAATTGCATCGCTGGCGACCGGCCTTAATAGTCTGGATACCAGCACTCAGGTCAACAATATCCTGCTGAAAAAGTCGCTGGATAGTCAGCAGACGGCAGTGACCAGCATGATTGACTCGATCCCCGCGTTACCTGCTAATCCGGCAATCGGTCGCAATATCAATACCACCGCCTGACAGAGACAAAAAAGCCCGCGTGAGTAAACTCAGCGGGCTTTTTGTTTTTTATGAACGCTTACCCTTTGGCGAAGTTCGCCTGAATACGCTGTTGCAGATAGTCTTCGGCACTGATGGCCGGATACTTCGCCTGCGGCCCCAGAATTTCGACGTCTTTATTAGCCTGACAGAAAAACGCCAGGCTGTAGCGCGCGCCCTGATATTCGCCGGGCAGCGGACTTCTCACCCGATGGAAATTGGAGGGTAACTGATCGTCGCTCCAGCGCATCAGCATGTCGCCGATATTACAGGTGATCACGTCTTCGCGCGGTTCGATACTGGTCCACTGCTGGCTTTCGCGATCCTTGCCCGGACAAACCTGCAAGCCGCCCTGACCGGGACGCTGGAACAGCAGCGTCAGACAGTCAAAATCCGTGTGCGCACCGGCACGCCACATCCCTTGTTCCGATTGTTCAGTGGCATAGTAATGCAACATGCGCAGCGTACTCTGATAGGTTTGCTGATCAGGATTGTGCGCCTGCTCGAAAAAGTGTTCGGGGAAACCCAGTCTGAGCGCAAAACAGGAAAGCAATTTCATGCCCAGTTGCCAGCATTGCGATTCAAAACTCAGCATGGTGTCTTTAAAGGCTGGCAGTTCCTGTTCGCCCGGCCACAGCGACTCCATCAGCGGACGAGTGATCTGATAGGACTCTTTCTGATCCGGCGTTCGGGTTGACGGGCGTACCTGAGACTTATTTTCCCAACCGGCGTTACGCGCCAGCGGATACTGCGCTTTAACTTCGTCGGGCAGCGAGAAGAAATCTTCTGTCATGCTGAATGCCTGACGGATATCGTCCAGCGCAATGCCGTGATTGCTCACCTGAAAGAAGCCGATTTCCACCGCTGCACGCCAGAGTTCGTCGGCGATCTCACTTTTACGGTTTTCGAAATCTGAAAGATCGATGCAACGCACTTCGCGGGTAAATGTCTCTTCGCCCATCGCGCCCATTCCCGCTTCTTTTTCCAGTTCCTGCAATGCATAGCCTTGTGTTTCAACTGATGATGTGTGAGTGGATTGTGTCATTTTTTTATCCTTCAGAATCAATTAGGTTGACCCGCAGCGCGCTGTTGCAGGGTACGAACGGCAGACATTGCCTCATAGCGCATGGCGTCCAGATCGAGACCGGGAATGACGTCGTTTTCGACGATAACGCGGCCATTGACCATCAGCGCCTTCAGTGAGGCGCGACCGCCGCAGGCCACCGGACCGATTGCCATGTCGTGCAAACCGAAGTAACGCGGGTCGTCCAGCCGGTAAATGGCGATATCCGCCAGCATGCCCACCTGCACGGTGCCGCTCTGTTGCAGGCCGAGGATCTGCGCCCCGCCCGCGCTGCCCCAGCGCACTACGTCTTCGATGGATGCCGCATCGCCGCCGCCTTCAAAGGTGCCGCCGTCATAGCGCGGCTTCGCCAGCATGCCTTTTCGGGCGCGCTGCAACAGCCAGGCGGCATGCGCTTCACTTTGCATATCCGCGGCTTCGTTGGATGCCGCGCCGTCAACACCCAGCGAAACCGGTACGCCTGCCTGTTCCAGCGCCAGCAAATCAGCGATGCCGCTGCCCAGACGCCCGTTACTTTGCGGGCAGTGCGCGATACCGGTACGGGTTTGCCCCAGCATCGCAATCTCCTGCGGCAGTAACTTAACCAGATGCGCAAACCACACGTCGTCCCCCAGCCAGTCGTGTTCCGCACAAAACTGCACCGGCGTCATGTCGAATTTAGCGCGCGCCGCATCGAGATAATCCACGGTTTCTGACAAATGGCTGTGCAGCCGGATACCTAAACTGCGCGCCAGTTTCGCCATTTCACGCAACTGCGCACCGGGCGCAGAATGCAGCAGCGTCGTCGGTGCCATGACCACCCGGCGCAGAGACGTCGGTTTCGGATCGTGATAGCGGCCAACCAGCCGTTCCATATCCGCCATGTAATCATCGAAATTTTCAGGTCGCAGCGCCTGCGGTAAATCCTGCTCAATCGACCGTCCCTGCGTTGCGCCGCCCCGGCACAACACAATGCGCATGCCCAGCGCCTCCCCTTCACTGAACAGGATTTCCGAGGTATCGAACGGCATATCCGGCCAGTAAAGATAATTGTGATCCGCCACGGTGGCGCAGCCGGAACGCAGCAGTTCGGTCAGGCCGATACGCACCGAGAGGCGAAAGGTGGATTCATCAAACGTGGCGCGAAAGCGGTAAGGCGTCGCGCTTAACCATGCAGTGAGACTTTTGTTCAGCCCCTGCGGTTCGCCTTTGAGCAATGACTGAAACAGATGATGATGCGTATTGACCCAGGCCGGATAGACCACACAATCGCGGGCATCCATCAGGCGCTCGCCGGGCAACGCCGTCAGGGAACCGATCGCCTCGATGACGCCATCACGCACACGGATATCCGGCCCGGCGTGACGCGCGGCTTCTCCCGGCAGACCGGTGAGGATGGCGTGCGCATTTTTAATCAGTAAAGAGTCAGATGACATCGCAACACTCCTCAGGGTTTAACCTGCATGTGCTCAACAAATTCGGTGGTATACGCCTGCTTCCAGTCGGTATCCGCGTTTAGCAGTTTGGCGTTCACCATGAAATCACGGGTTTTCTGCCAGCGGGCTTCGGTCATGGTGCCCCAGCCCTGCGTCGCCGCGTCGCCGCCATCAATCAGGTGGTGCGCCTGGATTTGCTCAACACCCCAGGCCAGCAGGTCGTCGGTCATCTTCGGGTTATCCTTTTTGATCAGCGCATTACCCGCCGCCGGGTTTTGCAGATAACTCACCCAGCCTTCCATCGACGCCTTTACGAACTTCGCCATCGCGTCTTTCCGGCTGCTGATAAGTTCCGGGCGGGTGATCAAAATGCCACCGTAAGGCGGATAGCCGTGCTCCGAGAACAGGAAGAAATTGGATTTCACGCCAGCCTTCTGCGCCTGAAACACTTCAGAGCTGACATACGCCTGTTGCGCCACGTTCCCGTCGGCGACGAAAGGCTGAATGTTGAAGGTATACGGACGAACCTGAGAATCACTGAGCTGATAACGCGCCTTAAGCCACGGCCACCAGGTCGATTGCCCGGAGCTGGACACCAGAATGGTTTTGTCTTTCAGGCCGTCGAGCGACGTCACGGACGCATGCGTCAGTAAACCCTGCGGGTCGAACTGGAAAGGGGCGGCGATAGCTTTGGCCTGAAAACCACGCTGCACGGATTCGAGCAACTGGAGGTCATAACCGATGATCACATCCGCGCGTTTTGACAACAGTAACTGCATGCCGTTGATCTGCGGGCCGCCGGACTGAATACTGACATCCAGCCCGTAACGTTTGTAAATGCCTGTCGCCAGCGCCTGATAATAGCCGCCCTGTTCAGCCTGCGCGTACCAGGAAGTCAGCAGCGCGATTTTCTCATCGGCCTGCGCCGACAGTGAGAAAGCACCAGCAATCAGCGTGCTCAGCACGCAGCAAGACAGGGGAATGCGGGAAATTGACTTCATTGCTCCTCTCCTAATCATCGCCGGAGGGAGGATAAGCAAACGCGGCTCAGCCCCCCTGACCGGCTCAAAATGAACCGCGAAATGGTTGCTGAGCAATGTCCCGCGCAGTTGCCTGCACTGACCGCTTCTACTCACGTTTAACTATACAAAAACGATGCCAACTTCGCAGACCCGCTTTCCCTGCGCCTTGTCGGGATAAACAGACATCACACCCTGCAACCTTTGATTCATCACAGAGCGCCAGGCACCAAATCAGTGCAAATCAGTGCCGGTCGCGCCCCGGCGTCTGGATCTGGCTGAATAACATCTCCAGTTGTTTGAGCATCATCGAAGCGGCCAGAGAAAGCTGCCGTGAAGGGGCAACGCACAGGGACAGCGTAAAGGTTTTTAACTGCGGATCGGTCAGCGGAATAAACTGCAGTTCGTCGCTTTCCACCTCATCCATGATATCGAGCCAGCACAGAATACCGATGCCCATTCTCTCCTTAATCAGCGAGCGGATCATGTGGATGTTATTCGATACCGCGACCTCATGAATCATGTCGCCGTTGATATTCATCAGCGCCTGTACCGGCTCGGCCAGCATCAGCGGCGCGGCGGGCAGGATAAACGGATATTCCATGCACTGATTAAAACGCACGCCGCTTCTGCCCCCGAGCGGATGCCCTTTGGGCACAACAACACCCAAATCGATTTCGGCAAAAGCCCGCACCTGCAACTCGCGGGAGCTTTGCGGATTCAGCATCAGTCCGAAATCAGCATCGCCCGACATCAGCGCCTGCTGGATGTCCACGTTGTTCATGGTGGTCAGTGTGAATGAAATGTTCGGATACTCGAGATGCACCTTTTTGAGCATCGACGAGAAAAACTGCCGGTTGATGGCATCGATGGTGGCAATGCGCACGTGTCCGCGCCGTAACCCGCGCAGATCGTCGAGCTGTTCGCAGACACGCGAGAAATCCTTTTTCCAGTTATTGGCAGCATGCAGTAACAGCTCGCCCGCCGCCGTCAGCCGCAGCCCGGTGGGATGTCGCTCAAACAGCGGCATGGCTAATTCTTTTTCAACCCGCAATATCTGCCGGTCAATTGACGATGCGGCAACGTGCAGGGTTTCCGACGCCTTACGGAACGATCCCTGGCGGGCAACCTCAGTGAAGTACAGCAGAAACCGGGAGAATGCGAACATAATGAGTGCTCTCTTTTATGCAACGGGACGTGCGAATCAAAGCGCTGGACGCAACAGTTTTATAACAATAACGTAGCTTTCATTGCAACGGGAACAATCGTTTCACCGCTCATCAGGCCGGCTCCGCGCAGTAATGCGCGTTAGGACAGCGGGTTATGCGGCAAACGGACCGACTCCCCTTTTTATGAATGTTTCACCCGAGTCAATACGGTAAATGACGATGAAAGATGCCGGATTAATCCCTGTCAAAATTAAAACCGCCAATATCAACGGTGTCGGGAATATTTCCCTGCAGCTGGTTGCGCAGCAAGGAAGTTTATTACCGGCTTATTTACCGGGAGCACACATTGACGTTTTTATTCCCGAACTCGGCCCGCGCCAGTATTCTTTGTGCAGTGAAAACAGCAGCGGCGAATATTATGAAATTTGCGTCAAACTGGCGGAAAACTCCACCGGCGGCTCGCACTTCATTCATCATCATTTCCGCCCCGGCGATAACCTGATGATCTCGGCACCGCGCAATCATTTTCCGCTGCCACAGGCCGGGCGATATTTACTGTTTGCCGGGGGGATCGGCATCACGCCGTTGCTGGCGATGGCGGAACACCTGGCTGAGCAACAGATTGAATTTGAACTGCATTACTCTGTTTCAGACAGGGAGCACATTGCGTATCTGCCGCGTTTAACCGCGCCTGCCTTAGCGAAACACGTCTTTTTTCATGACAGCAGCGCAAACGATTCCCTGCGCCATACCACGCCACTGAGTTTGTTGCAGCCGGATGAGAATACGCGGGTGATGGCCTGCGGCCCGGACGGATTTATTCAGCGGCTTAAAGACATTATGCAGACCCATCACTGGCAGGAAAATCAATTATCTTTCGAACGGTTCAGTAATGCGAATCTGAATAATGAAGCCGACAGCCAGGCATTTCACATTCAGCTTAACTCCACCGGACAACGTTATTTAGTCGGCCCGCACCAGACGATTGCTGAAATCCTATTAAGTGCCAGAGTCGATATTATGCTGTCGTGCGAACAGGGTATTTGCGGCTCCTGTATTACTGACGTGATCGACGGTATTCCCGATCACCGCGACTGCGTGCTGACTGAAGAAGAGAAAGCGGAGAATACGCAGATAACGCTGTGCTGTTCGCGATCCAAAAGTCCCGTTCTGGTCCTCGACCTGTAATGTCCACGCGGAGCCTGACGATGAACATTCCCACCCCCGCTGCAACACTTAATGGCATCGCTAACGTGCGCCTCCCCGCGTGGTTGCTGCCCGCGAGCTGGCCTTTGCAGGCAGGCGAACCGGTGACGGCAGATGTGCGTTTTGATGCAGGCAAAATTGCGTCCGTGACGCCTTATCAGCCAGAACAAGATGATTTGTGGAACGCACACGGCGCACTGGCGTTGCCGGGGCTGGTGGAACCCCATGCGCATCTCGATAAAACCTTCACCCTTGCCCGCAGCCGCCCGTCAAAACCCGGTCTGCTGGCGGCCATTGAAACCCTGCATCAGGACCGTCAGCACTGGACGGCGGCTGACATTCGCCAGCGTGCCCGTAAGGCACTGACCTGGGCGGCCACGAATGGCGTGACCCGTTTGCGCACTCACATTGACTGGTTTGACGTGGAGCCACCGCAGGCCTGGCCTGAGCTGGGCGGGATGGCGCAACCGGGTGTCACGCTGGAGCGGGTGGCGCTGGCACCACTGAGCTTTTTCGCCGATGCCGAAGCGGCTGACCGCATCGCCCGCGCGGTGGCACAAAGCGGAAAAGACTGCCTGCTGGGCGGATTTATCCACTCCTCGAACTGGGATCCGGCGGCGATGACTAACCTGATGCACAGCGCCGCACGCTGGCAACTGAATCTGGATTTGCATATCGACGAGGAGCTTTCGCCGGTGGCATACGGCCTGAGCTGGCTGGCGGATTACCTGTCGGAGAGCACATTCAGCGGCCATATCTGTTGCAGCCACGGCTGTGCGCTGGCTTCCGGCAGTGAACAACAGGCGCAGGAGATTTTGAGTGTGCTGGCGGCGCAGCGCGTCACGCTGATTGCGCTGCCGATGACCAACCTGCTGTTGCAGGACGCCGTCACAAGTCGCACGCCGCGCCAGCGCGGTATCACCCTGCTGAAAGAAGCACAGGCGGCGGGTATTCCGATGCTGCTTGGCTGCGATAACGTGCAGGACGCCTTTTGTCCGGCGGGCAGTTATGACCCGCTGGATACGCTGAGCTGCGCCCTGTTCGCGCTTCAGCTTGAAAACGTTTTTGATCAGCAGTCACGGCTTATTTGCGATGTCGGCGCGCTGACCGGTGAGGCTCAGAACGTCCTGCCGCTTGCGCCCGGCAGCGACGCCACGTTGGTTCTCTTTCCGGGCAGCGACAGCCTGACCTGGCCTTTACACAGCGCGGCCCGTCTGGTTATTCACCACGGCAGGCTGACGCACCAACGTACCTGGAATCAGGAGTTATCCCATGAGTCTTGAAGCGGGAGCGGGAAAACCGCTCGCCAAATATGCCGCGTGGCGTCGTGCCGGTGATTTCGTTTTTCTCTCCGGCATTATTCCCGTTAACCCGCAGACGGCGACCATCGTGCGCGGTTTTCAGGATATCCCCGCCGAAGCACGTCTGCTGCTGGGCGAAACCGGCGAATTCTCCACTGACGCCAAACAGGGGCCGGTTCTGGCGCAAAGCTGGTATGTGCTCGAAAGCATCCGCCACACCATTGAAGACGCAGGCGGGCAAATGAGCGATGTGATCAAGCTGGTGCAGTATTTTCGCAATCTCGATCACTTCCCGTATTACAGCCGGGTCAGAAAACTCTTTTATCCCGGGCAGCCGCCGGTTTCCACCGTGGTGCAGGTCAGCGAAATGCTGCCAGATGCAGGGGTGCTGATTGAGGTGGAAGCCACCGCCTGGTTACCCCAGTCCCGCTAACCCTAAAATGTCCGACCACGAGGCACAGCATGATTAACGGTTATATTCCCGCAGCGCGTTTTCTCCCTTTTCTGAGCTGGACGGCCATTGCCGCTCTGCCCGACAAAGCCAACACCGTGATCGTCTTACCGACCGGTGCAATTGAGCAGCACGGGCCGCATCTGCCGTGTTCGGTTGACAGCGTAATCTCCTCCGGCGTGGCGGGCCATGCCCTGGCGCGGCTGCCGGAAGATATTCCGGCTTACGCTATTCCGCCCATCACCTACGGCAAATCTGACGAACATTTAAATTTCCCCGGCACGCTGACCTTAACCGGCGACACGCTGTTGCAGACGGTTTTAGAAATTGCCGAATCCCTGTATCGCGCCGGATTCCGCAAGCTGCTGATGATTAACGGTCACGGCGGACAACCGCAGGTGCTGCAAATGGCTTCGCGGGAAATGCGCCTGCGTCACGGCGACATGATCATGATCCCTCACGACGTGTTCCGCGTGCCCAACGTGGAAAATCAGTTCCTGAGCGCGCAGGAGCAGAAAATGGCGATGCATGCCGGTCACAGCGAAACCGCTGTAATGCTGGCGCTGGCACCGGAATGTGTTCACATCGAACATGCCGTCGCCAATTATCCGCCGGAATTCCCGTGCCCGACGCTGTCATCGGGCCGCCCTGCCGCTGCCTGGGCTTCCTATGATTTTGGCCCGAGCGGCGTCATTGGCGACCCGACCGGCGCAACCGCTGAACAGGGTCACGCGATCCTCGATTCGCTGGCGGCAAGCTGGGCGCAGGCGATCACCGAAATCCATCACATGCAATGGAAAGCCCGCAGCGAGCCAACCTGGGGAAAACACCACTGGAACGGCTTTGTGCAAACCAGCTTCACTCCTCCTTCGTCTTCTCTGGCCTCTGAATAAAGGAATTCTCAAGATGAAAACACAGCGTCCCTTCACTTACAGCCTGCTGGCCGTGCTGCTGGCCGGGGTTTCTACCACCAGCATGGCGGAAGAGAAATTTACCTTCCTGACCAACTGGTACGCGCAGGCGGAGCACGGCGGTTTTTACCAGGCGCAGGCCAAAGGGTTGTACAAAACCGCCGGTCTGGATGTCAGCATCAAAATGGGCGGCCCGCAGGTCAACGTGATGCAACTGATGGCCGCCGGACAGGCTGACTGTACGCTTGGCGATAACGGCCAGGCGCTGGAAACCTGGCAGGCAGGCGTGCATGCGGTGACCGTCGCGACGGTATTCCAGCATTCGCCGACGGTGTTTATCAGCCACGACAAAGTGGAGAAAGGTCAGGAACTGAAAGACAAAACCTTCCTGCTGGCCACCGAGGCATATACCTCTTTCTGGCCGTGGGCGAAGAGTGAACTGGGGCTGGGGAGTGCCAAAATCCGCCCGTACACCTTCAGCGTGCAGCCGTTCCTGGCGGACAATAATCTGGTGCAACAGGGTTATGTCACCTCCGAACCTTTCTCGATCGAAAAAGGCGGCAAACCGTTCTACGTCTACATGCTCAGCGACTGGGGTTACCCGCCGTACGGCAACTCGATTATCTGCATGGCGGATACCGTTAAAAAACGCCCGGCAGCGGTGGCCGCTTTCGTGAAAGCGTCGATGCAGGGCTGGAAGGAATACTTGCAGGATCCGGCCGCAGGCAACCAGCTTATCACTCAGGCCAACCCGCGTATGGGGGCAGACCAGATTGCCTTCGGCATCGCACAGATGAAGAAGTATGAGCTGGTGACCGGCGGCGACGCACAAACCGGCGGTATCGGCATCATCACTGAACCGCGTCTGAAAAAGACCTGGGACATGCTGGTGAAAAACAAGCTGATCGACGCGGATAAAGTGCCGTTTGAGCAGACTTATACCCTCGACATGATCAAAGACGCGAAGGTTATGCCATGAATTCAGCCCCTAAACTGACCGTGATGAGCGATGTCCGCTCAGCCAATCCGCCGCCCGTGCCTGCTATCGAAGTGCTGTCGGCGGAGAAAATTTACAGCAACGGCACCCGCGCCCTTTTGCCGGTCAATCTGACCATCAATCAGGGTGAATTCGTCACCCTGCTCGGCCCGTCGGGCTGTGGCAAAAGTACGCTGTTAAAAATGGTCGCCGGGCTGACGGAACCCAGCGACGGCAAACTGGTGCTGTGGCGGCGCGACAGCCGTGAAAAAGCGCAGGTGCCGCTGTCATTCGTGTTTCAGGAAGCCACGCTGATGCCGTGGAGCAACGTGCAGAACAACGTGCGTTTGCCGCTGGATCTGGCGGGCGTGCCGCGAGCCGAAGCCAATACCCGCGTCAGTGAAGCGCTGGAACTGGTGGGGCTGGGGAAATTTGCCAAAGTCCTGCCGCGCGAACTGTCAGGCGGCATGCAGATGCGCGTCTCCATTGCCCGCGGGCTGGTGACGCGTCCGAAACTGCTGCTGATGGATGAACCTTTTGGTGCGCTGGATGAAATCACCCGCAACAAGCTCGACAGCGATCTGCTGCGCCTGTGGCGGGAACAGGGGCTGACGGTGGTGTTCGTCACGCATTCGATTCACGAAGCGGTATTTCTGTCGCAGCGGGTGATCATGATGGCCGCCCGTCCGGGGCGGGTAGTGGAAGATATCGCCATTAACGAACCCTTCCCGCGCAGCGAAGATTTCCGCGTCAGTCCGGCATTTTCACGCTATGCGAAGCAGTTGCAGGACAGCCTGCTGCAAGCCAGCCAATCGGGTATGGAGTAACGCTATGCAAACTCAAAAATCCTCTCCGTGGATCAATAACCAGACCTTTCGCAAGGTGCTGTATCCGGCTGTGGTCGCGATTGTGGTGGTCTTACTGTGGCAGGGCTGGGTGAGTTATTTCAAAATTCCCCAGTTTCTGGTGCCTTCGCCGGTAGTGATGCTGGAAAGCCTGTGGACCAACTTCGGTACGCTGACCATGTCACTGCTGTTTACGCTGAAAATCACTTTGATCTCGTTTTTACTCTCTATCGTCATCGGTTCGGTCGTGGCTTTCGTGCTGGTGCAGAACCGCTTTGTTGAAACCGCGTTGTTCCCGTACATCGTGTTTTTACAAGTGACGCCGATTGTCGCTATCGCGCCGCTGATCATCATCTGGGTCAAAGACACCACGTTGTCGCTGGTGGTGTGTTCGACGCTGATGGCGGTGTTCCCGATCATTTCTAACACCACGCAGGGGTTGCGCAGTGTCTCGCCCGGCCTGCTGAGTTATTTCCAGCTCAGCCGCGCCAGCCGTCTGCAAATCCTGATCCGCTTACGCATCCCTTCTGCGCTGCCGTATTTTTTCGGCGCACTGCGCATTTCCAGTGGCCTGTCGCTGATTGGTGCCGTGGTGGCTGAATTCGTGGCGGGCACCGGTGGCAATAACACCGGTCTGGCCTACCAGATATTGCAGGCGGGCTATCAGCTCGACATCCCGCTGATGTTTGCCGCCCTGCTGTTAATTTCACTCACCGGTATCGCGCTGTTTGGTGTGATGTCGTGGATTTCGAGACGCGCCCTGAGCGCCTGGCATGAAAGCGAAGTCGTGCAATCTCATTAATCTCATTCATTTTGGCAGGAAGAATATGGACAGCGAACAACGTCAACAGGCGCTCGCCCTGATTCAGCAGGCGCTGCCTGATCTCGACTGGACTTTACAGGCACCGAAGGTTAAACGCCTTTCCCGTGATTTTCACTGGTTCAGCCCGGTGCTCAAGCGGCAACTGGAAGACAAACACGCCGATGCCGTGGTCAGGCCGCGCAGCGAAGAAGAGCTGATTTTGCTGGTGAAAGCCTGCGTTCAGCACCAGTTACCGCTGATTTTGCGCGGCGGCGCGACCGGCAACTACGGCCAACTGGTGCCGCTGGAAGGCGGAATTCTGGTGGACATGACCGGGTTTAATCAGGTTTGCGAACTGGCTAACGGCGTGGTGCGGGCACAGGCGGGGATCCGGCTGGCGGAGATTGAAACCCTGACCCGTCCGGCAGGCTGGGAACTGCGCTGCATGCCCTCCACTTACCGGCTCGCCAGCCTGGGTGGCCTTTACGGCGGCGGCTTTGGCGGTATCGGCTCCATTAACTACGGCCCGCTCGGCGCGCCGGGCAATGTGCTCAGTGTAAAAGTCATGACCATGGAAGCCGAACCGCGCATTCTGCATGTGCCCGCTCCGCAGGCGCTGCTGCTGCATCACGCGTATGGCAGCAATGGCATTGTGCTTGAGGTTGAACTGGCGCTGGCACCGGTTCATCAGTGGATTGAACGGCTGGACGTGTTCGACGACTTCACCGACGCACTGGATTATGCCAACGCCTTTGCCCGTTCACCGGGGCTGGTCAAGCGCCAGCTCGCGCTGTTTGCCGCGCCGATCCCGTCTTATTTCAGTCATCTGAACGGACATTATCAGGCCAGCCAGCATGCAGTGATCAGCGTGATTGCGCAGGAAAGCGAAGGCTTCTGCGCCCATCTTCTGGAAAAGTACCACGGGCACAGCGCAGTGCGTCAGTCTGCCGACGCGGCGCGTGAGGCTAATGCGTCGCTGATGGAATATTGCTGGAACCACACCACGCTGCACGCGCTGAAAATTGACAGCACCCTGACCTATTTACAGACGGCGTTTAATTATACGAATTATCGCCAGCAGATTATCGATATGGCGGCTTTGTTCGGCGACGAGGTGATTTCGCACATTGAGTTCCTGCGTGACAATGACGGCAATATCACCGCCAGCGGTTTACAACTTGTGCGTTATTCCACCGAAGAAAGACTGAACGAAATAATGAAAATCTTCCGTGATAATGACGTGAAAATAAATAACCCGCATGTTTATCGCATTGAAGAGGGTAAACAGGGAGAAATTAAACCTGACGTCGTTTCGGTTAAAAAGTGTCTTGATCCCGACGGATTACTTAACCCCGGCAAGCTCAGGGGCTGGGATGTCCGCGACACCCTGGTATTAGATAACGATCCCCTGTTATTGCGTGACTGAAAAAAAGCCCGCTTAATAAAATTTAAGCGGGCTTTTGGCTTTCAAACGGTCAGTTCAAACAGTTCAGATCAAAGCTCGAATCTGTCCAGATTCATCACTTTGGTCCAGGCGGCGACAAAGTCTTTCACGAACTTCTCTTTGGCGTCACTGCTGGCGTAAACCTCCGCGTTGGCACGTAATATGGCATTCGAGCCGAACACCAGATCGGCACGCGTGGCGGCGAATCTGACTTCTCCGCTGACGCGATCACGACCTTCAAAACGCTCACCGGAGCCATCAACAGGTTTCCATTCGGTACGCATATCCAGCAGATTCGCGAAGAAATCCGTGTTCAGCTCACCGGTTTTTTCCGAGAACACGCCCAGATTGCTGCCGTCGTAGTTAGCCCCCAGCGCACGTAATCCGCCGACCAGCACCGTTAATTCCGGCACGGTCAGGGTCAGTTGCTGAGCCTTGTCGATCAGAAGATTTTCAGTCGATGTATTGGCCGTTTCGCCACGGTAGTTACGGAAACCATCCGCTTTAGGCTTAAGCAGTTCGAACGACTCAATATCCGTCTGATCCTGACGCGCATCCACCCGACCCGGCGTGAAAGGCACGTCGATGTCGATATGAGCCGCTTTCGCCGCCTTTTCAACACCAACCGAACCGGCTAAAACGATCACATCCGCCAGAGACACCTTCTGGAATGACTGCTGGATAGCTTCCAGAGCAGGCAGTGCGCGGGCAGCAATGGCATTCACTTCCCAGTCTCTTTGCGGACGCAGCGCCAGACGCGCACCGTTCGCACCGCCGCGTTTGTCGCCGCCACGGAAGGTCGACGCTGACGCCCACGCCACCGAGACCAGTTCACTGACGCTCAGGCCGGAAGCGGCAATTTTCTCTTTAAGCTGCGCGATATCGCCAGCCGTCGGGTGATAGACCGGCACCGGCAACGGATCCTGCCAGATTAAGTCTTCCTTTGGCACTTCCGGCCCGATGTAACGCGCTTTCGGCCCCATATCGCGGTGGGTCAGTTTGTACCATGCACGGGCAAAAGCTTCGTTAAAGGCCTGCGGATCGCCGTGGAAACGACGGGAAATTTTCTCGAATTCCGGATCAAAACGCAGCGTCAGATCGGTCACCAGCATGGTCGGTTTGCGTTTTTTTGAGGTATCGAACGGATCAGGAATAATGTCCGGCGCATCGGCGGCTTCAAACTGAATCGCCCCTGCCGGGCTGCGGGTCTGCACCCATTCATATTTGAACAGGTTCTCGAAGAAGTAATTGCTCCACTGCGTCGGGGTTTGCGACCAGATAACTTCCAGGCCGGAGGTGATGGCATCTGCGCCGACACCGGTTCCGTGACTGCTTTTCCAGCCCAGGCCCTGCGATTCAATCGGTGCGGTTTCCGGGTCAACACCCACATTATCGGCCGGACCTGCGCCGTGCGTTTTACCCAGCGTATGCCCCCCGGCGATGAGCGCGACGATCTCTTCATCATTCATGCCCATATTACCGAACGTGGCACGAATGGCCGGCGCAGCCGACGCCGGATCACCACTGTGATTCGGCCCTTCCGGGTTGACGTAAATCAGCCCCATTTCCGTTGCGCCCAGCGGAGATTTGGCCAGCTCTTCAGGATGGCGGTGTTCCAGCCAGGTGGTTTCATCACCCCAGTTAATGTCCAGATCCGGTTCCCAGACGTCTTCACGCCCGGCACCAAAACCAAAGGTGCGGAAACCGGAGTTTTCCAGCGCGACGTTCCCCGCCAGAATATACAGATCGGCCCAGGAAATTTTCTGACCGTATTTTTGTTTCACCGGCCACAACAGACGGCGCGCTTTATCCAGACTGACGTTGTCCGGCCAGGAGTTTAACGGGGCGAAGCGCTGCTGACCACGACCGGAACCGCCGCGTCCGTCGACGGAGCGATACGTCCCGGCGCTGTGCCATGCCAGACGAATGAACAGACCGATGTAGCTGCCCCAGTCCGCCGGCCACCAGGGCTGCGACGCAGTGAGCACCCCTTTGAGGTCGGCTTTCAGTGCGGAGTAATCTAATTTGGCAAATTCTTTACGATAATCAAAGGATTCGCCCAACGGGTTTGAGCGATTTGAGTGCTGATTCAGCAGGTCAACCCTGAGCTGGTTAGGCCACCAGTCACGGTTAGTTGTCCCGCCGCCAGAGGCTTTATTTGAGTTTCCTTCATGGAAAGGACATTTACCGGCACCGGCTTCTCTGTCTGCTTCAACAATTGGCTTTGCGTCGTTTGCTTCTTCATCAATAGAACTGCTCATGCTCACACTCCTGTTATGTAGTCTCATTGCTACTCTATACGCGGATTGAAACCAGTCACATCTGAATCACCCTATGTATTTGATAGATTTTGCCTTAGGACTTATACGCGCTTTTTGCGGGTTTTATCACCAAAATGCCACCCGCTCTGATTATAGAATAGCCCCTGACTGACAGAGGTTTCTCTGTCAGCGTCTCAAAATGCAAAAAGCCCGCCTGAGTTTCCTCATGCGGGCTTTGGGTTTCTGAAACTTTCTTCAGCGATTATTCACGCCAGCCCATTTCAGGGGCGACATATTTGAGGATTGACTCAATCACATGCACGTTGTAATCGACGCCGAGCTGATTCGGAACGGTCAGCAATAAGGTGTCGGCTTCGGCGATCGCTTCATCCTGCTTCAGCAATTTGATCAATCTGTCCGGTGTCGCCGCATAGCTGCGGCCGAAAATCGCCCGGGTTTTCTCATCGAGGAAGCCGACTTTGTCGCCATCATCGCCGCTGCCGCCAAAATACGCGCGGTCGCGGTCATCCATCAGGGCGAAAATACTGCGGCTGACGGACACACGCGGTGTACGCTCATGCCCCGCCTCAGCCCAGGCCTGACGGTAAGCGCGAATTTGCTGCGCCTGCTGAATATGGAACGCCTCACCGGTTTCATCATCTTTCAGCGTGGAGCTTTGCAGGTTCATGCCCAGTTTCGCCGCCCAGACGGCGGTAGCATTCGAGCCCGCGCCCCACCAGATACGTTCACGCAGCCCGGCAGAATAGGGTTCAGGGCGTAACAAACCCGGCGGATTCGCAAACATCGGTTGCGGATTAGGTTTCGCAAAACCTTCGCCGCGCAGGACATCAAGCAGTTTCTCTGTATGACGGCGCGCCATATCGGCTTCCGTTTCGCCTTCTTCCGGCTGATAACCAAAATAGCGCCAGCCGTCGATGACCTGCTCAGGCGAACCACGGCTGATACCGAGCTGTAAACGCCCCCCGGAAATCAGATCCGCAGCGCTGGCGCTTTCCGCCATATACAACGGATTTTCATAGCGCATATCGATAACGCCGGTACCGATCTCAATCTTGCGGGTTTTCGCGCCGATGGCTGCCAGCAACGGGAAAGGCGACGCAAGCTGGCGCGCAAAATGATGCACCCGAAAATAAGCGCCATCGGCCCCCAGTTCTTCGGCTGCGACAGCCAGATCGATAGATTGCAATAAGGCATCAGCCGCCGAGCGCGTGCCCGACTGGGGGGATGGCGTCCAGTGCCCGAATGATAAAAATCCAATCTTTTTCATAGCGTCTTCATCCTCATAATCTGTAAACCGGTGCCCTGTCTCTGTCATGCGGAACAGGGCTTAGTGATGGGTTTACTTTACGCGACTCAGGATGAGAATAAATATCATTTGTTTAACATACTGATTCAGTTTATTTGATTAACAACAGGGGATTTTTGCGGGTTCTGGCAACAGATGCCTCGCCACGGCGCATTGAAGGTCATCGTCCGCGGGCCAGACCGCCCACAAGGTAGTGGGTTATTTTGAGGAAACGAAAATGCAGCGTATTCATATCGGTAGCACGGCAAAAATCGTGCTGATGGGATATGCACCTGCGCTGACAGGCCACGTGGAAAGCATTGGTCGCGGGATAGATGATAGCAATGACGCACCCGGTAGCCAGGGCCTGCCGGATGTAGAGTCCACGTTTAGCTGGGTGCGACTCGCTCAGCGTATTCCGGTACGCATCCATATTGATCATCTGCCCAACGGGTTACCGGTGCAGGCGCAGCATACTTGAGACAGAAGATAGCGCAGAGATAAGACAGGCCAGCCCGAAGACATAGACGGCGAACTGTGCCCCCGCCTGCCCCGTCAGTCCGTTCAACAGTGCAATAACCATCGCGACCAGCGCCGCACCAATGGATTGCCCTGCTGTCCTGGCGGTCGACAATACCCCCGAGGCCGTGACCGTTCGGTTCGGTGCCACATTCGAGAACATCTCTTTATTATTCGGCGGCAGGAACAGTCCATAGCCAATCCCGCAAACCGCCACGCGCCAGAGAAAATCATTCACCGTCGCTGCTTGCGGCAACAGAGCCAGAGATCCTAAACCCAGAGAGAAAATCACCACGCCGGCTGTCGATATCTGGGTAGGATTTAAACGATTGGACAGCCTGCCCGCCACCGGGGCGCAGATTGCAACGGCAACCGGCCACGGTGTAAAGATGAACGCCGATTCCAGCACCGAATAGTGATAGGCATGCTGCAGTACAAAGGGCAACCCCACCAGCGCCATCCCCTGTGCCACAAACATTGAGACAGAAGAGATCACCGCAAAGGTATACCGCCTTGAACGGAATATATCGAGCGGCAACAACGGGCTTTTTGAGCGCGTCTGCACGCTGACAAAGATGGCCAGCAGCAGCACCGAGGCGACGCCGCAAAGCATGAGTATGCGGCTATCCCAGCGCCCGATCTGATCCACAGCAATGACCATCAGCCCTAAAGCGACGGCTGAGGTCACCGCACCTCCCCAGTCGAAGCCTTTTTCCTTCTCAGTATCGACGCCCAGGGAGATCAGGGAGAAGACAATGGCAAGTGCACCCAGCGGGAGATTGATATAGAACAACCATGGCCAGTCCAGATAAGAGATGATCAGGCCGCCTAACGCCGGGCCGATGGCCGTCCCCACCGCAAAAGCCAGCGCGTTCAGCCCTAAAATGGTGCCCAACGTATGCGGCGGAAAGATAACCCTGTACAGACCCAGCCCGACGCTGATCATGACCGCATAGCTCACCCCCTGAAGTATACGCATGGCAACCAGCATGCCGAAGGTCGGGGAGAGGCTACAGCCCAGCGATGCCAGCGTAAACAGCACCATGCCCGCGGTGTAGAAGCGCCGCTCCCCTATCCTCGAACCCAGCGATGCACAGATCAACATCGTTGCAGCGCTGGCAACCTGATAGGCGTTGGTCACCCAGATGACAGAGGCTGAATCTACCCGTAAAGCCTCCGCAATAGAGGGCAAGGAAATATTGACGATGGAACTGTCCAGCGCCGCCATAACCACGCCAATCAAAATGGCGGCAGCCGCCAGATAGCGCCTTGGCGCCTCAAATCCTTGCTCTAAGGGACTACTGCTTACCAGCGACATATCCTTATCATCCTATATTGAATTGAAATTACGCACAGAGGCTTTCAGCCTCAGCAACCGGTCCTTCGAGGTAGGCCAGCAGGCCCAGCATCAGCACTTCTTCCGGGCTGGCAACAACGGGAGAGCGCGGCGCTTTCCAGGGCTGTTTACTGCCGTTGATGCGGATACTCCTCAGGAAACAGTAGGTGGTGAGAACATAGAACCGGTTGCGCATACTTTCCCCCATCAGCGGCAGCAGGCCGGAAATACCGCCTAACTCAGGGATCTCGCTAAGAATGCTGCCGTAGTCCGGTTTCGCCAGCACGAACATCAGTGCATCCGCCATCGGGACCATTTTGACTGCATCCTTTACCTCTGCCGCAAGCTCATGCCAGAACGAAAAAGCAAACCGCGAGAAGCCGAAAAGCGGATCCAGCCCGCGTACGGAAAAGTCAGGGTCAATGAAACGTGTCTGAGCATGCTCCTCGTTATAGAGCACATTGCCGAAGTGAAAATTGAAATGGGCTTTTTCTACCGATCTGAACTCTTCAGTCCGGGCCAGCTCCAGCGCTCTTTCATAGACTTCCCGGGCCGTGGTACTGAAACGCACCCCGTTAAGCAGAATAGGTTTATCAAACAGCTCATGAGCGAAGCGCGTGCCTTCCCACTCTTCCTGTAATCTGGCGGGCATCTCGTGGGTTATTGCCGACGAGGTTTCTGATTCCAGGCTGATCGCTTTCTGTACATTCTCCAGTGCGTTTCTGACGATCATCCTGCGCTCAGCCAGCGACCGTTGTTCGTCAAAGACGATCCTGGACAGCGGAAGGGAATCCATCTTCTCGAGAATATAAAATTGCCGCCCGGCGGCCAGTCCGTCGTGCAAGACCGGCACCATCAGTTCCGGATAAATATCGTGCAATGCCCGGATCTGTTCGACTTCGGCTTTCAGTTTGCCATTGAACATTTCGGACATGGCCGTCTTCACAACGAAGCCTGAACTCAAAAAATCTACAGTATGTGAGCTTGTCATTTTTCAATCCCCTGGAAAGTTGCCACTGGCAGGCCAAGCGCGAGGCTGCGCGCTACAGCACGTACCACAGCGCTGTAGCCGACGGTGTTGTTAACAAACGACTGGATGATGACCTCACTCAAATTCTGACTGGCCAGATAGGCTGGCCGGAGAATGAGCAAGTGATTCTGATCGGAAAGAATGGTTGAACACCGGCGCTCGAAGGCATATGCACGGCTTCCTAACGGCGACCGCGATGCTTTCACAACATGAGGATGCGTCCCGCTCACCCGCTCAATCGCCGCCTCAATGAGACCGGGGGTTAACGCACCGCCATCCTTAACGATGAAACGGTTAATCTGATAGCCGGGGGCATGCACAGGCGCGCGTAATGAAACGGTATTCACTAACGGTGCCCAGGGCATCACCTTGTCCTGACTCATGGCAATTTGTGAGAAGCTCGGACGGAGATTGTCGCGCGCATCCTGCAGGCGTCCTTCAAACGATCGGGTGCCGAGTACACCGTTAGGCGTATCCGGATGCACAATATCGGTTTCAACCGACACAATATGCGAGGCGTTGCATTGGATAGATCTGAGCGCCTCGGTGAGTACACGCAGTGAGGCATGCATACCATTGGTCTGGCAGGAGCCGAGGCAATACATGCCCGAACCGACCACCTGGCGTTGTATCGTGTCGATATCATCGCGGGTCAGATCTTCCAGACAGCCATAGATACTCGGCAGTTCGTTGGCCTCTGCAACGCCCAGCACCACGTCCGCGAGTTCTTGCATGTTGCGGGCGACAGGGCTGTTTTTGTCCATATCCAGCTTGCTGGTTGCGATAAAGCCAATGTCGAAGCGACCTGTCTGCGGAGGAAGATCCTTGGCAAGATCGCCAAAGAAAAAGTGAACCTCACGACCGTCGATCCGCAGGGTGTCATTATCGATAATGTCGATGTGAGACTGGATGCCGGGATGCGCCATCGCCAGACGGGCCACGATGCCATCTATCGGACGCAGTTCAGGATAATGTTTATCTAAAGAAGGAGGATTCGTGACGACGGTTTGAATAACAAAACCATCCTTCGCCGGATCATTCTGAATCAGCAAATTCGCGCCGATCTCCGCTCCGCAACCCACTAATATGGCTTTTTTCACTTCATCACCTCGCGCTAAATGAATATAGGTAAGTGTGTTAAATGCGGCCTAGTCCCAGGAGAACATTTTCAGCAAATCAGTGACGGACATGGCATCAAGCTTCGATTCCGAAATCAGGGTTTCGGCCAGAATATGGGCGCGGTCACGCAGCGGGCTGTCTGAAAGATTCAGATGGAATTTCGTCAGCAGCGCCCCGAAACACTCTTCACGGCGACGAACATGGCCGAGCGGATATTCAATGGTTTCGGAGATCTCTTCAGTCATGCCATGACACTTCAGATAGAGCGCATTGGGAATGGCGCGCTTATCAGGGTCGTAATAGCTCTCTGTAAAGGAAGGGCGTTCAGTGCAGGTGATTTTCAATCGCAGTGCATCCAGTTGAGGATCGCTGGCGAGCGGTTCGTGGAAATCTTTAATCGTCAGATTTCCGGTCTGCAGCCCCACGGCAACCATGTACTGGAGACAGTGATCGCGATCGGCGGAGTTATTCAGCGGCCCTGATTTATCAATAATCTGAATCGCCGGTCGGGTTGTTTCTACCCGCACATACTCGATGCTCTCAGGCGTAAACCCGGCTGCCAGTATCCGTTCCCGAAGGTTAATGGCCGCTTCTACAGCAGTCTGGGCGTGGTACTCAGCGGGATTGGGAACCTTGAACAAGATGTTCTTAATGACAAAATCTGACAGGTTGCGCGACAGATTGAAGGGTTTGCCCCGCAAAACAGCATCATTGAATCCCCACCGGCTGACCGTCAGCGCGGTGGGATAACCCATTTCGCCGGTTTGCGCGAACAGCGCCAGTTGCAGGCCACGCGCCGTGGCGTCCCCGGCGGCCCATGACTTACGGGTACCGGCATTTGGCGCATGCCGGTAAGTTCGGAGAGAGTGACCGTCGATAATAGCGTTGGACAGTGCACTCAGTGCCTGGTCTTTTGACAAGCCGAGGAGTTGAGCTGAGGCGATGGCAGAAGCCACTTTAACCAACACCACATGGTCAATCCCCAGCGCATTAAAACAGTTCGACAGACACAGCACGCCGTGGATCTCATAAGCACGAATCATCGTATTCAGGACGGCTGTCATATCAGCGGGCGGCTGATTACCGTCAGTCAGGCTATGCCAGGTTGCGGCAGCCAGGATGGCCCCCAGATTATCGGACGGGTGCCCCCACTCCTGCGCAAGCCAGGTGTCATTGAACTCCAGCCAGCGGATCATCGAACCGATATGAAAGGCCGCCTCGATCGGTCCCAGTCTGAGTCCGGTACCGACAACCGGGACACCAGCCTGACTCTTGCTGAACTGAGCGCTGCCCATTAGTTTCAGACAGTCGTGATCGGCAGAGGCGGCAATTGCGCAACCTATCGAATCCAGCAGACAATAACGCGCCAGGCGTAAAGTCTCATTATCAAAGGTTGTCTGCTCATAGGCGTAGTCAACCAGCTCAACCATTACCTCATCAAACTTTGCATGCGCCATATTTCACCCCATAAACAAAAATGAATTGTTGAAATACACGTAATTGAGATCCGGTAATATATATATCCAGATAATAGAAATAGACAACGCGTTGATTTATATGAGAATACTCTCCATCACTCATAAAATCGTAATGGGCATGGCAATAAAAGACCAGCGAATAAAATCGAGGCATTCATCGAAAGTATTGATGCCCTGACAAAATGCCTGCTGAGGAGGACGGGAAGTTCAGGGAAATGAGCATGAGTTACAGAGCGTGAAAATAAGCACAGTCTGTTGTTGAAATTCGTAATTCAGAATTAATGTCTGCCGGAAAGGTAATAATAATGACACGCACCCTGATGTGGCCACGCAGTGCCCGCAGTTGTAGCCCGGAGCGGAGATTTTAAAACATAGTGACAAACTCACTAATACAGAATATAAATAATTGTTGTGACGGTGAACTAATTTTTAGCATGAGGTCTCAAATGAAGCTAAGTGAACTTCTTGCGTTCGTGACAGTCGTGGAGACAGGGAACATAACCCAGGCAGCCGAGCGTCTGAATCGCGTGCAATCGAGTATTTCCCACCGAATCAGGAGCCTGGAAGATAATCTGGATGTCACCCTGTTAGATCGAAAAACCGACGGGTGCTCACTGACTGCGCAAGGCCAGATACTTTATGACTACGCACTTAAAATATTGAATCTTGCGGATGATTGTAAAAACAACATTTCCCACTCCAAAAATAGCCAGCTGAATATGCGTATTGGCATAATCGAATGTCTACCCCCCTATATTGTCAGTTCACTGATCGATTTAGGTCATGATTTGGGCTGGAATATCGATATTTCGATTGGGAACACTATAAGCTTGCTTAATGCCTTCGACCAAAACGAATTTGATGCGGTAATAATCGGTGCAGGTTTTTCAAACACGCAACATGCGCGCTCCATATTACTCTCCAGCGAACTGGTTATTATTACAGAGAAAAATTACCCCACCATTAAAGACATCTCCAGTCTGGATGGCGAAGTTTTTTTACTCAGCAGCAAAAAATGTGCAACCACTACCCGCAATTATAATGTTCTGTTTAATGAAGGGCATATCACGCCTAAGCGGGTGGTAGAATGTGGTTCCTATCCCGTACTGTTCTCCAGCATTGCCGCCGGCAAAGGCGTATCGTTAGTTTTACGTTGTTCGATCAGCGGCGAGGTACAAAATAAGATAAAAATTCATGAACTCAGTGGCCAGTTCAATGACTTCAAAATAGAGCTTGTTTATCGTACAGATTCACCTTATCTGGATAGCACTAAATTCAGAGGCATAATGACCTCACTTTTTCAGGATCCCCGGCTGCACAATATCGGTTATTAGGGCATTCGTAGCCCACACGTACACTCCCCATGTTAGTGAAATTCCCTCATCTCAAATACAAATGGGAGAGCATACATCTGCCGTATGCCCTCCCATCCCATAAGCCTGCGCTCCCCCGTTCGTCGTATTCTGACGACAAGATGATCAATACTCCGTTATCCGTTATGAAGGTTTACGCAGAGCCACTAAGGCTTTCGCTCTGCACTTCTCCAGTATTAATTTCATCACGGGCACTTCAAAGTACTTATATAAAAAAGAGGCAAATGAGACGGATAAAACCAACGCGACGGCGATAAGCGCAATTCCCTCCGGTAAGCTAAACTTTCTTCCGGCCGTAAGATTCAAAAAATAAAAGAGCACTAAGAAATGAACCATATAGAAGGAATAGGATATTTCTCCTAACCACACCGATGTTTTACTGTTTAACAGAGTGTTTCGGTATTTTAAATCATCACCCGCAATCGAAACGATTAATAAACACACCGGGATGATGAAAACCACGCTCATACTGAACTGGTAAGGGATATACATGGAACCGATGTAAGTTGCTGCAAGCAGGGTAAACGACGCCATTTTCGTCAGCACGAGCATACGTCCGTTCATCAGCAACCGGGCTGCAAACATACCGGCAAGGAATTCAAATATGCGTGATGGGGGAAAAATATACGAAACCCAAAAGTGTTGCTGAGAAATCGGAAACGCCCCCATCATCTTGTCCGGCTCAACCCAGATGTAAATATATGTTTGAACCAATAAGGATGCCGCCGTTACTATTATTAATCCGGGTATATCGAATTTTTCAGGTATTGTCTTCATTACCCTGAAAAGAAAGGGGAAAGAAAGATAAAACATCGCTTCTATACAAAGAGACCAGCTGGGTCTGTTACCGACGAAAAAATAGTGAACATCATCAACCCAGGTATTCAATAACAGAAGGTTTGATGACCAAAGTTTATATTGATAGATACTCATGGCACCAATAATGAACGCTATAGCCCAGGTCAGACAATGCGTAGGGTAAATCTTTGCAAAACGTCGCAGGTAAAAATCTCCCACGGTGTCATTATCTCTCGCAGACCACACCATAATGAATCCACTGAGTATGAAGAAATATGAAACGCCGAGCCAGCCCGCTTTACCCACAATAACGGTGAAAATGTGCTGTATGGTTGGATCTGAAAAGGGAGCGAGATCGCTGGGTAGCGATGAATGAAATAAAAAAACTAATAAAGCCGCCCAGAATCTGCTTCCGGTAAGCGACGGAAGTTTGGTCTGCGGGGGTAATTTCCCGGTTGTTATTGGCTGACTCCCCGCCATTTCAATGGCGTCAGCATGAATAGCATCAATACTTATTTCTCTGTTTATTGCAGGATTCATGGTGTTCCCCCTGAGGATAGTATTTTATACCGGAAGATTTATTCAGTAGCATAGCGACAATGTTACACAGCAAAAATAAATAGCGGCAAAGCAACTTAAGCAGAGCCTGACCGGTTACCAATAATTAACCGTGCGTTGCCGGTCAGGAAATAAAGTATTTTCAGAGCAGAACGTTCTGATGAAAGTTTTAACTAGTGGATATCGACGGTCACGTATCCGGATTTACGTTTTTCAATATAACCAAATCCTTGTTCGCCAAAATGCATACCACCGACAAGAACGCTGTCCGAGCTCACGCTTTCAAGTATGCGGGAACGTGTCTCTGCCGCCATTTGAGGGTCATAGTCAAAGGCAATGGCAACATCCGGTTTTAGCAGTTGAATATGAGGAAAATGAACAATATCACCCCAAATCAACAGGCTATCTCTGTTACCCTCAATCCGGTAACCTGTATGACCCGGCGTGTGACCTTTCAGCGGGATCGCAAAAACACCAGGAAATACCTCGCCTTTATCGATGAGACGAAGATTTTTCTGATACTTTTTGAATATACTTCGCGCCAGCAGGAAATTGCCTTTTACGCGGTCACTGACGGCAGCGAAATTTTCATCATCTTGCAGATAATTAAATTCATCGCTGCTTATGATCAATTCGGCATTAGCAAATACAGCCTCACCTTCTGCGTTTAACAATCCGCCAATATGATCAGGATGGGCATGTGTGAGTAATACCGCGTCAATATTGCCAGGTTGTATCCCCAGCAGGTCGAGATTAGCAACCAGTTTGCCGCCCCAGCCTTTAACGCCTCCTGCCCCGCTATCGATAAGAATATTTTTACCCTTCTGGCGGACTAAAAAAGTATTAATATGCACCGCATTGAGTTCACTGACTTGTGCACTGCGCTGAATTTCCTTGCACTCGTCCTCATCCACATTTGAAAGCATCCCGAAGTCGACATGCAGATATCCATCACTTACCGCAGTAACTGATATATCGCCGAGATCTCTTGTTGGAAAATTAACATTCATAATCCGTTCCTTAGTTCTTTGCATAAATATTACCCGCTTCAAAAGAGAAACAGCGAATTCTCGCTATGACTCCTGTCTTCTCCTTAATTAATAAATCAACCTGATGCATGAATTCATCCAACACCGACAGGGTTCGGAAAACTTCCTGTCGTAGTCTTGCTTCGAAATAGACCGGTGTGCCAAAACCTATCTCTGCGGTGAGGTAGCTGATGTGAATATTATTTTCTTTCGCTTTCAGGATCTCTATGGCGAGACGGGCTAAAGCCGTTGAAAATTCCGCAAAAGCCTCTGCATCTAACCGGTGGCTTGCAGCGGTATAGAGAGTAATACTGGGCATCTTCGACTCCTTCGAATGGATATTTACGCCGTCAGGTTGTTTTATACGGCTCTGACAGACACTAATCGCATGCTTTTTATGACATCGGGATTGACCACCGTGCCAATGTCCGAAGCCCCCCGGCGGAGTTGGTCAATTAACTCGATGCCACTCGTGACTTTCCCAAAAGCAGTGTAATTCTGGTCTAAAAAACCTGCCCTTGCGGAGGTGATGAAAAACTGATGACGGGCGCTGTGCGGATGCCGTGATCTGGCCATGCCGACGGTACCGCGTTCAAAAGGCAATCGGTTAAACTCTGCGGCCAGCGCCGGTAATTTCGTGTAATCCAGCCCTGTATCTTTTATCGGGTCACCCGTTTGTGCCATAAAGCCTTCTATGACCCGGTTAAACGGCATGCCATCATAAAATCTGGCCTGTACCAGCGATTTTATGCGTTCAACATGCCCGGGGGCCAAATCGGGAAATAAGCTGATGCTCACGGTTCCACTCTCCAGTTGCATCTCGATAATATCTCTCTGAGCCATTACCCCTTTGAAGGCAGCCGGAAGCATTGCAACACCCGCGCACAAGCCCAGGCTTCCACCAATAAATAACCGACGATTCATAGAATTTACTCCGTTCGCGCATCAGACTTTTCATCGTCTGCCATGCCAGATTTGCTCATTAACAGCGCCCGTACGTCCTTACAGGTGCTGACTTACTGCGCTGATTGTTAATGCGTATTCTTGTTATCAATGAACGAGATGATTTCATCAGTGAGCGCTTCGGGTTGCTCATAATTCGGTAAATGGGCGGCGCCGGGTAGGGTATGCAATTGGGCATTGCGCTTGTCGGCCAGACGTTGCGCGTAGTCCGGAGGCGTAAGTTGATCCTCACTTCCTCTGACCACCACAGCCCTTACCCCCGGAATATTCATATCGGTCAGATCGGTGTCGGCGATGGCATAAGAGCAACCCGCGAAGGCTTCAACCGAAGTGCGGCGCAGCATCTGTTTCATACCCTCCGCGTAGGGCGAGTCGATAAATTTCGGTGTGACCCATTTGCTCAGAATCCCCATTTCGAGATGCTCAACACCGTGGTGAAATACATCTTCAGCCCGGGCGCGCCAGAGCGAAGGCGGAGCGGCATTCACCAGTGCAGTATCCACAATGATCATTCCCTGAACTCGTTTGGGGATCTTGAACCCAATCCATTGCGCTATTGTTCCGCCGATTGAGACCCCGGCAACATAGAACTCGTTAATGTGAAGATGATCCAGCGCCGCCACGACATCGTCGGCCAAATCTGACATTGAAAACTGCAGAGAATCGACTGCGCTTAATCCATGCCCACGGATGTCCAGGCGAATAACACGATAACGCTCACTCAGACGCGGCATTTGCAAATCCCAAAGGTGCAAATCCGTCCCCAAAGAATGAAGAAGTACCAATGTCGTTGCATTTTCAGAACCCTGCACATCGACGTGCTGAGTTAATTTAAGTGGCCGGATAAACATTTAATACTCCATATTCTTTATGCTTCTGTTTCGTCGGCTCTCCGTCACGCATTACCTGATCCGACGTCTCGTCCTGCTTATAGAACCATGAATTCTGCTACGCCATAGTCGTAACGTATCCATAACGACATGCTGATATTATTTTTTCAGTTTCATGCAAATAAATTTTTTCGTTATGAGGGTCAGCCTTAAATACGTTGTTAACGCTGTTATTATTAAAACAATTCTTATCGTCGCTCTAATGGATAATTTCGATATCACTATCGAAATTGTAGATACGGGGCGGATCTTAATAGGGGAAAACGTGGCGAAGGAACAGACTGACCGGGGAAATGCTGCGCAGCAGGAAATGCAGGCAATAATTTTTCTGCACGTTGTTCGGTATGCCGCTGATAATAAAAAGCCCGCACAAGAGAACGGGCCTTTTATACATCAGTGTTTGATGAAATTACACATGGGCGATTTTCTTCGCATCCAGCGCTTTATGAATAGCCGCTTCCAGTTCGTTGATTTCAAACTTCGCCACGTAACCGTCTGCGCCCACTTTACGCACGTGATCTTCGTTGGCGCTGCCGGATAATGAAGAGTGAATGATCACCGGAATATTTTTCAGGAATTCATCACGCTTGATATTGAGTGTCAGCGTAAAGCCATCCATTTCCGGCATTTCCAGATCAGTTAAGACAAAGGAGATTTTATCGGAAATGGGCAGCCCCTGGGCTTTGCATTCTTCGGCCATTTTGCGGATTTTATTCCAGGCTTCCAGACCAGTGACATGCATCTGCGCCGGAATCTCCATCATGTTCAGGCCTTTTTCCAGCATCTGACGGGCAACTTTAGAGTCTTCGGCGACAATCGCCACCGTACCCGGCTTGAGTTTAAACGCGCTGGTTTTCTTCTTATCCATGTTGATATTGCTGTTGGGAATAATGTCATGGAGAATTTGTTCAACGTCGAGCACCAGCGCCAGACGGTTACTGGATTTATCGCTGTCCAGACGCGCAATACTGGTGATGTTGCGGCTCTTCACACCGGCTTCGGCGGCCAGCACCTGACTCCATTCAAGACGCACAATGTCGTCTACGGATTCCACTGCAAATGCCTGGGTGCTGCGCGCATATTCGGTGACCAGCAAAATGTTCAGGCCGGTTTTTGGTACGCATCCCACCACCGCAGGCAGGTCGATGACCGGAATAATTTCGCCACGGATGTTCGCCATGCCCATCATCGGCGAGACCATTCCGGCGGCTTTGGTCAGCGTGGGCATCGGCACGATTTCGCGCAATTTAAAAACGTTGATACCAAAAAGTTCAGATTGCTCATCATCCGGAGAGGTCCCCAGACGGAACAGCAAAAGCTCAAACCGGTTTGATGAAGTGAGATTGGTTCTCTCATCAATTTCTTTCTGAAAATTATCCATACTTTCCCCATGCCTGTTGTTATTCGTTTTTGACTATGTTCGCGCTGTACGTCATTCGGAAAATAAGGAATTCCATTCTCTTTTTTCTCAGAGGGACATTCTTTATATCGGCCGCTCAGGAGGAATTCTTTATAGCGGGGAGAAAATTGAAGGGAAAGCACCCGGTATCACGGAAATACCGGGCAAAAAGGGTCAGCCGCCGATTTTCACCAGCGTCCGGCCCTGAATTTTATTGTTCAGGAAATCGGCTGCGACAGCCGGAGCTTGTTCCAGGGTAATTTCCGTCGCGGCCTGCTGATAAAAATCATCCGGCAGTGTATTCAGTAAACGCTCCCAGACGGCAGCACGGCGTTCAGCGGGAACCGAAACCGAATCCACCCCCTGCAAACGGACGTTGCGCAGAATAAACGGCATCACGGTCGTCGGCAAGTTGAAGCCCCCGGCCAGACCGCAGGCCGCCACGCAACCGCCGTAGTTGGTTTGCGCCAGCAGTTTAGCCAGCACTTTGTCACCGACGGTATCGACCGCACCGGCCCAGACTTGTTTTTCCAGCGGACGGGTCTCTGCAAAATCATCGCGGGAGAGAATTTCGCTGGCACCCAGTTTACGCAGATAGTCATGCGTAGATTCACGGCCCGTCACCGCAGCCACGGTGTAACCGAGTGTATGCAACAAGGCCACCGCCGTACTACCCACGCCGCCGCTGGCACCCGTCACGACCACGGTGCCGCTTTCGGGTGTCACGCCCGCTTCTTCCAGCGCCATGACGCACAGCATGGCAGTGAAACCGGCGGTGCCGATAATCATGGCATTGCGCGCAGCCAGACCTTCCGGCAGCGCGACCAGCCAGTCACCTTTGACGCAAGCCTGCTCCGCCAGACCGCCCCAGTGCGTTTCGCCAACGCCCCAGCCGGTGAGAATGACGGATTGCCCGACGGAGAAACGCGGGTCGTTGCTGCGGCTGACATGGCCCGCAAAATCAATGCCCGGCACCATCGGAAACTGACGAATGATTTTGCCTTTCCCGGTGATGGCCAGTGCATCTTTGTAATTCAGCCCTGACCAGCTGATATCAACCAGTACGTCGCCTGCCGCCATGTCCGGCAGCGCAATCTCTTTCACTTCGGCCAGCGTGGCCTTGTCTTGTTGTTCCAGAACCAATGCTTTCATTTTTTTCCCTTTATGATTTCAGGAGATTAAAGTTTTTGTCATGAGGTATGCGATGACTCACGTAATGATTGCAGGTGCTATTTTTTGAATTTATGACCGACGAGTTTATGGATGAACAGGTGACTGCAGCGTATGACGGAAATACGCCCAGAACTGATCCAGCGGTTCGGCCGAGCGGTACAGTTTTGCGCGCATCACCGCGCCTTCCCAGCCAGACCAGAAAATCTGCGCCAGTTGCGCAGGCGGCATGTCTGATGCGATATCTCCGGCCTGCCGGGCTTCTTCCAGACAGGTGGCAACACGGCCTTCCCATTCGCCCAAAATCGTTTTGAGTTGCTGCGAAAAATCTTCCGGCAACAGCGGGGATTCCTGCAATAAATTGCCGACCAGACAGCCGCGTCTGAACTCAAACTTCGCCATTCCCTCACCGGCATGGGTCACAAACGCACCGATGCGTTGCAGCGGTGACAACTCAGCCCTGAGCAGAAACTTGTCGAGTTTGTGGGCGAAAAATGAGCCGTAAGCCGTCAGAACGGCCATGCCGAAATCCTGCTTACTTTTGAAATAGTGATAAAACGATCCTTTCGGCACCGCGATGTTTTTAATCACCGCGTCGATGCCTGCTGACAGGTAGCCCGTTTCGGTGATCACTTCAAGCCCCGAACGGATCAGCGCTTCACGCGTATCATCAAACTCGCGTGCCGTTCTCGGCGGACGCCCGCGGCGCGGTTTGACTGGCACGTCAGGTTCAGTAGAAAACTCAGCACTCATCATTTAGACCGATCGTTTTTTAATTGCAGAAAGCCTACGCCCAATTTTTTAGACGGGCAAGTCCGTGAATGTTTTTACAGGGTAAAAAGTCCCGGACCTAAAAAACCTGCAAAGCAAAAAGCCCGCCCGGAGTTACCGGAGCGGGCCTGTGATACAGCATGAGTATGTTGTAACTATTTTTCGTTCACTGTCTCGCGGCGGGTTTCCTGCACGCTATAACGGTTGGTTTTGAACGGAATATTCAGGCGCTCACGCAACGTCGTTGCCTGCGAGGGATGCCAGTAGCCACGGGCTTCCAGCACCGGTAACACCAGCCGGGTAATGTCGTCCAGCGCTTCGGTCAGTACCGGTCCGCTGATGATAAATCCGCTGGCACCGCCCTCTTCCACCCAGCGGATCAACTGGTCGGCGACCTGTTCTGGCGTGCCGAAGAATTCGCCGCGCGGCAGCGTGGTCTGATACGCCACTTCACGCAGCGTCAGGTTTTCCTCCCGCGCCAGCTTCTTGATGCTGTCGGTGGTGGAGCGGAAAGTGTTTTGGCCTAAATCGCCCAGTTCAGGGAACGGGCCGTCCGGCGGATACTGGCTGAAATCATGGTGATCGAAAAATCGCCCGAGATAGGCCAGCGCATCGTCAAGTGACAACAGCGACAGAAGATACTGATATTTGGCCTCGGCTTCCTCTTCGGTTTTGCCGACAATCGGGCTGATGCCAGGGAAAATACCCACCGGATGGCGGCCATTTTTGCTGACCTGCGCCTGTAATTTTGCCGAATATTCCTGTGCTTCTTCCAGCGTCCGGGCGTTAGTGAAAACGGCATCGGCAGATTTACCCGCCAGCGCGATACCGGCATCCGACGCGCCAGCCTGGAAAATCACCGGCTGCCCTTGCGGTGAACGCTGGATATTCAGCGGCCCTTCGACCGAGAAAAACTGTCCCTGATGATTCAGTTTATGCAGCTTCGCCGCGTCGAAGAACACACCACTTTCGCGGTCACGCACAAACGCGCCGTCTTCCCACGAATCCCACAGTCCCTGCACCACGCTGATGTATTCTTCGGCAATCTGATAGCGCAGCGCATGTTCAGGATGGTCTTTGCCGAAGTTTTTCGCCGAACCGGCCAGCGGCGAAGTCACCACGTTCCAGCCCGCCCGTCCCTGACTGATGTTATCTATTGACGCCAGCTGACGTGCGACGGTAAAGGGATCGCTGTAGGAAGTGGAAATAGTGCCCGCCAGCCCGATGCTGTGGGTAGCCGAAGCCAGCGCAGACAGCAACGCGACAGGTTCGAAACGGTTGAGGAAATGCGGCAGTGATTTTTCGTTGATGTGTAATCCGTCGGCCACAAACAGGAAATCAAAACCAGCCGCTTCGGCGCGCAAGGCTAAATCACGGAAATAGGGGAAATTGACACTGGCATCCGCAGGCGCTTTTTCGTGACGCCACGAATTCATGTGGCCGCCGGCACCGTGCAACATCAGACCCAGCTTGATACTTTTTGAATGGCTCATGAAATCTCCTTAAAGCTGGCCAGCCAGCAATTCGATGGACTTCAGCCGCACACCGGCTTCAGTCAGTGGAGTGTGAATAACAAATTCGTTCACGCACAGGCGGCGCTGAATATCGCGCAGTTGCTCGTGGATATCGCCCGGCGTGCCGTGCAGCACGCTGATTTGCTGCTGTTCGATATGGTATTGCGTCGCACCTGACTGCCGCACAAAGGCTTCAGCCTGTTCGCGGGAACCCACCGTAACGTGCCGGTCGCCCAGCGTGACGCGAAAATTATGCTGGCCGGTCACCAGTTCAGCGGCCTGCTCGCGGGTTTGTGCCGCCAGGGCCGCCAGACTGACCAGCGCCTGCCCTTGTCCGGCGGAATATTCGTGGAAGGCCAGCACCGATTCGGTCATCACTTGCGCTGAAGCATTGATAAAACCGGCGAAGACAAAGTTCCAGCCCAGTGACGCGGCCAGACGCGCGCTTTCTTTGCTGGCACCGAGTAAAAATCGCTGCGGTGCCACCGGTGGACGCGGCAACGCACGGGCTTCTGTGCCCGCCAGATGGTCATCCAGATGCGTGAGATAATGCGTCAGTTGCTGTAACTGCGCCGGGAAACCAGGCGATGATTCGGCCGGTGCATGGGCACGCAGCGCTTTGGTTGACAGGGGTAAACCACCGGGCGCTTTGCCGATGCCGATATCCACGCGATCCGGCGCCAGTGATGACAACAGATGGAAATTCTCTGCCACTTTATACGGGCTGTAATGTTGCAGCATCACACCGCCGGAGCCGATCCGCAGCCGGGAAGTGCGCGCCAGCAGCCAGGCGATCAACACTTCCGGCGAGCTACCGGCCAGCTTTTCAGTATCGTGATGTTCTGACACCCATAAACGGTGATAGCCCAGTTTTTCTGCTGCCAGCGCAAAAGTCAGCGTGGCGTCTAGCGCCTGCGCAGCGGTCTGCCCGTCATTAATCGGGCTTTGATCTAATAAACTCAGTCGGTAATTCACCTGCGCATCCCTTTTTATCCGTTGTGATAAAAAGAGTTCCACGAAATAAGTTCAAAGCTAAATAATAAAAACACGTTTCTATAGTCAGTATTTTGCTATGCAAGGCACTGTGCAAAACGACTATAAATTATAGCGACTGAGTATTTAGTGATTGGCTTCTGTCTGACTAGCATGGAATGACTTGCTACATATCTTTAACAATCATTTTCAGACAATAAGGTTATTTCGCCATGAGCATTTCACTTGCCGAAGAAACAAATAGCATTGCCCCCCGACATGAGACAGGACTGGAAGAACAACTCATCGCTTATCGCCGTGAATTACATCAGCATCCTGAATTATCCAATCAGGAATTTGTGACCACGCAAAAAATTACCCAATGGCTGAATGCTGCCGGGATCCGCATTTTATCGCTCGGGCTGAAAACCGGCGTGGTGGCTGAAATTGGCCCGGAACACGGCCCGGTTGTTGCCCTGCGCGGTGACATCGATGCCCTGCCGATTGAAGAAGCCTCCGGTGTGCCGTTCAGTTCGCAACAACCCGGCGTGATGCACGCCTGCGGCCACGATTTTCATACCTCTGTTATTCTCGGCGCGGCCCATCTGCTTAAAGCAAGGGAAGACCAGCTACCGGGCCGCGTACGGTTGTTTTTCCAGCCTGCTGAAGAACGGTTTGGCGGTGCGTCGCAACTGATTAAAGCCGGTGCACTGGAAAACGTTGATGCGATTTTCGGCCTGCATAATGCGCCAGAACTGCCGGTCGGCACCTTTGAGACAAAAGGCGGCGCATTTTATGCCAATGTGGACCGCTTCCAGATAACCGTGACCGGCAAAGGCGCGCACGCCGCACATCCGGAAGAAGGTACCGACAGCATTGTCACCGCCAGCCACATTGTGACCGCGCTGCAAACGGTAGTCAGCCGCAACGTCAGCGCTCAGGAGGCGGCGGTAGTCAGCGTCACCCGTATTGAAGGCGGCAACACCTGGAACGTATTACCCCAAACCGTGGAACTGGAAGGCACGGTGCGCACCTACAGCAACGGGATCCGCGAGCAAATCCCTCAGCGGATACGCAAGGTGATCACCGGGGTGGCAGATGCGCTGGGGGCGAAGGCTGAACTGCACTGGTTTGGCGGGCCGCCAGCGGTGGTGAATACACCGCGCTGGGCAGACTTTGCCTTACAGGCCGCTGCGGAATTTGGCTATAACGCGCAAGTAGCGCAGGCACAAATGGGGGGCGAGGATTTTGCATTTTATCTGCATCATGTGCCGGGTGCGTTTGTCAGCATCGGCTCTGCCAGCGATTTCGGCTTGCATCATCCGCAATTTAATCCTGATGAGTCGGCTATTTACCCGGCGGCGAATTATTTCCAGCAACTGGCAGAAAAAGCGCTGAGTGAATTAACCGGAAAATAACCTTTTCATACCTGACTTTATTTCCTCACGCCCGGATATTCCGGGCATTTTTCGTGCAAAATTTCCGGCGCAATGTATTTCCACTTTATCTCTTTGATTATTTAATTTTGTTGTTTTACATCCCTGTAACACTCGGGAATAGTGAAAGCGTCACCTCACGGTCATCACCACTTAAAATAAGAATGCAGGGTAAAAATAATAATGATGAAACATAGCGTAACCATCACAGCCACCGCCATCGCGGCAATATTAAGTTTTTCATCAGCGGCATACGCCGCGCCAGGTATTGATCTGATTGCCAATGAAACGCCGGTGAATACACCGAAAAGCCCGGAAGCCGTGGCAAAAATCCCGGCCAACTTTAAGTTTGTCGAACCGGGTACGCTGACCGTGGCGCTGGCTGTGCTCGGCAGCGCCCCACCCTTCGGGCTGTACGCCCGTGACAATAAAACCGTGATCGGCAGCGAGGCGGATATCGCCCGTCTGGTCGCCGACGGTTTAGGTCTGAAGCTCAAAGTGGTTCCGGCTTCGTGGGAAGACTGGCCGCTGGGCGTGACGTCGGGGAAATACGATGCGGCCATCTACAACATTACCGTCACCAAAGACCGCAAAACCAAGTTTGATTTCGCCACCTATCGTCAGGACACGCTGGGCTTTTACGTGAAAAGCGACAGCAAAATCACATCCATTACTTCTGCACCGGATATCGCCGGTAAACGCATTATTGTCGGCTCCGGCACCAATCAGGAAGCCGTGTTGCTGGCGTGGGACAAAGAGAATCAGGCCAAAGGATTACCGGCGCTGAAACCGCAATATGTCACCGATGACGCTGCCGCGACGCTGGCTATCCAGTCCGGTCGCGCCGATGCCACGTTCGGCCCGAACGTCACCGGCGCGTATAAAGCGTTGCTGACCGGCAAAACCAAACTGGTCGGCACGGTGCCGGGCGGCTGGCCGAAAACCGCCAATATCGCTGTGACGCTGAAAAAAGGGAATGGCCTGGTGGATGCCGTGCAGGCGTCGCTGAACAGCGCCATTGCCAGCGGGGCTTATATCAAAGTGCTGGACCGCTGGGGCGAAAGCGTCGAGAAAATCGATCACTCTGAAATTAACCCGCCGGGGCTGGGCGACTGATCAGGAGCAGAAACGATGAGCGAAGATATTTTCATTCAGACCGTGCCGGAAGACCCGCTGATTGCGCCGGTCATCGAAGGATTATTCGGTGAATACCGCGACCGTTACGGCGATTTCTTCTCGAGCCAGCCGCCGGAAGATGACAGCGTGTTTTCCGCGCCCGATGGCACCTTCATTGTTCTGCTGAGAAACGGCGCGCCCATTGCAATGGGCGCGTACAAACGCTACGACGAGCAGACTGCCGAACTCAAACGCATCTGGACTCACCGCGCGCTGCGCCGTCAGGGACTGGCACAAAAAATCCTGCATGAACTGGAACGTCGCGCAGCCGCGTACGGTTACCGGCGGGTATTTCTCACCACCGGATTCCGCCAGCCCGAAGCGGTCGGATTGTATTTGTCCCGCGGTTATCAGCCGCAATTCGACACCCGCCTCGATCCGGAGGTCTATTCCCGGCCACCGTATGACGGGCGCCTGCCGTTTACCAAAACGCTGAAAGCGGACGTGCCGGTCACGTCATCTGCAACGTAACAGAAAGAGAAAATGATGAGCGAAAATGCCCCTTCATCTGTGAATCATCCGCCGCTGAAAGTGGTGCCCGCGCGCTATCCGTGGCGTCTTGCCGGTGCGGTTTTTTCGGCGTTTATTCTGCTGGGCATCATCCAGTCGATTGCCACGAATTCCCGCTGGGAATGGGGCGTATTTCGTCAGTGGTTTTTTGATCCGGTGATCCTGTCCGGGCTTGGCAAAACCCTGTTGCTCACGCTGCTGGGCACCCTTTTTGGGGTGATTTTCGGCACGGCACTGGCCCTCGCCCGCCTGTCGAAATCCTATTTACTGAACGCACTGGCCTGGGGGTATATCTGGCTGTTCCGTTCCCTGCCGTTGTTGCTGGTGCTGATCATTCTCTACAACTTTTCCTATCTCTACGACAACCTTTCGCTCGGCATTCCGTTCACCACGATTTCCTTTTTCAGTACCCCGACGGTGGATTTGCTGGATCAGTTTTCCGTTGCCGTGCTCGGTCTGTCGCTGGTGCAGTCGGCCTATACCGCCGAGATCATTCGCGGCGGTATTTTAGGGGTAGAACACGGCCAGCATGAAGCTGCGGCCGCGCTGGGATTACCGGCCTACCGCCGGACCTTCCGCATCATTTTGCCGCAGGCGTTACGTTCAATTCTGCCGACCGGTTTTAACGAAGTGATCAGCCTGGCGAAAGGCACATCGATTGTTTACGTCCTGTCGATGCCGGAACTGTTTTACACCGTGCAGGTGATTTACAACCGCACACAGCAGGTGATCCCGCTGCTGATGGTCGCCACCATCTGGTATCTGCTGATCACCACCGTGCTGTCGGTTTTGCAGTATTACGTCGAACGCTATTTCTCCCGCGGCACCGTGCGTCAGGTCGCGCCGACACCCTTGCAGCGCCTGCGTCAGTGGCGCGTCGCCCGTTCTTAATAAAGGGAAAGCACTATGTCAGAAGCCTTTGATTTATTCGTTAACCGCCCGCAGGAAGCGCCTGTTGAGCAGCTGTTTCCACGCAAACCTCAGGCTGCTACCGTCGGGCGCATCGAAATCAATAATTTGAGCAAATACTACGGCGCGCACAAAGCGCTGGATAACGTGAGTCTGTGCATCGAACCGGGCACCGTGACCGTGATCCTCGGCCCGTCCGGCTCGGGGAAATCGACCCTGCTGCGCACGATTAACCATCTTGAGCGCGTCGACGAAGGTTTTATTCAGATTGACGGCGATTACATCGGCTACCGCCGCAAAGGCGATACGCTGTATGAACTGAAAGAGCGCGCCATCCTCAAACAACGCACACATGTCGGTTACGTTTTTCAGAATTTCAATTTATTCCCGCACATGACGGTGCTGGATAACATCATCGAAGCGCCGGTGGTTCACGGTCTGCTGAGCCGCAAAAACGCCATCGCCCGTGCCTATGAACTGCTCGACACGGTCGGTCTGCGCGAAAAAGCGCACGCATGGCCGCGTCATTTGTCCGGCGGACAGCAGCAGCGCATCGCCATCGCCCGTGCGCTGGCGCTGAATCCTAAAGTCATGCTGTTTGATGAACCGACGTCCGCCCTCGATCCCGAACTGGTTGGCGAAGTGCTGGATGTGATTAAGAAGCTGGCGCAGTCGGGCGTCACGCTGGTGGTCGTCACCCATGAAATCGGCTTCGCGCGCCAGGTGGCGGATCAGGTGGTGTTTATGGTGGATGGTCGCGTGGTTGAAAGCGGCGCTGCCGCACAGGTGCTGGAACGGCCGGTTCATGCCAGAACCCAGGCTTTCCTGGAGAAGGTGCTTTAAGACTGGCAAATTTAGTATTTCTTAAGACCGGGAATATTTCGGTTTCTTACGTGCAGTGCTCATTTGACGCGCTGCGCCGAAACCGCCCGGGAGGGAGAAGTGCTTTTCCCTCCCGGATCTCCCTTCGCTTTTTCAACCAGCGCTCCGCTCGCTGGCTATGTTTCAGGTATCACCGCGACAGGCTGGAACCTCTCATTCAGCAAGCTTTCTGAATCGCCCGCAACCCACAATCCGTATTTTCCCCGTTTACCAAACGCCATTTTGGAATACACTTCATTCCTAAATTTCATACTCCGTTTTGTGGCGCAGATCACATCTTAATTGTATGATGAATACATTATTCAACTGGGTGATACACCATGAGCACCGCAATCTCTCTGTTATTCCAATATGTTCGGGCGTTTATTCTGATTTATCTCTGTTTATTCGCCGGGAATGCGATTTCATCTCTTTTACCGCTCACCATTCCCGGCAGCATCATCGGCATGCTGATCCTGTTTGGTTTGCTTTCAACCCAAATTCTGCCGTTCAAATGGGTCAAACCGGGCTGTAATGTTCTGATTCGCTATATGGCGTTACTGTTCGTCCCTATCGGCGTCGGGGTCATGAATTATTACGAGCAACTGCGCACGCAGTTCGGGCCGCTGGTGGTGTCGTGTCTGGTCAGTACTCTGATTGTATTGCTGGTTGTCGCCTACTGTTCCCACTATATCCATGGCGAACGCGGTGCGGTGACGGATAAAGCGGAGGATAAAAATGATTGATATATTGTGGTCGCTGCCGCTGACGCTGGTGGTGTTTTTCGCCACCCGTAAGCTCGCTATTAAACTTAAAATGCCGCTGCTCAACCCGCTGCTGATGTCGATGGTGGTGATCATTCCGCTGTTGCTGGTCACCCATATCCCTTACGCGCGCTATTTCGCGGGCAGCAAGATCCTCAATGATCTGCTGCAACCCGCCGTCGTGGCGCTGGCGTTTCCCTTGTACGAACAACTGCATCAGATCCGCGCCCGCTGGAAATCCATCATCAGTATCTGTTTTATCGGCAGCGTGGTGGCGATGGTGAGCGGCACCGCGATTGCATTATGGATGGGAGCAACGCCGCAAATTGCCGCATCGGTATTACCGAAATCCGTCACCACGCCGATTGCCATGGCCACCGCGCAGTCGATCAATGGTATTCCGGCCATCAGCGCCGTATGTGTGATTTTCGTCGGCATCCTCGGCGCGGTCTTTGGTCATACAATTTTGAATGTTCTGAAGATCACCACCAAAGCCTCACGCGGGCTGGCGATGGGTACCGCATCACACGCACTGGGTACCGCCCGCTGTGCAGAAATGGATTATCAGGAAGGCGCATTCAGTTCACTGGCGCTGGTGATTTGCGGCATCATCACCTCCCTGCTCGCCCCGTTCCTGTTCCCCGTCCTTCTCGCCCTCTTCGGTCATTGACCAATAACAATAACGAGCACAGATTCCTCTAACGGATTCAAATTGTATCAAGGCGGCAACTGAGCGAATCCCCGGGAGCTTACAATAAGTAAGTGACTGGGGTGAACGAAGGCAGCCAACGCAGAGACAATTTGAAGCAGGACGAGGAAAAAGTGTATGTCACTTAAACCTTAGAAAAAGTGACATACAAAGCTGAAAGTACCCGGTTTAAGTACAGTCAGAAAAGAATCTGCCGGTCTGCCGTAAAAGCAGACAGGCAGCGATAACGAAGAGATGGAGCCTGGCGCGTAAGCTTACGCGCCGGAGAGTATTACGAATTCATCTGGAACAGTGACATACCCTGCATGGCGCTGTAGGTCTTATAGGATGCCTGAAGCGCAACCTGCTGCAAGGTGTAGGTCGAAATTGCTGAGGTCCATTCGGTATCGACCAGATTACTGAGTTTGGTCGAGTTCGATACATCGCGGTTGTCGCCCAGTGTATCGAGATTATCCAGTTCGGACATCTGCGTACCCAACTCTGAACGCACGGAAAGCACGTTGTTGAGTGAGTTACTCAGGCCACGGTTAGCTTTATCGATGGCATCGGTGTATTGCGTATCCGTGGTGTTATCCGCCGATGGCGTTCTCAGCGCAGTCAGCGCACCGTCGATGGTTTTGAATAAATCTGATTCGCTCGGAGAACCGTCCGGTTCGGCTTTCGCATCACCGGTTAAGGCATTAAAAATCTGGTTACCGGTATGGTTGATGGTCATGGTACGACTGGTATCAACCTGCTGAGTAATCGACGTCGTGCCCCCGGAATAGGTTACCGCACCCGTTGTGGCGTCCTGTGTATAAGGCGGAGTATCACTTTTGTAACCGGCGAAGATGAAGCGGCCGTTACCGTCGGTGCTGTTCGCCAGGTTCACCAGTTGCGATTTCAGGCTGTCCAGTTTAGTCGCCAGAGAAGAACGGTCGTCATCGCTTAAAGAACCGTCACCGGCCTGAACGATCAACGTCTGTGCATCCTGAATCGTCGAGGTCACGCTGCTTAAAATCGACTCTTCCTGACTCATACTCTGGTTAGCAAAGGTACGGGCCACGGAAAACTGGCTGTTCTCCGATTGCGCCTGCCGTACCAGCACCGCCTGCGACGCCGCCAGCGGGTCATCCGAAGGCTTGCTCACTTTGCTGCCGGTCGACAACTGTAAACCGGTCGCCTGGAAACGGTTCTGACCATCCAGTACCGCATTCATGTTTTGGTTGTAAATCATATTGGTACTAAGACGCATGGCATCAGTTCCTTATCAGTTCTGGGATCAGCGAATGTTGATGATCGCGTCGAATATCGTCGAAGCCGTCTGCACGACCTGCGCGTTCGCCAGATAATATTGCTGGTAACGTTGCAGATCGCCGTATTCTTCATCGAGGTTAACCCCGGAGATAGACTGCTGTTGAGCGGTGAGCTGCGTGACGATATTCGCCTGTGAGGTGCTGGTGGTGGTCAGCGTGGAAACCTGGTTACCCACGTTACTTACCATGCTGGCGTATGCGCCCGACAGGGTGGATTTACCTTCCACCAGTTTCGCGGTTTGCAGATTCAGCAGTTTCTGCGCGTTGGTGTTGTCACTCACGCCGCTGTCTGCCGCACCCGCTGCGGCGATCAATGAAGAATCACTGATAGCCAGATTCATGCTGCCCGCAACATTGCTGACCGTTTTGATGGTGATGCTGTCATTGGTATTCGGCGTGCCGGTGACGGAAACCGACAAGCCATCGAAATTCATCGTCGGATCACCGTTGCTGTCGGTGCCCGCCGTCGGGGTGATTTTTGCCCCGTCGGAAACGCGGGTTACATCCCAGCTGGTGCCGTTGTAAGCCATGGTGTAATCGCTGGCCTTCACCGCTGCCGTGTCGGTATATGCCACGCTCAGTTGGGCGCTGCCGGTATTTTTGGTGTTGCTGACCGTGGTAGCACCGGTGAAGGAGAAGAAGTCCGTCCCCGCGTCACCGTTGAGGTCAAAACCGGCTTTGTTGGTGGTGTTGAAGCTGTCAGACAGCGCCAGCGCCAGTTGCCCGAGCTGGTTAATGGCCGGTTCCAGGTTGTCTTTACGGAAAGTCAGCGTGCCGCCGAGCGAACCGGTGGTCAGACGGCTTTCCTGAATTTCAGAAACCGAACCGTCCGGTTGGGTCATGCCGACCGTCAGTTTGGAAGGATCGGCACTGGACGGCATCGCAACCACCGTTTTGGCGTTGCCGCCGCTCACCAGCGGCGTGCCGTTGGCGAATGAAATATTGTAAGTATCGCCGTCCTGCTGGGTCACGACCACACCGGTGACGTTGTTCAGCTGACTGACCAGTTGGTCACGCTGATCGAGCAAGGCGTTAGGTTCCTGTCCGGTGCTGCCACGGGTCGCGGTGATCTGACTGTTCAGTTTGGCAATCTGCGACGCATAGGTGTTGATCTGGTCAACATTCTGCGTGACTTGCTGGTTAACGGCGGTATTCATGTCGTTCAGGTATTTGGCTGAACTGTTGAACTGCGCGGTTAAACCCTGTGCCTCACCCAGCACTGCCTGACGAGCCGCACTGTCGCTGGCATTGCTGGTCAGCGTTTGCAGGCCTTTAAAGAAGGTCGACATGGTGGCATCGATACCTGTGGAACTGTCGCCGAGCAGGTCATCGATAGAGCTGGCCTGATCAAGCTGCGTTGACAGCGCGCTGCCGGTTGCGCTGGCACCCAGAAGCTGCTTCACCACGAAAGAGTTGTACTCACGATTCACACCGGTCACCGTCACACCGTTGCCGATATAACCGGCAGGAGTAGAGATGCCATTACTTTGCGTAATAATGGCGGTCTGGCGGTTATAACCGGCCACACTCACGTTAGCGATGTTGTTCCCGGTGGTACTGAGCGCCGCCTGCGCTGCGTTCAGTCCGCTCATTGCGGTATTAATTAAGCTACTGGACATGAGTGACCTTTTGGCTGCCGGTGACTTTTTACCACCGTGTAATTAAGGAAGCTGAGCCGGGGGTTTCCCCTTTTCCCATTCTGATCGTGTTATCGGCCTGCACCGCTAAAACTTGAGAAAAAAAACGAGGATTTGCGGGTCTAGAAGATATCTTTTAAATCATGGCTATAGGCTTTCACCGCCTGCTCGCCCGCGCCTTTGATTTTCTGGATCACACTCACCAGTTTGTCGGCATAATTCGGGTCGGTCGCGTAACCTGCACGTTGCAAGGCATGCGCGGCTTGTTCAGGAGTACTGGCCGAGGCAACCTGCGCATAACGCGGGTTGTTGGTGAGCAATTTGATGTAGTCGCTGATGGCTTCCACATAGGAGCCGTACACGCGGAAACTGGCCTGCACTTTTTTCGCCACGCCGCTGGTATATTCCGTGGTGGTGATTTGGGTGGTCGGACCGTCCCAGCTGCTGCCCGCTTTGATACCGAACAGGTTGAAGCTGCGTTTGCCGTCGGCAGTCGGGATCTCGCGCTGCCCCCAGCCAGATTCCAGCGCGGCCTGCGCCATGATCAGCTGATGCGAAATCCCGCTGTCTTTACTGGCGACCTGTGCCGGAATGGTGAGGCTGGAAACGAACTGTCCGCTGTCGGCTGGCAACGGTGCGCCGCCGGTGGTGCGGTCCGGCGCAGTCGGAATGACTTTGCGCAGATACTGTTCCATCGCCTGCAACGGCATGGTTTTCAGCACTTCGCCGTCCAGCGCCATCGGCACCGTTCCCGCCAGTTCTGACGGTTGCTTGCTGCCACCGGTCAGTTGTTCGACCATCATGTCGGCCATCCCCAGCCCTTTGTCGGACATGTCCTGAGCAATTTGCTGATCGTACATCGATGTATAAAGTTTGGTGGATTCGTTATCCAGAATCCCCCCTTGCGGCAGTGCCTGACGCATGCTTTTCAGCATCATCTGCACGAACACCCCTTCAAACTGCTTCGCCACTTCTTTGATGTGCGCCTGAGGATCCTGCGCCACATCCCGCTTCAGTTTGTTAAGGGATTGCGTGTCATACGCCGCCCCTGACATCGACATCAGATCGCTCATCAGATAATTTCCAAATCAGCACGCAGGCATCCGGCTGTTTTCATCGCCTGCAGAATGGACATCAGATCGATAGGCGTCGCGCCTAACGCGTTCAGGGTACGGACAACGTTGTTCAGGCTGGCACTGGAGCGTACCTGCTGAATCGACCCGCCGGACTGGCGTACGGAAATATTGGTGTTCGGCGTCACTACCGTCTGACCGCCGCCAAATGGCGTATTCGGCTGGCTGACATCGTTCTGGCGATCAACCACCACAGACAGATTGCCCTGTGCAACCGCACAGTTATCCAGGGTTACATCGCGGTTCATGACCACCGAACCGGTACGGGAGTTGATGATGACTTTCGCATCCATCGGCCCGACGTTCACTTCGATATTTTGGATCTGCGCCAGAATGCGCACCTGAGAGGTGTTGCCACGCGGCACCACCACCTGAATATTGCGGGAATCCAGCGCTGACGCCACCCCCATTCCCTGACGGTTGATGGCGTCACTGACCTGCTGCGCCAGGTTGAAATCTTCGTCGTTAAGTTGCAGGCTGATCACGCCTTCGGTGCCGAACGTACTCGGCAATTCGCGTTCAATGGTTGCCCCGCCGGTAATACGCCCACCTGAAACCTGGTTAACTGTCACGCTGCTGCCACCGGAGGAAGCGCCTGCACCGCCGACCAGCACGTTACCCTGCGCCAGTGCGTAAACCTGATTATCCACCCCTTTCATCGGGGTCATCAGCAAGGTGCCGCCGCGAATACTTTTGGCATTACCCATGGATGAAACCACCACATCGATGGCCTGACCGGCACGCGAAAACGGCGGCATTTTGGCGGTGACCATCACCGCTGCCACGTTTTTCAACTGCATGTTGGTGCCTGCCGGTACTGTGATACCGAGCTGGGACAACATGTTAGTCAGCGTCTGGGTGGTAAAAGGTGTTTGTGTGGTCTGGTCACCGGTACCGTCAAGGCCCACCACCAGCCCGTAGCCGATCAGGGCGTTATCACGCACACCCTGTACCGTCGTCAGATCACGAATACGGTCGGCGGATGCGGGCAGTACCACCAGGGCGGACATCGCCAGACAGAGAATACCGGAAAGGAGTTTTCGCATGATTGCCTCGTTATAACGGCGATAAGTTTAAGAAGAACCGCTGCAACCAGCCCATGTTCTGCGCTTCATTGATGTAGCCATTCCCGACGTACTCGATGCGTGCATCTGCCACCTGCGTGGAGATAACGGCGTTCGAACCGCTGATGGTGCGCGGGTTGACCACACCGGAGAACCGGATAAATTCAGTTCCCTGATTAATTTCGATTTGTTTCTCTCCGACAACTTTCAGGTTGCCGTTTGCCAGCACTTCCCCAACCGTCACGGTCAGGGTGCCGCTGAAGGTGTTATTGGCCGCTGCGCCGCCTTTACCGGCAAAGGTGTTGGCACCGGTCATATCGAGGTCGGCACGGGCATTACCGAACAGACCTTCCAGATAACGTGGCGCTGTCGCTGCGCCAAAGCTGGTCGCGCCGTTGCGGCTGGCGTTCGCTGAGGAGCTTTTGCTTGCACTGACATTTTCCTGCAAGACAATGGTCAGCGTGTCGCCGACATTACGTGGACGGCGGTCTTCAAACAGAGGCTGATAACCGTAGTTCATCGGCTGAACTGACTGGAAAATCGAACCGTTAGGAACCGGCGGTGCCGCAGGCGCAGGGGTCGCTGTGGTTGCTCCGGGTACCAGCGGGGTATGCGGCATATACGCGCAGCCATTCGCCAGTAACGTGATTAACAGCGGCAGCACCAGCTTGCCTGGTCGGTCTTTAGAAGAAGTCATTACCGACGTGTTTTTTTTGGTCACCACAGTTATCGCCTTTAAAAAATCGACCTGGTAGGGATCTGAACCGGTTCAGGACAGAAGCGTTTCCGCCCCTGCCCTCTTGTTTTCAATCAACCGCCAAACATTACAGCTGGGAAAGTTTCTGTAGCATTTCGTCCGAGGTGGACACGGCTTTACTGTTAATTTCGTAAGCACGCTGGGTCTGGATCATGTTGACCAGTTCTTCCGCCACGTTGACGTTAGAGGTTTCCACATAACCCTGATACAGCAGACCCGCGCCGTTCAGACCCGGTGTGCTTTCGGTTGGTGCGCCGGAGCTTTGGGTTTCCTGGTACAGGTTTTCACCGAGTGATTCCAGGCCGCTGTTGTTGATGAAGGTGCTCAGCGTCAGTTGCCCCACCTGCTGTGCCGCCGTCTGACCTTGCGTGGTCACACTCACGATACCGTCACGCCCGACCGTCATGCTCAGCGCATTCGCCGGAACGGTGATCGCAGGAATAACCTGATAACCACTGGAGGTCACCATCTGACCGTTCTGGTCAACCTGGAAAGACCCGTCACGGGTATAGGCCGTCGTGCCGTCCGGCAACTGAACCTGGAAGAAACCTTCCCCTTTGACGGCAATGTCTTTGCTGTTGCTGGTCTGCGACAGGTTGCCCTGCGAGAACAAACGCTCAGTAGAAACAGGACGCACACCGGTACCAATCTGTAAACCGGATGGCAGGTTGGTTTGCTCAGAAGACTGCGCACCAGGCTGACGGACTGTCTGGTAAAGCAGGTCTTCAAATACCGCACGCTGGCGTTTAAAACCGTTGGTGCTGACGTTCGCCAGGTTGTTGGCGATTACATCCATATTGGTCTGCTGGGCATCCAGACCGGTTTTCGCAATATACAGCGATGGGATCATGTCATTACTCCTCTGCCATCATCAGCTCATTGACAGCAGATTGTTGGCACTCTGTTCATTTTCATCGACGCTGTGGATGACTTTCATCTGCATCTCAAAGCGGCGGGCGTTGGCGATCATGTCAACCATGGTTGAAACCGGATCCGCGTTACTGCCTTCAAGCGTGCCGGGCATAACGTGAATCGTCGGGTCAGGCTGTAAAGCCGCACCCCGTGCCTGAACGGTCGCCGGCGTTGGCCGGAACATACCATCATCGCCACGGGTGACTTCATTGTTGGCCGCTTTCACCAGCTTGAGCTTACCGAGCTGGCCCATGGTGTTGGGGTCAGCACCGGCTTCAAGCACGGCAATGGTCCCGTCCGCAGAAACCGTGAGCTGAGAATTCGGCGGAACTTCAATCGGGCCGTTATCCCCCATCACCGGATGACCCTGAACGGTCAGCTGGTTAGTCGGTGACACTTGCATGTCACCGTTACGGGTATACGCTTCAGAGCCATCAGGCATCTGCACCGCAAGGAAACCGTCCTGCTGTAAAGCCACATCCAGCGGACGGCCGGTGTAGTTCAGCTTGCCCTGCGTCATATCTGCGCCCGGCGTGGATGCCGTGACCAGCGTGCGGGTTTGCAGGCTTTCACCGTCTACCGGCACTGCGCGCATCGCTAAAAGCTGCGAGCGGAAGCCCGGTGTATTGGCGTTAGCCAGGTTACTCGACGTCACCGACTGCTGAACCAGCGTCTGGCTGGCTGCGCCGCCTGCGGTGTAGATAGCGTGATCCATAATGCTGCCCTGTTCTCAGGTGATAAAACGCGTATTAACGCAGGTTAACCAGCGTGTTCAGGATGGAGTCCTGAGTTTTGATGGTCTGCGCATTCGACTGGTAGTTACGCTGAGCAACAATCATGTTGACCAGTTCCGCACTCAGATCGACGTTGGAAGATTCCAGCGCGCCGCTGGTCATTGACGCTAAACCGCCCTGACCCGCGATACCGGTTACAGCCTGGCCGGAAGACGCGGTAGCCGTCCACACGTTGTCGCCTTCAGATTTCAAACCTTCCGGGTTGGAGAAGTTACTCAGCACAATCTGGCCCAGTAACTGGGTTTTGTTGTTGGAGTAAGTGCCGGAGATTGTGCCGTCGTCATTGATGGTGTAACCGGTCATCTGACCCGCTGCATAACCATCCTGAGTCTGGGAACCGATGCTGTCGCTGCCGGTGCTCTGCTGGATACTGCCGGTGAAATCCAGGGAAACGGTTTGTGGCGTCACCGTCCCGTTAGTCGCGGTGTTCATTGGCAACGTCAGTGCCAGACCGGCATTGGCGACGCCTGCGGCGTTAGTGGTACTCACCAGCGCACCACTGGTATCAAATTGCATTGCACCAATTTTGCCGGCTGTTGAACCTGTGACGCTGCCGTCTTGCGCGTAAACATCCCAGTTGTTCGCAGAGGTTTTCACGAAGTAGACGTTGTTATCGTGGGCATTACCCTGTGAGTCATAGGTGGTGATGCTGTTCACGTAGTTGTAGCTGGTGTCATCGCTGCTGCTGAACGTTTTGGCGGCCGGGATCGCCGTATCCGTTGAGTTCAGGTTGGCCACCATCGTACCCACCGTGGTGGCTTTCGCGCTCATCAGAGTGGTCGGGATGTTCAGGGCAACCGGCTGTGCGCCTGCGGCGATAGTCGGGGGGGTGCCGGTGGCCGGAAAACCGGTGACACTCAGACCCTGCATGTTCACCAGATTACGGTTGGCATCCAGTGAGAACTGACCATTGCGGGAGTAATAAACCGCGCCACTGGTGTCCGTCAGACGGAAGAAACCGTTGCCGCTCAGGGCCACATCCAGACCGCGGGAGGTGTTGGTGGTCGTACCGTCATTGAAGTTCTGAGTGACAGCGGCGACTTTAACGCCCATACCGGTTTGGGAACCGGCAAACATATCGGCAAAAGAGGCGGTGGCTGTTTTAAAACCGACGGTCGCGGAGTTGGCAATGTTGTTACCAATCACATCGAGGTTAGTCGATGCCGCGCTCAGGCCGCTGACTGCTTGGGAAAAGCTCATGTTAGCTCCATTGTACTGTGTGTAGTGTTTTTAGCTCCTGCCCCGGCGAAGGGGAGGGAGCGGTCTGAGTGACTCACTTACAAAATCTGGCGTACAGAATCGACTTTCGCGGTTCCGCGTACGCCCAGATCCAACGCGGTATTCCCGGCTGAATCTGTCGTTACACCATTGACCAGCGCATAGTTCAGCGGTGTTGCCACCATTTGCTGACCATTGTTCAGGGCATTGATGCTGAAGGTGTAGCTGCCATCCGGTGCTTTGGTGCCATCGTCCTGTGTACCGTCCCAGGTATAGCTGTGCACACCGGCAGTCTGGGAGCCCAGCGTGATGGTTTTCACCACTTTACCGGTGGCGTCGCTGACTGTAGCGGTGGTGGTATCGGAGGCCGTTTCCAGTTCAAATCCGAATGGCGTGGTGCTGACAGTGCCGTCAGTGTCGCTGCCGACCAAAATTGCGCTGCCGGACACCATCACGCCGTGACCGATCAATGAACTTGCCTGAACAGATGAACCACTGGTGATTTGTCCGGAAATGCTGCCCAGCGTGGTATTGAGTTTTTCAATCCCGCTGACGGTGCTGATCTGCGCCAGCTGACTGGTCAGCTGACTGTTATCCATCGGATTGGTGGGATCCTGGTTTTTCAGCTGGGCGACCAGCAGAGTCAGGAAACTGCTGGATAAATCATCCGCAGAACTGGTTCCGGTTGTGGACGAACCACCGGAACTGGTGCTGGCGATCGTGGTGTTATCAGTGGTGTCATTAATCGACGTGGTAATTGCCATGATTCGCTCCGCTATTGCCCCAGAGTGAGGGTTTTCATCATCAACGACTTGGTGGTGTTAAGCACTTCGACGTTGGCCTGATAACTGCGGGAAGCGGAGATGGTGTTCACCATTTCGCTGACCACATCTACGTTTGGCATCTGCACATAGCCTTTTGCATCCGCCATCGGATTGCCCGGCTCATACACCATGCGCATGGGTGCCGGGTCATCAACGACCTGCGCCACTTTCACGCCGCCGGTTTCCTGACCCGGTGCCGCATCCACCTGGAAAACCACCTGCTTCGCTTTATACGGCTTACCGTCCGGGCCGGTGACGCTGTCGGCGTTGGCCATGTTACTGGCGCTGACGTTCAGGCGCTGAGACTGCGCGGCCAGCGCAGAACCGGCGATATCAAAAATACCAAGCATTGACATGGGCTATTATCCTTGCAGCACCGACATCATCCCTTTGATTTGCCCGCCGAGAACGGTCAAATCGGTCTGATAGCGCACGCTGTTATCCGCAAAATTGGTACGTTCACGGTCCATATCGACCGTGTTGCCATCTGCCGATGGCTGGTCAGGGATCCGGTACATCAGATCCATATCAGCAGGCTGTACGTTGGACGCCGGGATATGGCGGTCAGACGTCAGAGACAAGGAGATGCCGCTGCCGCTCGCACGTCCCTGCTCCATCACCTTCTGCAACTGACTGGCAAAATCGATATCGCGCGCCTGATACCCTGGGGTGTCGGCGTTAGCGATATTGGCTGAAAGAATTTCTTGCCGCTGGGCGCGCAGGTTGAGCGCTTCCTGTTGGAACTGTAGTGCGGCGTTCAATTTGTCGAGCATGCGCCCTCCGCAAAGTGAGATTTTGGAGTCGACAGCATAAATGCGAGTGTCAACTGGCTATCGTCTGAATAAGCATGAAATCGGGCGCTATTTGTCCCTTTAGGAATTGCAAAGTGAGCGTAGACTTGTGGCCAGTAGTAGGTTGGCACAAAGGTAAAACGCGAATGAACATGCTGAAAATATGTCGTACAGGCATTACGCTGGGCTGCATCATGACCGGTGCGACGTCTGGTGCTGTGAGCTATGCGCAGTCTTTGCCAGTGCAAGTCAAAAGCGTGCCGGCCTCGTCCAATAGCGATACACTGCTGTCCTCGCAAATTCAGCAGTTCTTCCGCCAGCAATATGCTGAAAGCGGAATGCAGGTGACCGTGGTCGTGAACACCCCGGCGGCGCGTCAGCCCCAATGTTTATCACCACAATTTATGCTTTCACCGAACAGTCGCACCTGGGGCAATGTCTCCGTGGCGGTGAACTGTAACGGCAAGAAAAGTTACGTACAGACCAAAGTGCAGGTCAGCGGAACGTACTGGGTGGCGGCGAAGAACGTGCCAGCGGGCGCTCACCTGACACAAACCGATATGCAACAAAAAACCGGGCGACTGGATCTGCTGCCACCGAAAACCATTCTTGACAGTCAACAGGCGGTGAATGGCATCACGCTGCGAAACATCAGCATCGGCCAGCCGTTAACCTTATCCATGCTGCGCCGTCCTTGGATGGTGCATGCGGGGCAGGAAGTTCAGGTTCAGGCAACAGGCAGTGGTTTTAATGTATCGAGTGCCGGTAAGGCGATGAACAATGCTGCAGCGAATGAATCAGTGCGGATCAGAATGCCGTCAGGTGCAATTGTGAACGGAACAGTAGGCTCAGATGGGTCTGTGACAGTGACGATATAATCCTAAAGTGCAGCCGTTGTTCTGCAAAAAGCTGCAATAAAAGCTAAAGTTATTTCGCCACATGTCGATAACACACGTATCAGAGTCGTCCGCGACGGCATTTTTAAGGGTTTTCATGAGATGTTCAAAACCCTGATCCCCATACTGGAGAAGAAATTTATGGCTATCGATCGTACTCAAGGTGTTTCACCTTTAACCTCGATCCAGCAACGCGAACCGTCTGAAGCTTCAGTACAGAACACGCGTAAAGAAGGCACTGTTTCTGGCACCACCACCAGCGGTACGGCGGTGACCCTGAGTTCAGCACAGGCATCTCTGACTCAGTCAAGTGCGCAGGACATTAACACGGCACGTGTCGAAGAACTGAAACAAGCTATCCGCGACGGTAAACTGACGATGGATACCGGCAAAATCGCTGATGCTTTGTTACAGGACACGCAGGATTATCTCAAAGGTCTTTAAGCTGAAGACCTCAGTGTGAAGACAAAAAGTTGGAAGGTAATAAGGCCCGATGAAGAACTTTATCAAGACCATGACTACCTTGGTTGAAACGTTGCAAGCGCTGGATCAGGTGATTAATCACGAACAAACGATACTGTGCTCAGGCCGCGTAAATGGTGCAGCCTTGCAGCATATAACCGAGCAGAAAAGTTCATTGTTAGCCACGGTAGACTATCTTGATAAACAGCGTCGTCAGCATGACGAACGCCTCAGACAAACCGCACCCTACTCAGATCCACAAGGGCAGAGTCAGCCGGAAATCGCCGCGATGTGGCAAGATATTGTGCAAATGACCGCCAGGCTGAGTCAGATAAATCGTCACAACGGCATGTTACTGGGCAAACAAATCGCCTATAACACCGAGGCGCTGGCGATCCTTAACGCCAGTCAGACGCAGAAATTCTACGGACCGAACGGGCAGGAAACCGTATCGGGGCAAACCGTCAGGAAGATCTCCGTTTAACGCCAGACGAGGGGAACGGTTTCCCCTCCGTATTCGTATTTCCCCCGCGATTCACATCCCGACCTCTGCTGATACCTCTGTCAGATTAGCCAGTCTTCTGATTTATCCCGATCTGTTTCCACCCGTCTGATGAGCAGAATGGCTTGCCTGCTGGGCTTTGCCCTGCCCCCGGTTCAGATAAGTTGTCAGCGCGGCTTGCCTGGCTCCTCCCCCTGCGAAGGGGGAGGTTGGGAGGGGGTTTTAAGGGCTAACACCTGGTCAGTGCAAACTTCAACATATTGATTTTTATTTAATACCCCACCCCAACCCTCCCCTTCGCAGGGGAGGGAGCCGTTCTCAGTTACAGGTGATCCTGGTGTAGCGACCCGGCCAGATGAGTTCCGGTGATAGCTGAACATCCATACAGATAAAATGGGCAAACATTGAGAATGGGAGACGGCGTCCGGAAGGTTTTCAGGGATTACTAGAGCCGGTGGAGGGCTTACTGATAGTTCACGATCACTTCATTACTGATCACCCGCAGCGGCGTATTCATTGCGCCAGCGCCGGGGACAAAATAAACCAGTCTTAATGGTGAAGTGGCGGACTGGCCGTAAAACGATTTTGTCACCCCGCCTTCGGCGTCCAGATTGATGCAGTGATTCATGGTGTTGCAGAGTCTGACCTGTAAACCGGCGGGTCTTGCGCCGAGCACTTCATATTTCCAGCTTAGGGTTGTGATGGTTGCGGAACCTGAACTGCGCACGGGCGCGGATGCCGGCGGTGCTAACGCGCCCGACGACATCATCACGCCACGGTTTTGCAGCACCACGCCGCGCTGGGTATCGGACCATGAACCGGACGCGGCCAGCGCGGGCAGGCTCAGTGTAGTCAGCAACAACAGTGTGGCGCGGCGCATGTTATTCACCGCCGATGGTGGCGGTCATGCGGATCTGGCGGCTGTCGCTCATTTCCAGATTCGACATCACGACGATATTGGGCAGTGAACGGCGCAGGAAGCGTGACAGCAGCGGACGCAGTGCGTGGTTCACCAGCAGAACCGGTGGCGCACTGAGCATATCCTGACGTTGTAATGCCGCCTCGGACTGGGTCAGCAAACGTTCAGCCAGACCCGGTTCCAGACCACCGCCGCTTTGCAGCGCCTGTAACAGCAGACGTTCCAGGGAGGTATCCAGTCCGATAACCTGCACTTCACCGCTGCCCGGGAACCACTGCTGGGTAATCGCCCTGCCGAGCGCAACACGCACCACGGACGTCAGTTCGTTAGGATCCGGCTGGTTCGGGGCATATTCCGCCAGTGTTTCAACAATGGTGCGCATATCGCGGATCGAAACGCGTTCAGATAACAGGTTCTGCAACACTTTGTGCATATTGGTCAGGGAAATGATGCCCGGAATGAAATCTTCCGTCAGCTTCGGCATTTCTTTAGTGACACGTTCCATCAGTTCCTGCGTTTCCTGACGGCCAAACAGTTCTTTGGCGTGCATGCTGATCAGGTGATTCAGATGCGTTGCGACCACGGTACTGGCTTCCACCACGGTATAACCCTGAATTTGTGCCTGCTCACGCATAGCAGGTTCAATCCAGACCGCCGCCAGCCCGAATGCCGGATCAACCGTCGCTTCGCCTGGCAATTCGCCAATCGCGCTGCCCGGGTTGATCGCCATCCAGCGGCCCGGATGCGCCGCACCCGTGCCGATTTCCACGCCTTTCATCAGGATACGGTAGCCCGCTGGCGGCAGTTCGAGGTTATCGCGAATATGAATAACCGGCGGCAGATAGCCCATTTCCTGTGCGAATTTTTTACGGATACTGCGGATACGTCCCAGCAGCTCGCCGTTTTGGGCGAAGTCCACCATCGGGATCAGACGGTAGCCCACTTCCATACCCAGCGGGTCTTCAAGCTGAACATCCTGCCAGCTGGCTTCTACCATTTGTTTACCGTTGTCTGCCACGGCCGGTGCGGCCGCTGCGGTGGTCGGTTTTTTCAGCTCCTGACCGCGAGTCCACCACGCCAGCGCCAGCAGCCCGGCGGTGAACATCAGGAAGACAAAGTTCGGCATGCCCGGCACCATACCGAGTAACCCCAGAACACCGGCACTCAGCATCATGACGCGCGGATTGCGGAACAACTGGGTGACCATCTGCTCGCCGACGTCTTCGTTGGTGCCGACGCGGGTGACGATAACACCGGCTGCAGTAGAGATAACCAGCGCCGGGATCTGCGCAACCAGACCGTCACCGATGGTCAGCAGCGTATAGCTTTCAGCCGCATGGCCGAGATCCATACCGTGTTGCAACACACCCACCAGCAGGCCGCCGACGACGTTGATGATCATGATCATCAGACCGGCAACGGCGTCACCCCGCACGAATTTACTTGCACCGTCCATTGAACCGTAGAAGTCCGCTTCCTGCGTCACGTCGCTGCGGCGTTTTTTCGCTTCGTCTTCGCCAATCAGACCGGCGTTCAGATCCGCATCAATCGCCATCTGTTTGCCGGGCATCCCGTCAAGCACAAAACGCGCGCCCACTTCGGCAATACGCCCGGCACCTTTGGTGATAACCATGAAGTTGATCAGCACCAGGATGATAAACACCACGATACCGATGGCGAAGTTGCCGCCGACCAGGAAGTGACCGAAGGCTTCAATCACCCGCCCCGCGGCCGCGCCGCCGGTATGCCCTTCCAGCAGGATCACACGGGTTGAGGCAACGTTCAGCGACAGGCGTAATAAGGTGGAAAACAGCAGAATGGTCGGGAATGCCGCGAAATCCAGCGTGCGCTGGGTAAACATTGCCACCAGCAACACCATGATGGATAACGCAATGTTAAAGGTGAACAGCAGGTCAAGGATGAACGGTGGTAACGGCAACACCATCATCGACAGGATGATCAGGATAAGAATTGGGCCTGCCAGTACCTGCCATTGTCCGGACTTAAAGTTGGCGGGTAAACGCAGTATCGCGGCCAGATTAGCCATGGGTATCACTCTCTCCTGCTGCAAAATCCAGACCTTCAGGGACTGGTAAATGTTGAGGTTTTTTCGGGATCAGCCCGCCTTCGCGCTTCCAGCGTTTCAGCTGATAAACCCAGGCCAGAACTTCAGCCACGGCGGCATACAGCGTCGCCGGAATTTGCTGACCAATGTCACTGTGCCGGTAAAGCGCACGCGCCAGAGGCGGCGCTTCCAGCATCGGAATTTTGTGCTCGACACCGAGTTCCCTGATGCGCAGCGCCACGTCTCCCGCGCCTTTCGCCAGTACTTTCGGTGCACTCATTTTGTTTTCACTGTATTGCAGCGCAACGGCGTAGTGCGTCGGGTTGGTCACGATAACGTCCGCTTTGGGCACATCGGCCATCATGCGGCGCCTGGCCATCGCACGTTGCTGCTGGCGGATACGCCCTTTAACGTGCGGGTCACCTTCCTGACTTTTATGTTCGTCGCGGATATCCTGCTTGCTCATGCGCAGCTTTTTCAGGTTGCTCCAGATTTGCCAGAACACGTCGAAACCCACCATCGGCGTTAATCCCAGTACCACCATCAGCCCGCAGAACACCACCATGTTCAGCGCTTCACCCAGTGCGGGAATGGTCGGTTGCGCCATGAGGCGCATCATGTCCGGCCATTTATGCCACAAATACAACCCGGCGACGGTGCCGACCAGCAAGGCTTTCAGAACGGCTTTCAGCAGTTCCGCCAGCACCTGACCGGAGAATAAACGTTTCAAACCGGCAATCGGATCCATACGGCTGAACTTGAACTCAAAGGATTTGCCGCTGAACATCAGGCCGCCGAGTAACAGCGGCGCGGCGAGTGCGATCAAAATCAGGCCGCCGATCACCGGCAATAATGCCCAGACTGCGCGGCCCAGCAGCGTCGCCATCTGCTGCAAAACCTGCCGGTCATCGCTGACCATGCCGTGATCAAACTTAAGCCCTTGCGAAATCATCACGCCAAGCTGCCGCGCCATGGATTCGCCCGACATCCACAGCAGCGTTAAGCCGCCTCCCAGCATCAGAATTGAGGTCAGTTCGCGCGAGCGCGGTATCTGCCCTTCCTCACGCGCTTTTTCAAGCCGGTGTGCGGTGGGGGCCTCACTTTTTTCGAGATCGCTTTCTTCAGCCACCGGCGGTTCCTGTCAGGGTTTACCCGGCATGTAAAACACGACGGGCACAATTTCATGCAAACTCCCAACGTCACTGGAGTTGTAGCAAGGCAGCAAGCGAGAGGATCCCGATGAGCTGATATGAGTCAGTGATTCGGGTGAACGAACGACGCTACAGATTCAATGACGCAGGGATAGCATGACAAAAGCGGCGAAGTCTTATTGGTGAATTAGAGAGGAAAAATGGCGGCTATTCAGCAGATGAATTTATTTGTAAAAATTCCAGATAAGGAAAACACCCCTCAGTGCGAGACGGAGAGGTGTTTATTGCTGACGTGCTGGCACATCAAAAACCTAATGAATCCAGCAGATCGTCTACCTGTTCTTGTGAGGCCACAACACCGACACCGTTGGAATCGAGTTGCGGGCCGTTCAGCAGGCTGTCATTTTCACGCTTCGCTTTAGCCTGTTGTTCAGGAATATTTTCCATCAGCACCATTAACAGCTGATTTTCGATTTCCTGTACCACGGTCATCATGCGTTTAATGACCTGACCGGTCAGATCCTGGAAGTCCTGTGCCATCATGATTTCCATCAACTGAGCATTGGTAAAACTGGTGTGCTCAGGGATTTCTTTCAGGTAGCTGCGGGTGTCCGTGACCAGCTCGCGGGCATCCGATAATTCAATCGGATTTTCAAACCATTCATCCCAACGCTTATCAAGTTTCTTCGCGGCAGATTCAAGTTTGTTCTGACGAGGCTGCGCAGCCTCAACACAGTTCAGGGCGCGTTCAGCCGCCTGAGCCGTCATGGTGACAACATAATCAAGACGATCGCGGGCATCCGGAATTGCTTCGGCTGCCTGAGCAATGGCCTGATCCAGACCAAGTTCACGCATGCTGTCACGCAACATACGGGTCAGTTGCCCAATGCGGGCGATAATTTCGCCCGCGGTTGCTGCATCATTTGCAGGCATTGGTATCTCTGCCATATACGGACTCCTACATGCCCAGTTTTTCGAAGATTTTGCCCAGTTTTTCTTCCAGCGTGGCGGCGGTAAAGGGTTTAACCACATAACCACTGGCCCCGGCCTGTGCGGCGGCGACGATGTTTTCTTTCTTCGCTTCTGCGGTTACCATCAGCACCGGCAACTTGCCCAGCGCAGCGTCAGCACGGATGGTTTTCAGCAGATCCAGACCGTCCATGTTGGGCATGTTCCAGTCGGATACCACGAAGTCAAAGCCCCCGGCGCGCAGTTTGTTCAGCGCATCAACACCGTCTTCTGCTTCTTCAACGTTGTTGAAGCCCAGCTCTTTCAGCAGGTTGCGCACGATACGACGCATGGTAGAGAAATCGTCTACTACCAGAAATCTCAGATTTGGATCGGCCATGTTTTATCTACTCCTAAGGTTTGCTACCCAGCACAAGGCTGAAAAATTAAATACGTAATGCCTGACCGGCTGATATTTGCGCCAGCATCCGCTGGCTGATTTGGCTGAGATCCACCACTTCGTTTACGCCACCGGTGGCGATAGCCTCACGGGGCATACCGAACACCACACAACTGGCTTCGTTTTGTGCAAGGGTGTAAGCCCCTGCGCGGTGCATCTCAAGCATGCCGGCGGCGCCGTCATTGCCCATTCCCGTCAGGATCACCCCAACGGCATTGCGTCCGGCAAACTGCGCCACCGAACGGAATAAAACGTCGACCGACGGACGATGGCGGTTCACCGCCGGACCGTCGTTCAACTTAACCTGGTAGTTGGCGCCACTGCGCGTGAGTTCCATATGTCTGTCACCCGGTGCGATATACGCATGGCCCGGCAAAACACGCTCTCCGTCTTCCGCTTCTTTCACCGTGATCTGACATAACTTGTTCAGACGGTCGGCGAAAGAACGGGTGAAACCCGGTGGCATATGCTGGGTAATCATCAGCGCCGGACAGGTCGGCGGCAGCGGTTGCAGCACGTGGCGGATAGCCTCTGTGCCGCCTGTTGATGAACCGATGGCAATCAGTTTTTCACTGCTCAGCAGCGGCGTATGGCTGAGAATACGCGGCTGATCAATGTTGACGCTTTTGTTCAGACGCGCTTTTGAGGCCGTGCGGATTTTATCGGCAATCATCTCGCTGTAGGCCAGCATACCTTCACGGATACCCAGTTGCGGTTTGGTCACAAAGTCAATCGCGCCAAGCTCCAGTGCACGCAGGGTAATTTCCGAGCCTTTGCCGGTCAGTGAGGAGACCATCACCACCGGCATCGGACGCAGACGCATCAGCTTTTCGAGAAAATCCAGGCCGTCCATACGCGGCATTTCAACATCCAGCGTCAGCACGTCCGGGTTGAATTTCTTGATGAGATCACGCGCCACCAGCGGATCGGGGGCGGTCGCGACCATTTCCATATCCGGATGGCTGTTGATGATTTCCGTCATCAGCTGACGCATTAACGCCGAGTCATCGACGCTCAACACTCTGATTTTATTCATTACCTCTCCTTGGCGAGGCCATAGACAGTCTGACCGCGCAAATAAAATTCCCGGCTGATTTGGCTGAAGTTTTCGGAGTGTCCGGCAAACATCAGGCCACCCGGTTTAAGTAACGGAACAAATCGGCGTAAAATTTTCTCCTGCGTTTCTTTATCGAAATAAATCATCACATTACGGCAGAAAATTGCATCAAACGGACCGTTCAGCTGCCACTGGTTCGCCAGCAGATTCAGTTGCTGGAAAGCCACCATCTGCGCCAGTTCGGGACGCACACGCACCAGGCCACTGTGCGGGCCTGTGCCTTTGAGGAAAAATTTCTGTAACTGCTGCGGGCTGAGCGTGCGCAGTTCTTCGAGGCGGTAAACCCCGGCGGTGGCTTTCTCAAGCACCTGCGTATCGATATCACTGGCCTGAATGCGGCAGCTTGCCATCCGCGGCCCCAGCGCTTCACTCAGCGTCATGGCGATGGAATAGGGTTCTTCGCCGGTCGACGCCGCCGTGCTCCAGACGCTGTAACTGTTCGGACGCGAACGGGCATGCTCTGCCAGGATCGGGAAGTGATGCGCTTCGCGGAAAAACGCCGTCAGGTTAGTGGTCAGCGCATTAATAAACGCCTGCCATTCCGGACTGTTGCTGTCGTTTTCCAGCAGCGCCATATAGCTGGTGAAATCATTAAGCCCGAGTATCCGCAACCGCCGGACCAGGCGGTTGTAGACCATTTCGCGTTTGTGATCCGCCAGCACAATACCCGCGCGCTGATAGATAAGCTCACTTATCCGGCGAAAATGGGTATCGGACAGCGGTAAACGCTGGATCATCTGTGCCATGATCGAAGTGTTATCAGCACTCATTGGCGAGCCTGGTTGATTCATGGTGCAGCTCCATTAGAGGGACAGGTGGTGTAACGGGTACCCAATTCACTCTTCATCTGGTATCAGAATGTTTCCCAGTTATCTGCCGATACCGCGCCTGCGGTTGCCGGAAGTAATGCGGGTTGGGCCACCTGGCGGGATGTCAGGCCCTGAGCCTGTCCGCTGCGGCGTTGACCTGCGCCGTCAGTGGTGGCAAGGCGAAACACCGATACCGCACGGGTCAGATTTTCAGACTCGATTTCCAGCGCATGCGTGGAAGAAGCGGCCTGCTGAACCAGCGTGGCGTTTTGCTGTGTAACCTGATCCATTTGGGTCACGGCAATCGATACCTGTTCGATGCCACGACTTTGTTCGTCAGACGCCGAGGCGATTTCGCCCATGATGTCAGTTACGCGGGTGACAGCACGAACGATGTCATCCATGGTATTTCCGGCGGATTCAACCAGTTGGGAACCCTGACTGACGCGGCTGACAGATTCATCTATCAGTGCTTTGATTTCTTTCGCGGCCTGTGCGCTGCGTTGTGCCAGGGTTCGTACTTCACCGGCCACGACCGCAAATCCACGGCCCTGCTCACCGGCACGTGCCGCTTCAACCGCCGCGTTCAGCGCCAGAATGTTGGTCTGGAATGCAATGCCATCAATAACGCTGGTGATTGCGCTGATTTTCTTCGAGCTGCCTGCAATATCATTCATGGTTTTCACCACGTTGCCGGTCAGTTCACCGCCTTTTTCTGCGGTATTCGACGCATCACGTGCCAGTTGTGTGGCCTGACGGGCATTCTCGGCATTCTGTTTCACGGTGGCGGTCAGTTGTTCCATGCTCGCTGCGGTTTCTTCCAGCGCCGACGCCTGCTGTTCAGTCCGTGAAGACAAATCAGTGTTGCCCGCCGCGATCCCTTTCAGGCCGGAGAACATGGTGTCAGCGCCGTGACGCACGGTGCGGACGGTGTCTGCCAGCGACGTTTGCATCTGCTGCAGGCTTTCCAGCATGACTTTAATTTCGTAGCGCCCTTCTGCAACGATGGGCGAAGAGATATCACCGGCCCCGATGCGGTCGAAATGTCCGCGCATAATGGTCAGCGGGGTAAACAGAATGCGGCGGGTCACGACCAGCGCCAGTGCCGTCAGGGCAATCAGCAGAACCAGGGCGACGGAGGTGTTGATCATGACATTCTGGTAAGACGCTGCGGTTTGCGTTTGCGCTTCCCCGAAGCGGGCACTGACGTAGGCAGTGTAATCACCGACATCTTTCTGGAACTGATCCTGATACTTTTGCGCCGGACCGTTCAGAAAACCGTTCATGTCGCCGCTGGACAGCAGTTCAGTCAGCGTCTGCAACATATCGTGCAGTTGCTGATAACTCGCCTTGTTCACAGCGGTCAGTGCCACCGCTTTTTCTGTTCTGCGGGGCAGAGCCAGAAATGCAGCGTAAGCGTCTTCGGCCTTTTTCAGGCTGGCTTTGGCATCCGACATCAGCTGAGTGATGTTTTCCTGGGGCTGTTTCAGCGCCAGACGCGTTGCCGCGCGGTTAAGGGTATTACGGGTCTGCAACAGATAAGACCAGGACTGGCTGAGCGCATCACGCTGTTCAGCGGTGTTGGATATCTGCTCAAAATTCAATTTATCCGTGTGGGCGGCCTGCAGCGATAACCCGCTGTTAACCAGTTGCATAACAAAGAACACTATCAATAACAAAAACATGCAGGTGGACACACGGATGTGCTTAAACATGGATAACCTCATTAGGTGCCAGCCCAGACCGGCACCTTTATTCTTATACCCTTCAGACTCGGGACTGCCTTTGCGTTAACGGCAAACCTGACTCTTTCGGGTCGCGATGTTATGTACGTGCTTAGAAGGTTTCCCAGTTTTCGGTTAAATCTGTTCCCTGCGCTCCACCCTTACCGGCTTTAGAACCAGAAAGGTTCGGAGTCAACAGAGACAGCCTCGCCGAAGATGCCGGATTCTGGCGCACGTTGTTATTTGCGGTCTGGCTCAGCGTAAACACGGCCACTGATTGCGTCAGCAGGCTCGCCTGCTCTTCCAGCGCCGCAGAAGCGGACGCGGATTCTTCAACCAGTGAGGCGTTCTGCTGCGTCACCCGATCCATTTCAGTGATGGCTTGTGCGACCTGCTCAATCCCGCGGCTTTGTTCATCCGATGCCGAGGTGATTTCGCCCATAATGTCAGTCACACGCGTAACGGCATTCACCATGTCATGCATGGTTTCACCGGCACTTTCCGCCAGCACTGAACCGGTATTAATGCGGCTGACAGAATCATCAATCAGCCCTTTAATTTCTTTTGCTGCCTGCGCGCTGCGTTGCGCCAGGGTACGGACTTCACCGGCCACGACCGCAAATCCACGGCCCTGCTCACCTGCACGCGCCGCTTCAACGGCGGCGTTCAGCGCCAGAATGTTGGTCTGGAAAGCAATCCCGTCGATCACACCGGTAATGTCGGTGATCTTTTTCGAGCTGCTGGCGATGTCATTCATGGTATCGACCACGTTTGCTACCACTTTCCCGCCCTTCTGTGCGGTTTCGGACGCGCTCAGTGCCAGCTGGCTGGCCTGACGGGCGTTTTCGGCGTTCTGTTTCACGGTCGCAGTCAGCTGTTCCATACTGGCGGCGGTTTCTTCCAGCGCAGACGCCTGCTGTTCAGTACGTGAAGACAAATCACTGTTGCCTGCGGAGATCTCGCTCGCACCGCTGTAAATTGCATCAGCGCCATGACGTACACCGGAGACCGTGCGGATCAGTTCGTCCTGCATGTACTTGAGACTATCGGCAAGCTGGCCGATTTCATTACGGCTTTTCACGACTATTTCGTGCGTCAGATCACCGGTTGCAATTTTACGGATGGTATCGACGATATTTTTCAGCGGATGGATCAGGATGCGTTGCACGCCAGTCCAGGCCAGCAGGATGAAAATCGCCAGCACAATCAACACGGTACCCAGCATCCATATGGCATGCGTAAAGGAATTCTCGCTCACTTTCACCGCCTCGTTATACAGACGGTCGTTCTGATCGATATAGGTGACGAAAGCTTTTTCGAAGTTGTCCTGATACTGCTGAGTCGGTTGTTCGAAGAAGTCATTGATACGCCCCAGACCAATCAGCTCAATCAGTTCCGAAAGCGCGTCATGCAGCACCTGATATTGCTTTTTGGCGTCGGCAGCAAATTGCGGGTTCTGGCTGGCATCAGCGGGGATTTTTTGATAACTGGCAAAGTGCTGATCGGCGATTTGCAGATCTTTGGTGGCGGTATCAATCAGTTCTTTGACCGTTGCACCGCTGCCCATCTGGTTGGCGTCGAGCATGAAACGGATACCCGCGCGGTTCAGGGTGTTGCGGGTTTGCAGCAGATAAATCCAGCTGGCGTTAAATTCTGCCTGTTGTAAACGGATTTGCTGAGACGTGGTGAAATTATCTTTGTCTGTCTTTAACGATTTAAAGAACAGGCCACCGGATACCAACTGTAAAGCACCGAAGACCACCAGTAAGATCACGATGCCCGTGACCACTTTCATACGGTTAAACATGTTGTTCCTTTTCAAATGAGAATTATCTGGAACAGTTATCGGCAGGAAGAACAGGAACTTTATGTGATGGGGGTCAAATTTTTTCGGGGGAAGTGATCAGGCAACGGTGGCGACAAAACTCTTTAAAACTGCGATGCGATGGGCATCCGGATTGACCAGAAGGTCGTGATGAATCATCAGCACCACGCCTTTAAGTAACTCTGTGGTGTTGTCGATCTGGGACAGGGATTTGAGTTTTTCGATATCATTACCGATCTCGCGCCCTTTCAGGGAAAGGCGCTTATTGGCCAGACCGGTCGCCAGTTCGGACGTCAGCAAGGTCACCAGGCGCAGGGCCGCTTCAGGGTTTGATGCCAGCTGATGAATATAATATTTGAGCAGTAACGGCACGAAATCAGGGGTTGCCCCCAATTCCGCACTCGCCATATTCAGCAGATCAATCATGTGCGCAGGCACACGGGTTTCCACGGCTTTGCGTTGTATCTGCAACTGTTTTTTGATGGCAGGCACAGACTGAAAAGGGATCACCGCAACGCTGTCGCAGGTTTTACATACGCCCGCGATGATATTTTTCACCATACCGCTGCCGTCATCAAACGGCACATCGCGCAGCTGATAGCTGACAATGCGAAAAGCCTCACAGACGCCACACATCGCCTTTTTCTCGTCTCCGACTTTATAAATAATCATATTCTTCCTTAATGATGAACGCTGATAAAAACACTGGTGGGCTCTGTAAAATACCACTTGATGTACTAGGGTACTCCGGCACTACTGACGGTGATGATGTGGACATCAATACTGCTGTCAAAATGGTAGGGGCGAACCTGATAATTATCTCCGGATGCCCTGCCGATTAAGGCCGCCACTTCAAAGGGCGAGATGTCACCCGTACTTAACAAATTCTTAAGCTGAATCCCGCGTCTTGCCTCAAATTCAATATTTCCATTCTTCAAACATTCGATCACCTTCCATTTGATCTCTCTCAAACTCATGAGCCCTCAATGTACGCCAGTTGTCGTACTTAATCAAATTATCATTTTGCATCACGACTATTTCCGTGAAGCCCCGTCCCGCAGGGCTATCACGCCATATTCAGTAAAAAGATGCGCAGGAAAAATGATTATTTTTCAGGTAAATGGAAGACATTACGCAAAAACGCGCTGCACGATATGCAACGCGGATTTGTAAACTCAGGACGGCTCGCAAGACACCGTTTTACGCCGCCCCCTGCCGTTAAAAAGCAAATAACTGAGAAGTGCCAGTACCCAGACGCCTGCCGCGCCATAGAGCAGAATGCCTGCAAAGCCATCAGTCAGTGCCTGCGCAATCAGTCCGCTTTGCAGGGTTTCAATGGCTGAGCCGCCTGCAATACGTTCTGCCAGCAAAGATAGATCCCCTGCTGCGGGCATGACTTTTTTCAGGCTCCCGGCAATTCCCGCCACCAGCAGGTTTCCCATGAGCGCAATGTTGATCGCCAGGGTAATCAGGCGCGCACTGATATCAATCCCCGACGCCATTCCCGCGCGGTTGGCCGCAACAGAGCCGGTTGTGGTGTTGGTGACCGGCGTATTGGTCAGCCCCAGCGCAATGCCTGCCAGCAGCGCGCCCGGCAATAAGCTGAGGTGATGAACGACGGCGATTTGCATCAGCATAAAACCTGCGCCTATTGTGAATAATCCCAGCGGGATCAGACGTGACGCGCCAAAACGTGTTGTCAGTTTTTCACCGAGCGGTGGCATCAGCAACGTGGGTAACGTATAAGCCAGCAGGGCCATACCGGTAGCGACACTGCCATAACCCAGCCCGCCCTGATAATACACCGGCAGATAAATCATCAGCGGCCAGAAGCTGAAATTCATCCCTACCGACCCCATCAGCGCACCAGAAAATGCCCGGACGCGGAAGACCGAAAAATCAAACATCGGGTGCGGATGGTGTTTTTCAATGCGGATGAACATCACCGCGCTGACGGCGGTAGCCAGCAGAACGGCGCCTGCTGTGACACTGTTCCAGCCCAGACTGCTGCCCTGAGTAATGAGGAACGTCGCGCCCAAGACCGTGACCGAAAGGGTAATCAATCCCCCCAGATCCAGTTTTTTAGCCTGTCCGTCACGGGATTCCACCACGTTTTTCAGCGCCAGAATCAGGGTCAGTACGGCGATAACAACGTGGATCAGAAACACCCATCGCCAGCTCAGCCAGGCGACCAGCGTGCCGCCGATGATCGGGCCGAACCCTAACCCGAAACCAAACGTAATCCCCCATGCGGCAAACGCCTGACTGCGCGCTTTACCTTGCGGAAACTGCGACGAAAGGATCGCAATCAGGCAGGTCAGCATTGCGCCGCCGCTCAGTCCCTGAAGAAAACGTCCTGCGATAAGCCATTGTGCGCTACCGGCGAGACCGCACATCAGCGAGGTCAGCCCGAACGCTGTAATGCTGATGATAAAAACACGTTTCCGTCCATAGCGGTCTGCCAGCGTACCGGTCGCCATCAGTACCGTGGTGCAGGCGAGCGTGTAAGCGTTCATGATCCACTGAAGCTCGCGGAAACTGGCATGCAGTTCCTGTTCGAGTACCGGTGATAATACGGGGACGCTGGAAATTTCCAGCCCCGACATCAGGGCGGCCAGACAAACCGCCATCAGTGCGAGTGTGTTTTTCATGATTAAATCCTGCGGGGATAAGAGACGCATAGCATGGAAGATTGGCGTCAGAGTAGAAATCTGCCGGTATGCCATGTATCGTCAAGATCGTGCCAACCTGAGGGTTATCCTTTCATGCAAAAAGTTGATCTGCCGCTGATGTCTTCCTCCCGCCATCCCGCTGCGCCCAACCGGCGACTGGTGCTGCTGGCTTATGAATGTCTGTGTACCTTCGAGTTTGGCATCGCCGTCGAAGCCTTTGGCCGTGCCGATGAACTCACGGGCGAACCGCTGTACGAGTTAGCCGTCGCGTCGGTAGAAGAAGGGACTTTCGGCGCGCAAGGTGGCGTGCGGCTGGTGGTGGATGGCGGGCTGGAACTGCTGGAAGACGCCGGTACGATTGTGATCCCCGGCTGGCGAAGCATTCACGAACCGGCGTCTGAGCGGCTGATTGCTGCGCTGCAAAAAGCCCATCACAACGGGACAAGAATTGTGTCGATCTGCGCGGGAAGTTTCGTGTTGGCCGCTGCGGGTTTGCTGGACGGTAAACGCGCGACGGCGCACTGGAACAGCACCGATGTCCTGGCGCAAAAATTCCCTGACGTGCAGGTTGAGCACGGCATGATTTATGTCGATGAAGGCAGCATCATCACTTCTGCCGGAGGTGCGGCGGGCGTCGATTTGTGTCTGCATCTGATCCGCCGTGATTATGGTATCGAAGTCGCTAACCGTACGGCGCGCCGCATGGTGACGCCGCCGCTGCGCGAAGGGAATCAGGCTCAGTTGATCCAGCAACCGGTACCACGGCATCAGACAAAAACGCTGGCGCCCTTGCTCGATGACTTACGCGGCCATCTCAATACACCGCTGGTGATTGATCAGCTCGCCAGACAAGCCGGTATGAGCCGCCGCACCTTCCTGCGCCGCTTCCATGATGCTACCGGCACCACACCGGGAGAATGGATGCTGACCGTGCGGCTGGAAAAAGCCTGCGCCCTGCTGGAAAACGGCACACTGAGTATTGACCGCGTTGCCGAACAGGCCGGTTTCGGATCGCCGGAAACTTTACGTCATCATTTCCGCCAGCGGCTGGGCATGTCGCCGACACAATGGCGCAAGACGTTTGTTGAACGGGATTTGGTGGGGTGAGTTTTGGGGGGCTGGCGGCAGTGGACTTCCGCCGCCCTGGTGATGCATTTCTAAGCTGCCTGTCCGGCAGTGAACTGGATTCTTCTTTTGTGCGCGTGCTTGTCGTTTTTCTAAGCTGCCTGTGCGGCAGTGAACGCAGGGTTTCGTTAACAAACGATTTGCACACTTTTCTAAGCTGCCTGTGCGGCAGTGAACCGTTATCCGGCTGTTCCATCTTCGCCACTGAGTTTCTAAGCTGCCTGTCCGGCAGTGAACTGTTGGGTTTTCAGGTTTACGCTTTGAACGGCAAGAGATTATCCCTGTTTTAGCAGAAATACCCTCTTTTTTTGTGTGTTCGCGTGCACTCATTAAATCAATGAGTTAGGAGCAGTGCAAAAAAGAGGGTCAGTCTGGAGATGTCATTAATACCCCATCCCGGCCTTCCCCTTCGCCGGGGAACGAGCAAGAAAAAAACTTCTGCCCTTATTTTTAACAGGAAGAATCAGAACGAGGGTTTTATTCGATCGAGACTGGCGTGATCAAAAATCTTGCTGAACGGAGCGGCCTGAAGACCGGGGGCTTCAGGACCGGGAGAAGGCATCGCGGAGCGACAAGATTTTGCGCCACACGCTACGGTGACAGAACATGTCCGTCGTGCCTGCGACAGCGCGCAGTGAAAAAAACGTGGAGTCCAGAGGCCCGCGCGATTGCGGGTCTCTGGGCCAGTGTGGGCGGCGAGGCCACGACCTTGACCTTGACCTTAAAAACGAAAATCAAATTTTCGTCACACTATCAACGAGTGCCATTTCTTCACTGCTCAGCAGCTTCTCAATATCCACCAGGATCAACATACGGTCACCCAGCGAACCCAACCCCGTCAGATACTCCGTCGACATGGTCACGGCGAATTCCGGTGCCGGGCGGATCTGATCCTGGCTCAGCGACAGCACGTCTGATACGCCATCAACCACGATCCCGACAACGCGGTTTTCGAAGTTAAGTACAATCACCACCGTGTTTTCGTTGTAAATCACATCTTCCTGAGCGAATTTCACCCTCAGGTCGAGGATCGGCACGATGACGCCGCGCAGGTTGGTGACACCTTTAATAAAGGCCGGGGTGTTAGCAATACGGGTTACCTGATCGTATCCACGGATTTCCTGCACTTTGAGGATATCGATGCCGTATTCTTCATCGCCTAAAGTAAAGATCAGAAATTCCTGACCTACTGTTTCGCCCGCAATTTTCGCCACGGTTGCAAGTCCTGCCATGTTGTTCACCTTTGCTTTTATCTTTAAATCGGCCTGAGTTTTTCACACCCGGCAACCATGCGGTCACCGGCAGCTTTGCTTGTTATGCGGCGGAGGAGCCTGTTGCTAATTTATCGCGGTTCAGTGACTGCAGTGCAGACACGTCCACGATCAGCGCCACACTGCCGTCGCCCAAAATAGTGGCGGCGGAAATGCCCGGTACTTTGCGATAGTTGCTTTCCAGGTTTTTCACCACAACCTGATGCTGACCAATCAACTGATCAACCAGCAACGCGTAGCGACGCCCTGCACTCTGCAAAATCACCACAATGCCCTGCGTGGCTTCGGTTTTGGCGTCTTCAACATCAAAGACGTTGTACAACTCAACCAGCGGCAGGTATTCACCGCGCACCTGCAGAACACGTTCGCCACCGGCCATCGGATGCAAATCCTCTGACAGCGGTTGCAGAGATTCCATCACCGCGTTCAGTGGCAGAATGAAGACTTCTTTACCGACTTTCACTGACATCCCGTCGAGGATCGCCAGCGTCAGTGGCAGCAGGATACGGATGGTGGTGCCTTTGCCCTGCTGGGAATGGATTTCAACGTGCCCACCCATTTCCTGAATGTTTCGTTTCACCACGTCCATGCCGACACCACGGCCTGAAACGTCAGTGACTTTTTCTGCGGTCGAGAAGCCAGCGGCAAAGATCAGCATGCCGACTTCTTCATCGCTCATGTTGTCATGGACGTTCATGCCCTGCGATGCGGCTTTCGCCAGAATACGTTCGCGGTTCAGACCGGCACCATCGTCGATCACTTCGATGCAGATATTGCCACCCTGATGTTCCGCAGAAAGCGTCAGGTTACCGGTGGGTTCTTTACCATTGGCAATACGCACATCCGGCGTTTCCACACCGTGATCCAGACTGTTACGCACCAGGTGCGTTAACGGATCGATGATGCGTTCGATCAGGCTCTTATCCAGTTCGGTCGAGCTGCCAAGCAGTGTCAGTTCGATTTGCTTATTCAGTTTGCTGGCCAGATCTCGCACCAGACGCGGGAAGCGGCTGAACACGAATTCCATCGGCATCATACGAATCGACATCACCGATTCCTGCAAATCACGGGCATTACGTTCGAGCTGGCCCATGCTGTTGAGCAGGTCACTGTGGACAACCGGATCCAGCAGATCTGAACGCTGTGCCAGCATGGACTGGGTGATCACCAGTTCGCCCACGAGGTTGATCAACTGGTCAACCTTTTCAACAGCAACACGGATGCTGGTGGATTCAGGGGCTTTAGGTGCACGGGCTTTCGCCGGTTCGCTGTTCGGCACTGCCGTCAGTACCGGAGCCTGACGGGCGACGACCGCCGGTGCTGCGGCCACTTCCGCCACAACAGGCGCGGATGCGGCAACCGCAACGGCTTCAGAAGCAACCGCTGCCGGGGCGTGAGTGAAGCTGATTTGTTCCGGCTCCAGCACAAAACACAGCACGGCAATAATGTCGTCTTCGCTAACCGTGGTGACCAGGGTGGCTTCCACGCTGTCATCAGTCTGAACCGGATCTTTTATCTCGCCAAGATTGCCGAGTTCCTCCAGCATCACAGGAATTTCCTGTGTTTTCAGGCCGGAGAGACGAACGCGCAAATCGCCCTTCCCGGCAGCGGGTGCAACCGGCGCTGTCGCGACAGATTGTGCCGCTGTCTGGTCTTCAACCACGTGAAGATCAGGCACAGGTTCACGCGCCTGTTGCGCTTCGAGGGCCAGTTGTCTCAGGGCCGCACAGATATATTCAAAGCTTTCTGCGTCAGGATCCCGGGAAGATTTATAGGCGTCGAGTTGCTCCTGCATAATGTCTTTTGTTTCCAGAAACAGGTTGATGATGTCGGTGCTCAGGCTCATTTCAGCGCGACGAGCACCGTCGAGCAGGTTTTCCAGTAAGTGAGTCGTTTCCTGTAAAACCGTAAATCCAAACGTGGCTGCACCGCCTTTGATTGAGTGCGCTGCGCGGAAAATCGCATTCAGTTGCTCAATGTCAGGCGCCTGCGGATCAAGTAACAACAGATGTTGTTCCATGTCCGCCAGCAACTCGTCTGCTTCATCAAAAAATGTCTGATAAAAATCAGTAATATCCATGCTCACGTGATCACCTCTGCTGTGAATCGCGGCTTGTTAATGTGTCGCAGGTGCCGTGCCCGCCGCGGCAGCCGGAGCTGCCGTCGCAGGTTGAGCGCCTGCCGAGGGTGTCACTGGCGTCTGCGTCTCAATCCCGGGTATTGATGGTGCTTTCTCTGGTGTGGCCGGTGCCGGGTTTGCCTGTGGCGCTAACGCCGGAGCTGCCGGAGCCGAACTCATTTTTGGTGCTAATGCCGGCACTTTTTGTGTGCCTTGTACTTGTCTTTGCAGCTCGCCAGCGTCACTGATCGTGATCGCCTCGCCCTCGCTGTTTTCCCGTTCAATCGCTTCTTCCGCGTGTTTGTTCAGGACCAAAATACTGATACGACGGTTGATGGCGTCACCTGCCGGGTGGTTTTTCAGTTGCATGGAAGACCCCATGCCCATCACCCGCAGGACTTTCCCTTCGCTGAGGCCGCCGCTCATCATCTCGCGACGTGAAGCATTCGCGCGCTCAGTCGACAGTTCCCAGTTGCTGTAGCCACGTTCACCTGTGGCATACGGCATGTCATCGGTATGCCCCGCCAGACTGATCTTGTTCGGAAAACCATCCAGTACCGGGGCAATCGCCCTGAGGATATCGCGCATGTACGGCTCAACAATCGCGCTGCCAAGCTGGAACATCGGGCGGTTTTTGCTATCGATAATCTGAATGCGCAAACCCTGCTCGGTCAGGTTAATCATCAGGTGTGGACGTAAATCTTTCAGCCGCGGATCCGACGCCAGCATGTCTTCCAGCTTTTGCTGCAACCGCTGTAAATCGTCCGACTCACGCTTACTCGCCCCCTGCGACTGCTCCATTTTATGGACTTCCCCGTCCTGTACGGTCGGGTCTTCGCCACCGCCCGGGATCGGGCTGGTAGCATCGCTGCTGCGCGGCCCGCCGGTGATCGCCACCGCAAGGGGGGTACGGAAGTATTCGGCAATTTGCACCAGTTCTTTAGGGCTGGAGATCGAAATCAGCCACATCACCAGAAAGAAAGCCATCATCGCTGTCATAAAGTCAGCGTAAGCAATCTTCCACGAACCGCCGTGATGCCCTCCGCCGTGCTTATTCTTTTTCTTGCGTACAACAACGATTGGATGGCTCTGATGCTTCATACTTTTTCTTCTTCAGTTTGTTTCTGACCCGGCGACTTGACCTGGCGAACGTGTTCCTCCAGTTCAATAAAGGAAGGCCGCTCCGAGGTGTACAACGTTTTACGGCCAAATTCGACGGCAATTTGTGGCGCATAACCGTTAATGCTCGACAGCAATGTCACCTTGATGCACTGCATCATTTTGGCGTTTTCAGCACTCTTCTGGCGTAACACGCTGGCCAGCGGAGAAATAAAACCGTACGCCAGCAGGATACCGAGGAAGGTGCCGACCATCGCGTGGGCAATCAGTGCCCCGAGTTCTGCGGCAGGTCGGTCAGCAGCGGCCAGGGTATGTACGATCCCCATTACCGCAGCGACGATACCGAATGCCGGGAGTGAGTCACCCACCAGCGCCAGGCTGTTCGCCGGCACTTCACTCTCGTGCTCGTAAGTTTCGATTTCCTCGTCCATCAGCGCTTCAATTTCAAAGGCATTCATGTTGCCGCTGACCATGAGGCGCAGATAGTCAGTCAGATATTCGACTAACTGTTTATCGGCAAGGATGCGCGGATAATTAGCAAAAATGTCGCTTTCGGCCGGATTGTCGATGTCATTTTCCAGCGACAGCATCCCCTGTTGGCGTGATTTGGCTAATACCCGGTAAAGCAGCGCCATCAGATCCATATACAACGCTTTATTGTATTTTGATGCGCGGAACAACTGCGGCAGCGCGCGCATGGTGGATTTGATCGCTTTGCCGTTGTTACCGACGAAGAAGGCACCGATGCCGGCACCGCCAATAATGAGCAATTCTGCGGGTTGGTATAACGCGCCCAGCTCACCGCCGACGAGCATGAAACCGCCGAACACAGAGCCCAACACCACGATGTAACCTATTATCACTAGCACGATGAATCCTTAATTCGATGTGGTTTTAGGGCGAGGTTAAGCGCGCGCCATGTGCCTGACCGATTTGTGCCGTAGAAACGTGCATAAAAAGTGTCAGAGAATGGCTGAGATGTTAGGGGGGAATTGATGAGCGGTGGTAGCCACCGCTCAGAACGACTTACTGCAACCCAACTATCTCAAACTGCGTGCTTGACCTGTTCGTCCAGCTCTTGAGATGTTATATCGGCAACCTGCGGGGAAAGTTTACGTTTTTTTACTGCTCGGGACGGGGGCTGGCAAAGACTGCAAACAAACCCGTGGCGGGGTTGGTGTGCATGGGTAATAAATGAGCCATCACAGCAGTTACACGCTGAAAGCTGCAACATGCCGCTGTCGACAAAACGTACTAACGTCCAGGCACGGGTCAGCGCAAGGATCGGCGCTTCCCCCGGCTGCTCAGGACACTGTTCCAGATATAAACGATAAGCCTTGATCACCGCCTCCACGCCATTACAGTGGCCGCTCTTTAGCAGGAAAGAGTAAGCGTTGTAAAACATGGAGGAATGGATGTTCTGTTCCCAGGTCATGAACCAGTCAGTAGAGAACGGCAACATGCCTTTCGGGGGAGGACTTCCTCGCAACTCTTTGTACAATTTAATCAGTCGGCCACGACTTAATTGCGTTTCGCTTTCCAGCATCTGCAATCTGGCACCCAGCGTAATCAGTTCCATAGCCAGCTGAATGTCCCGTGCTTCCTGAACAATACTTTTTTCTGCTGGCTTGGTTGACGCATCTTTACCAGACATAGCTACGCCCTTTTCTTCATCGCGCCGCTTTCTTTCGCGGCCAGGCCTTTCAGCAGATGGCTGGACAACAAGATACCGGTATGGATTTGTTGTAAGTCATCCACCCGCGATTCCTGGGTCAAGCGTTCAATTGTCTTGCTGTCATCAAAGCGGAACTGACACAAAAGCTGGTTCGTTTCAGCTAACTTCACCATCTGAGGCAGCGTCAGCTGTCTCAGGGTATCTGCCATAACGTCATCGATCCCCAGGCGAAACATCGCCGAGGCCTTTTCGTCGTTAATCAAACGCTGTGCCAACAGTAAATATGACAGGTTGATATCATATATGTGCTTAAGCAATTCGGACATTCTGTTCTACCCCATTACCGATGCCGTTTTTTTAAGACGGCGGATTGATAGACATATTCCATGCAGCAAGAGTTTTACCCGGCGTGACAGGAGTATTTTTTACTATCAAAACAATTGGATCATTGGCTGATTAATAAATCTCACGATGATTATTAGATTTATCACGCGGTATTTACTTCACCGCCAATACAAAGTTGTTCCTGATGTAAACTAAATTAATTGTGACAATTGCACTGCTAAGTAATCGAAAAACACTTTAGTTTTGGTGTACTGGCAGAGTCCGTTGCTGTGATGGCGCCTCATTCAGTGAAACGCTTTTACATACATTATTAGGAATAATCTTACTACGCTGCAACTCTAACCCCGTTTCCTTTATACATACAATCTTACCGTTGACGAATTTTGAATAAAGTGTGATGGAGATCACACTTTATGACTTTATTTTGCTTCTGAAAGTGCAATTTATCGTAAAAATTTGCGCATTTTTAAGCCAAAAGTAAAAAAGCGTCTAAAAAGCTCTCTTCAGACAGCCTTTTTTAGCCTTTTTTAGATCAATTTGTACAAAGGCCAACCAAAGCCAAATGAACAGCACAGATAATAATTAATAACTTCTCATGCAGCTATTTATGCTGGAAATTTCAAATAGCATGATCATTGTGCTAAATACACTCAACCCAGTCAGCACAAGGGTTTTCGGGGAGTTGTCCTAATGGTTTGTGAGGAAATTAAGCGCGAATTGTTCTTAAACCGTGAGCAAGCACGCGGTTTAAGAAATAAAAAGACAATTATTGTAATAATTTATGATCGGACATGCGGAAACATCCAGCAACAAGGCCGGATTGATAAGAAGAAGTGATGGAATGGCATAGTGGTGCCGAACTTAACCTATCGGCAACTGTTCAGGAAAACTTTAATCATTGTGCTTAAAAAAGTGCTTTATACCGCGCAATAGCAAATAAAAAGCGCGTGACTAGGAATTTTATTACCAGACCAGCATCTGTCGCCAGTTTCACCTGCAGATTAGCGATTAAAACGCATTTTTAACTACGCTGTCAGAAGAATATTAGACAGCAAGCTTAAAAAATGTACCGCCATTAAGCCGGCTAATTAAACGGAAGGATAAAATAGGCGTTGCAGGATAAATGAATAATTTCCTGCACATGAGAAAGGGGTTTTCCGAACGTTAATGCAGCAGACACTTAACAACCTGCCGAAATTTCCGGCAGGTCATAACGTGAAATTATCTACACCGCGTTTGGTGATTAAAAAGGCATGGTTCGCGGATCAGGATGCTGATATTCAAAGCCAAGTTCTTTGCAGATCCGCTCACCATCGACGATTTTGCCCTTCTCTGCTGAAGCTTGTTCAGCAAAAGTCGGCGGCTCCAGCCCCATCTGTCTGGCCAGCGCCGGATAAAACTCCGCTTTGGCAGGATGAGCAGGTGCGCACAGGTTATATGTATGGCCGCCTTTCGGCAGACTGAGTAACAACGCAATCGCGGCAATCACATCATCCTGATGCACCAGGTTGACGCCATGCTGACCGCCTTTCACCTGCGTCTTTCCGGCCATAAAACGTCCCGGATGGCGATCGCCGCCGACCAGACCGGCCAGACGCAGTACATCGACAGACGTATTGGGTAAACCATGGAGCCAGGTTTCGAGTTCTTTGAGCACCTTTCCGCTGGTCGTGACCGGTTCAAGCGACGACCCCTCACGCACCACCCCCTCTCCTTCGCCATAAACAGATGTCGAGCTGGTGAAAATAATGCGTTTGACGTTATGCGCCAGCGCGCTGTCGGTTAACAGCTGTACCGCCTGGAAGTACAGTTCACTGCCTTCCACCGTCCGGCGCGCAGGCAGGGTAATGATCAGCGCATCGACATTCAGCAACTGATCGAGATCTTCCGCCGCACATTCCATCTGCGGCGTAAACACCAGCGGGAAACACTCGATCCCCACGGCTCTGGCGGCATCTACCCCATCCGGCGTGGTTTTACTGCCGACCACCTGATAACCTTTTGAAGCCAGCGCCATCGCCAGTGGCATTCCCAGCCAGCCCAGTCCGATAATCGAAACCTTCTTCATACTTCGCTCCGTTGTTTCATTGGCATGTGGCATCACATCACCCACTGCTGATACTGCTTCCTTTATACTAGCAAATGTCACCTTTTCCCGGTTCAGCCTGCGTAAGGTTTTCTCTGCCTCTGTTAACAGATCATTCATTTATTCGATGAAAACCCTGCTGCGGATAAGAAAAACTCATCATCGGAAAAAAAGGTTGCGCTGTTACCGCCCGATAGTTTAGTTTTATTGGCAGCGAATTTGATATGTGTGGCGAATGATTCAAATCTGAATCACGCGGCATATAAATGAACATACTGAGACACTGACATGACAAACGTTCTGATTAACCACCGTCATCACCATCACCCTGACTAGTCTTTCAGGCGATTGGTGCTGGGAGACTGTTTAGATCTTCCAGTGGCGCAGAACGCAGAGATAGCCCCCGGAAGATTTCTTCCGGGGGCTTTTTTTTGGCCTGACGGATTGAAGTTAACGCCTTTAAACAAACGATTTTTACGATAAATAATTAAGAAACTGAGGTCATCATGCTGGATAAAACACGTTTACGGATAGCAATGCAAAAGTCAGGTCGCCTGAGCGATGAATCACGCGAACTGCTGGCCCGCTGCGGGATCAAAATCAACCTGCAGGAACAGCGTCTGATCGCCTTCGCAGAAAACATGCCGATCGACATTTTGCGCGTGCGTGATGACGATATCCCGGGGCTGTTGATGGACGGTGTGGTGGATCTGGGCATCATCGGTGAAAACGTGCTGGAAGAAGAGTTGCTGAGCCGCCGCGCCCAGGGCGAAGACCCGCGTTATTTCACCCTGCGTCGTCTGGATTTTGGCGGTTGCCGTCTGTCACTGGCGACGCCACTGGACACGGAGTATACCGGTCCGCAAAGCCTGCAAAACGCCCGCATCGCCACCTCGTATCCGCACCTGCTCAAGCAATATCTCGATAAAAAAGGCGTCGATTTCAAATCCTGCCTGCTGAACGGTTCTGTGGAAGTCGCCCCGCGCGCCGGTTTGTCGGATGCGATTTGTGACCTGGTCTCTACCGGCGCCACGCTCGAAGCCAACGGCCTGCGTGAAGTGGAAGTGATTTATCGCTCCAAAGCCTGTCTTATCCAGCGCGACGGCGAAATGCCACAAGAGAAACAACTGCTGATCGACAAAATGATGACCCGTATTCAGGGCGTTATTCAGGCACGCGAATCCAAGTACATTATGTTGCACGCGCCGAGTGAGCGTCTTGATGAGATCGTTGCCCTGCTGCCGGGCGCTGAGCGTCCGACCATTCTGCCGCTGGCAGGCGATCAGCAACGTGTGGCCATGCACATGGTCAGCAGCGAAACCCTGTTCTGGGAAACGATGGAGAAACTGAAAGCGCTCGGCGCCAGCTCCATTCTGGTTCTGCCAATCGAAAAAATGATGGAGTAAGCCATGAAGCCTGACGCGTTCACTACCCCGATTGACTGGCAGCAATGCGACGAACAACAGCGTCGCGAGCTGCTGACACGCCCGGCAATTTCGGCGTCTGACCGTATTACCGAATCTGTCAGTGAAATCCTGCGCCGCGTGCGCAGTGAAGGTGACAGTGCGCTGCGCGAGTTTTGCGCCCGCTTTGATAAAACTGAAGTCCAGGAATTGCGCGTCACTGCACAGCAAATCGGGGCAGCGGCCGCGCGTTTAGGTGAGGATGTTAAACAGGCGATGGCACATGCCGTGCGCAATATCGATACTTTTCATCAGGCACAAAAACTGGCTGTGGTGGATATCGAAACCCAGCCAGGCGTACGTTGCCAGCAACTGACCCGCCCTATTCAGTCCGTGGGCCTGTATATTCCGGGCGGTTCTGCGCCGCTGGTGTCCACCGTATTAATGTTAGCGACCCCGGCGCGTATTGCCGGATGCCAGAAAGTGGTGCTGTGTTCTCCGCCGCCGATTGCCGATGAAATTCTGTATGCCGCGCAACTGTGTGGCGTGGAAGAGGTGTATCAGCTTGGCGGTGCGCAGGCAATTGCCGCGCTGGCCTTTGGCACCGAAACCGTGCCGCGCGTGGCGAAAATCTTCGGGCCGGGCAATGCCTACGTCACCGAAGCCAAGCGTCAGGTCAGTCAGAGCCTGGACGGCGCGGCAATCGATATGCCAGCCGGGCCTTCAGAAGTGCTGGTGATTGCCGACAGTGGCGCAACACCTGACTTTGTCGCCTCTGATTTGCTTTCTCAGGCAGAACACGGCCCCGATTCTCAGGTGATTTTGCTGACGCCGGATTTGAAAATGGCGCAGGCGGTCGGCGAAGCCGTTGAACGCCAGTTGCAGACATTATCCCGCAGCGAGATTGCCCGTCAGGCACTGGCAAGCAGCCGTCTGATTGTGGCGAAAGACATCGCACAGTGTATCGAAATCAGCAATGCGTACGGTCCGGAGCACTTGATTTTGCAAACCCGTGAGCCGGAGCAACTGGTCGACAGTATCACCAGCGCCGGTTCAGTATTTCTCGGTGACTGGTCACCGGAATCCGCAGGCGATTACGCTTCCGGCACCAACCACGTCTTGCCGACTTACGGTTACACGGCCACCTGTTCCAGCCTCGGTCTGGCAGATTTCCAGAAACGCATGACCGTTCAGCAGTTAACGCCTGAAGGTTTGCTCGGTCTGGCAAATACCATCGAAACCCTGGCGCAGGCTGAACAACTGACCGCACACAAAAATGCCGTGACTTTGCGCGTTAACGCTTTAAAGGAGCAACGCTGATGAGCAATGAAAACACCCTCAGCGTTCAGGCGCTGGCACGTAAGAATGTGCAGGAACTGACCCCGTATCAGTCCGCACGTCGTCTCGGCGGCAACGGTGATGTGTGGCTTAACGCTAACGAATACGCCATCGCGCCACAGTTTGAACTGACGCAGCAGACCTTTAACCGTTATCCGGAATGTCAGCCTGCGCTGGTCATCAACCGTTACGCAGCTTATGCGGGTGTTGACCCGGAACAGGTGCTGGTCAGCCGTGGCGCAGACGAAGGCATTGAACTGTTGATCCGCGCATTCTGTGAACCGGGCAAAGACGCTATTCTTTATTGCCCGCCGACTTACGGCATGTACAGCGTCAGCGCCGAGACAATTGGCGTGGAAGGCCGCACCGTGGCCGCAAAAGCCGACTGGTCTTTGGATCTCCCGGCCATTGAAGCCGCGCTGGATGGCGTGAAACTGGTTTATGTGTGCAGCCCGAATAATCCGACCGGCAATATCATCGATCCGCAAGAGATTCGTGCTGTGCTGGAAATGACCCGCGGACGCGCCATTGTAGCGGTCGATGAGGCCTATATTGAATTTTGCCCGCAGGCGACAGTGTCGGGCTGGTTGCAGGAATATCCGCACCTGGCGATTTTGCGCACGCTGTCCAAAGCGTTTGCCCTCGCCGGTTTGCGCTGCGGCTTCACGCTCGCCAACAGCGACCTGATTGGGTTATTAATGAAAGTGATCGCGCCTTATCCTTTATCTACGCCTGTAGCCGATATCGCTGCACAGGCGCTGAGCCCGGAAGGGCTGGCGATAATGCGTCAGCGGGTGACTGAAGTGACGGAAAACCGCGCGTGGTTGCGGGAAGAAATGGAAAAATGCGCCTGCGTTGAAGAGGTTTTTGCCAGCGACACTAACTACGTCCTCGTCCGCTTCTACGCTTCAAGTGCCGTCTTTAAAAACCTCTGGGATCAGGGCATTATCCTGCGTGACCAGAACAAGCAACCGGGACTTTCCGGCTGCCTGCGGATCACAATCGGTACCCGGGAAGAACTGCAACGGGTGATCACCGCCCTGCAGCCTTTACCTGGCGCTACCGCATTCACTCTTAATGATAATCAAAATAGCCCCCGCAAGGAGCACATGTGAGCCAGAGTCCGTTATTGCAAAAAACACTGTTTATCGACCGCGACGGTACCCTGATTTCCGAGCCACCTGAAGATTTTCAGGTCGACCGTCTGGACAAACTGGCCCTCGAGCCGGGCGTCATTCCGGCACTCTTAGCGCTGCAAAATGCCGGTTTTAAACTGGTGATGATCACCAATCAGGACGGTCTGGGCACCGCCAGTTTCCCGCAGGAAACCTTCGACCCGCCGCACAACCTGATGATGCAGATCCTGACTTCACAGGGCATCGTTTTCGACGAGGTGCTGATTTGTCCGCACCTGCCAGCCGATCACTGCGATTGCCGTAAACCAAAAACCAAACTGGTGGCGGGTTATCTGGAAAGCGGCGTACTGGACACGGCAAACAGTTATGTGATTGGCGACCGTGACACTGATATCCAGCTGGCGGCCAATATGGGTATCGCCGGGCTGCGTTATCAGCGCGATACGCTGAACTGGGCGACGATTGCAGAGCAACTGACTCAACGTGACCGCCATGCAAAAGTTAACCGCGTAACGCGTGAAACGGCCATTGATGTGGATGTCTGGCTGGATCGCGAAGGTGAAAGCAAAATCCGTACCGGCGTCGGTTTCTTCGACCATATGCTGGATCAGATCGCTACGCACGGCGGTTTTCGTATGAACATCGAAGTGAAAGGCGATTTGTATATCGACGATCACCACACGGTGGAAGATACCGCACTGGCGCTGGGCGAAGCGCTGAACAAAGCGCTGGGCGATAAACGTGGCATTGGCCGTTTCGGATTCGTACTGCCTATGGATGAATGTCTGGCTCGCTGTGCACTGGATATCTCCGGGCGTCCGCACCTGGAATACAAAGCTGAATTTAACTATCAGCGCGTCGGCGACCTGAGCACGGAAATGGTCGAACACTTCTTCCGTTCACTGTCTTATGCGATGGCCTGTACCCTGCACTTGCGTACTAAAGGCAAGAACGATCACCACCGTGTTGAGAGCCTGTTCAAAGCCTTTGGCCGCACACTGCGCCAGGCAATTCGTGTGGATGGCAACACCCTGCCGAGCTCGAAAGGAGTGCTGTGATGAATGTCGTTATCCTTGATACCGGCTGTGCCAACCTCTCTTCCGTGAAATATGCAGTTCAGCGTCTGGGCTATGAGCCAACGGTGAGCCGTGAACCGGAGATTGTGTTGCAGGCTGACAAATTGTTTTTACCGGGCGTCGGCACGGCGCAGGCGGCGATGGAACAGCTCGAACAGCGTGAGCTTATTGACCTGATCAAAGCCTGCACCCAACCGGTGCTGGGGATTTGTCTGGGCATGCAACTGCTGGCTTCATCGAGCGAAGAAAATGGCGGTATCGATACGCTGGGTATTATTGAGACGCCGGTGCGGCGCATGCCAGACCTTGGTTTGCCGCTGCCACATATGGGCTGGAATCAGGTCACCGCCAACGCCGACAGCCATTTATTCCGCGGCATTGATGAAAATGCTTACTTCTATTTCGTCCACGGATTTGCCATGCCGGTATGCGAAAACACGGTCGCTCAGACACTTTACGGCGAGCCCTTCAGCGCCGCCGTACAAAAAGACAACTTCTTCGGCGTGCAGTTTCATCCCGAACGTTCCGGTGCCGCGGGCGCACAGTTGCTGAAAAACTTTCTGGAGATGTAAACAGCATGATTATTCCCGCTTTGGATTTGATCGAAGGCAGCGTGGTGCGTTTGCATCAGGGCGATTACGGTCAGCAACGTGACTACGGCAATGATCCGTTACCGCGTTTACAGGATTATCAGCAGCAAGGTGCGCAGGTTCTGCACCTTGTCGATTTAACCGGCGCGAAAGATCCGGCTGCACGCCAGATCCCTTTGCTGACGAAATTACTGGCCGGTGTTTCCGTGCCGGTGCAGGTCGGTGGCGGCATCCGTAATGAGCAGGACGTTGAAGCACTGCTTAACGCTGGCGCAACCCGCGTGGTGGTCGGTTCGACCGCAGTGAAAGATCCAGCGACCGTGCAGGGCTGGTTCAGCCGTTTCGGCGCGGATGCGCTGGTGCTGGCACTGGATGTACGCATCGATGCCGAAGGTAGCAAAAATGTGGCCATCAGCGGCTGGCAGGAAAACTCCAATGCCACGCTGGAACAGGTCGTCGAGCAATATCTGCCGTTCGGCCTGAAACATGTGCTGTGCACCGATATTTCCCGTGACGGTACGCTGGCCGGTTCCAACGTCGAACTTTATCGTGAAGTGACAGCGCGTTATCCGCAGGTGGCGTTTCAGGCTTCAGGCGGTATCGGCTCACTGGATGATATCGCTGCATTGCGTGACAGCGGTGTGGAAGGCGTGATTGTCGGGCGCGCATTGCTCGACGGTAAATTTAATGTGACGGAGGCAATTTCATGCTGGCAAAACGGATAATCCCCTGCCTCGACGTTAAAGACGGTCAGGTCGTCAAAGGCGTACAGTTCCGCAATCACGAAATCATCGGCGATATCGTACCGCTGGCGCAGCGCTATGCGCAGGAAGGCGCGGACGAACTGGTATTCTACGACATCACCGCCTCAAGCGACGGCCGCGTAGTGGATAAAAGCTGGGTATCGCGCGTGGCTGAAGTTATTGATATCCCTTTCTGCGTGGCGGGTGGCATTAAGAGCCTTGAAGATGCCAGCCAGATTTTACAGTTTGGTGCAGATAAGATTTCTATTAATTCCCCTGCCCTGGCGGATCCGACACTGATCACCCGCCTTGCCGACAGGTATGGTGTACAGTGTATCGTCGTGGGTATCGATACGTGGCACGATACAGAGACGGGAACTTATCAGGTTCATCAGTTTACCGGTGATGAAGCGTGTACTAAGATCACCACCTGGCAGACTATCGACTGGGTGAAGGAAGTGCAGGAACGCGGCGCAGGTGAAATTGTGCTGAATATGATGAATCAGGACGGCGTGCGTAACGGATATGACCTTGAGCAACTGAAGATGATCCGCGAAGTGTGTCATGTTCCGCTGATCGCTTCGGGCGGCGCGGGGACCATGTCACACTTCCTTGACGCCTTCCGCGAAGCACAGGTCGACGGCGCACTGGCCGCCTCCGTGTTCCACAAACAAATTATTAATATTGGCGAGCTGAAAAGCTACCTGGCCGAAAATGGCGTGGAGATCCGCTTGTGAGTAATCAGGATGTAAAAACCGGTCTGCTGACCGATGAACAGATTAGCCAGCTCGACTGGGAAAAAGTGGATAACCTGATGCCAGCCATCATCCAGCACGCGGTGTCGGGTGAAGTGCTGATGCTCGGATATATGAATCAGGAAGCACTGGGCGTTACGCAGTCTTCCGGCAAGGTAACGTTTTATTCACGCACTAAAGAGCGTCTGTGGACCAAAGGCGAAACGTCAGAAAACTATCTGAACGTCGTCAGCATCACCCCGGATTGCGATAACGACACGCTGCTGGTGTTGGTCAATCCGGTTGGCCCGACCTGCCATAAAGGCAATAACAGCTGCTTCCACCCTGCTGAAACCGACTGGGCGTTTCTGTATCAGCTCGAAGAACTGCTCGCCTCGCGCAAAACCGCCGATCCGGAAAGCTCGTATACCGCCAAACTTTACGCCAGCGGTACCAAACGCATCGCACAAAAAGTCGGTGAAGAAGGCGTTGAAACTGCGCTGGCCGCCACCGTCAACGACCGCTTTGAACTGAAAAACGAAGCCTCAGATCTCATTTATCACCTGCTGGTATTGCTGCAGGATCAGGATCTGAACCTGAGTGCGGTCATTGAGAATCTGCGTCAGCGTCATAAGAAATAACGTCGAAAATTCAAAAGTAAAAGTTCAGACGTAAAAAAGCCGCCTTTGCTGATGCATTGGCGGCTTTTTTTGTCTCGACGTGACAACACCGGCACGCTTAACACGTGCCGGTCAGGCAATTAATCCAACCATTCGGTATGGAATACGCCATCTTTGTCGGTACGTTTGTAAGTATGCGCACCGAAGTAGTCACGCTGTGCCTGGATCAGGTTGGCGGGCAGAACCGCAGAACGGTAGCTGTCGTAGTAGTTGATCGCAGCAGAGAAGGTTGGCGTCGGGATACCGTTCTGAACGGCATAAGACACGACATCACGCAGCGCTTGCTGATATTCATCAGCAATGTTTTTGAAGTACGGAGCCAGCAGCAGGTTAGCGATAGAGGCATTTTCAGCATACGCATCGGTAATTTTCTGCAGGAACTGTGCACGAATAATACAACCCGCACGGAAAATCTTCGCGATTTCACCGTAGTTCAGATCCCAGTTGTTCTCATCTGATGCGGCTTTCAGCTGTGAGAAGCCTTGCGCGTAAGAAACGAGTTTGCCCAGATACAGAGCACGACGCACTTTCTCGATGAACTCCGCTTTGTCGCCAGAGAAAGGTTTCACCGCCGGGCCGGACAGTACTTTAGAAGCCGCAACACGCTGGTCTTTCAGGGAAGACAAGTAACGGGCAAACACAGACTCGGTGATCAGCGTCAGTGGTTCGCCCAGATCCAGTGAGCTCTGGCTGGTCCATTTACCGGTGCCTTTGTTCGCTGCTTCATCCAGGATCACATCGACCAGGTATTTACCTTCTTCGTCTTTCTTAGTGAAGATGTCTTTGGTGATGTCGATCAGGTAGCTGCTCAGCTCGCCTTTGTTCCAGTCAGCAAAGGTGGTCGCCAGCTCTTCGTTGCTCAGGTTCAGGGACTGCTTCAGCAGAGAATACGCTTCTGCGATCAGCTGCATGTCGCCGTATTCGATACCGTTGTGCACCATTTTGACGTAGTGGCCAGCACCATCTGCACCGATGTAAGCCACACAAGCGTCGCCATCTTCAGCACGGGCTGCGATTTTTTCAAGAATAGGTGCTACCAGCGCGTAGGCTTCTTTCTGACCGCCAGGCATGATAGACGGGCCTTTCAGCGCGCCCTCTTCACCGCCGGAAACGCCGGTACCGATGAAGTTGAAACCTTGCTCGGACAGTTCGCGGTTACGGCGAATGGTGTCTTTGTAATAGGTGTTACCGCCATCGATCAGGATGTCGCCTTTATCCAGGTGCGGAGTCAGGGATGCGATGGTTTTATCAGTTGCTTCACCGGCTTTCACCATCAGCAAGATACGACGAGGTTTTTCCAGCGAGTCAACAAACTCTTCGACGGTGTAGTGCGGAACCAGATTTTTACCCGGATTTTCAGCGATGACTTCATCAGTCTTGTCGCCTGAACGGTTAAAAATGGAAACGGAATAACCACGGCTTTCAATGTTAAGCGCGAGGTTACGGCCCATGACCGCCATACCGACAACGCCGATCTGTTGTTTGGACATTAGCAACTCCTGTCTGAAATAGTTGATCGCCCAGTTTTTAGTCTAAACCCCTGTAAACAGTGAGTTTAACTGCACTGAGCCATACAAATGAACACAAGCATTGTACATGAGAATGGCGAAGGGTGAACCTATTGCAGCCATAACAATATTCTGATCGCACATGCCAGCAATCCCCTGCTTCGCCCTTCTCAGAGGCCAGCTTTACTTTACCGGTAACATGTGGGGAATGCAGGTAAAAAAGAGCTTTCGCGGGCACACTTTAACGACTTATGTCTCAACGGCCATTCTTAGTCGGTAACTGGCTAAGGCATTTCTGGTTAAGCTGTGCTCTCTCTTTGTCGCAGAACCAACCCCATTTATTGAAATATTTAATTGCGGAAACAACGTGATAAATCATAAATTTTTTATTCTGGTATGAGGAACGCTGAGCCTCATGGACGACAACAGAGTCAGGGCAATATCGTACAGCGAATTCTGATTGGCTCACCCTTCGAGATAAATCAACATCTTCCAGGTAAAGGAAAAAACGGGGATCAAATCCTTTTGTTTCCTTCAGGGCATCCCTGCTCATGAGCATGAAGCATCCGGATAAAGAGGGGGCGAAAAATGCCTGATTGAGATCAGCCTGATGTAGTTCATAAGTCTCGTTAATACCGCTGGAAAGGCGGGTAAAAAAACGTCTTATAAAAAGCTGATACGGTGTCGGCAATAGTCGACAGCAATGCTGCAAGGAACCATCTGGGTAAATGACTTTAGGAATGCTCAATCCGATCTTATTAATGACACAGTAATGATAGAGTTTGTCAACTTCGCCGGATTTGAAAGCAATATCCGGATTACAGATCAGCGTAAACTCATACTGCTCTGCATAACGCCTGAATACTTCATTATGACCTGTCCCGAAACCACAATTGGTCTTTAAAATTAGGATCTCGATTTTAGGGTGGCTATAGTCTTTTAACCAGCGGCATTCCCCGCCATTATCAACAATGACAATTTTTGATATAGTTTCCTCATTAATCAATGAGTTAATCGTTGGCTCGATATCCGCATACTGGTGTTTATAGAGCACTAAGGAAGCGATGATTTTCACTATTTATACCAGTCTTATATTTTATTCAGCAGCACATAAGTCAGTGTGGTGAAATAGCCGATGGCCTGTTGATGATAGATACCGGAACTTTTCATCAGTTTTAACCTCATCGAAAGGCTACTGTTCCTGATGCTTTTAAAGTCGTGCAGAGTCGCCGCAGACTCCGGCGTAAGGTGTCGACTGACCCTGCCCAGCACTTCAAAATTCATATTATTCCAGATAGCCGCTCTCCCACTGTGAGCCTGCAAAAAATTTTGTATTCGCTTACCCAGCCCCATACTATTGCCAATAACATTATTATGGTGTTGTCGATAAAATACAGTAGGAATAGTGTCAAAAAAAACTTTCCCACCACATCCGCTGACAATCTGATAGAGAGACCAGTCATGCGCAACCATAGGAGCGCCATAAGCCAGAGCAAGAAGCTCTCTGGCCTTATGATTGAAAACCATCGTATTGCCACTGGCAATGTTTTGAAGGATTGAATTTGCGAAAGCCGGGGGACGCTTATAGTTAGGGGAGGCCCCGATGATTTTTCCTTCAGCATCCGTCAATGTTGTCCTGGAACAATACAGCGCAGGGACATCCTCAGGGATCTCAGAAAGCCAATTAATCGCCCGCTCCAGCTTGTCAGATTTCCAGACGTCATCTTGATCAGAAAAGGCATAATATTTCGCGCATATTTCTTCATTGTTAACCATATGCATGAAGTTTTCTACAAACCCGCGTTTTGGACCTTTTAAGAGTGTGCCTTCAAAGTGGGAGCAATCAATAAATGAACGGGCTATTGCGCAGGTTTCATCGGAAGAACCATCGTCAGAGATGTAAATATGTACATTATTGACAGATTGATTTTCAATAGATTCTAGTTGAGATAGCAAATATGGTGCACCATTGTACGTGCACATCATAACTGCAATTTCAGGGTCCTGCATATTGGGATAACCTTATTCTGATACTGAGAAAAAGTCTGCCCCACAGGGGCAGACTTTAGAAAAGAAAACCAAAAACTCAGTTGATCAAACCTCTTCCACAATAGTCATCATCAAGAACCATTTTTTCCAGGACACTGTTCTTATTCTCAAGCGTTGCTTCAATGAAATCAGCATACAGTACATCAGCAATCTCTACCGAAGGTACAAAGCTATTGTAAAATTTATTTCTAATCTCAACGGACTGATTCACGAAGTCCATCGCACCTTCTTGCAACGCGTTTCGGGTGGGTTGAGTGGACAATTCTGCTTCACTTAAAACCTTAAAGCGTGGTTTAAATAAATTATCTTCATCAAAGACATACTTCGTCACCTGAGGGTCATTAGCGCTTAATAATTGCTCCAAGCAGAAACTGTTACTGAATATGCGGGAGCCAATATTTTTAGCCTGCCCCAATTCAACATAACAGCCTTCGGCAAATGCATTTTCTGGCATGCCCTCGCGAATGTTATGTGCGGTCGCGAAATAGAATCCGTGAATTGGACCAGATAATAATTTATTTATAGATTTTTGGATCGTCCCAGAATATCCCACATCCACTACCGCTACATTTTCGCTGCTGGTAAGCCCAACAGAGTCAAAATACTGTAAAAGGATGTTCTTTTCAGCTGAAGCTTCAGCCAAAATATCAGGTGTAAGAACATGCAATAAGTCATTAATAGCAGACAAATCCCCGTCTTTTACCTGGAGTAAAGTATCTTTATTCCAGACACCTGAGGCATAAATCTCATTCCAACGATCATCTGAAAGTTCTAAACCAAACCGTTCGTAGAAAAAGCTCTGTACTTTATTAGGATAATAATTAGACAGCGCGATTGCACAAATATCTTCAAATGACGCAATATTTGGGACATTAACCGCTCTGCGGGAAACCTGTAGATAGTGGCTATTTGGAGCATCATCAACTGTTTTGGACCATGCATCATAAACTTGCTTGATTAGCTTACCCTCACGAGCAAGGAAATATAGATCCGTCACATTTTGCGCTTTTGCTCTCTCAGCAAGCCATGCGCAAAATGCTGATATTGTCGGCCCCACGAGATTAAAGCCAAGTTGACGAGGGGCAGATGAAAATATAGCAATATCATTAGCATCAAAGTTATAGCATTTATTCAGGTTTTCTCTGACTAACATCCCAATGGTCAATTCTCGATTGAGATTGTTCTCATAAACTTCTGGTCGAATAAGAGTCTCATATTCAGGCAAAGATTTGGCGAGATCTGCAGCACGGAGTATGTGTAAAGCACGCAATTTGAACTCATCACAAGGCAGTTGCAAATCGGAGCGCTCATTATCACCAAACATAACAACTTCCTCACCCTTCACGCCTTCTTCATCAAGCATGAATGAATAGAGTTGTCCGGTATCTTTCCTTATGCCCAAATCTGAGGAAAGGTATAGGCGATCATAATTATCAATCCCATTGAGCTCTAACATCGTTTCGATAGTTTGTATTGATAAAAACATATCGCTGATGAGAACAACACGTTTGCCCCATTCCTTGGATTTATTGAGGAGGTGTACCATATCTTTTCGAGGTGATACTGATGCTAATTCAACAATTTCTTCAATGCGTTGAATTTCAGCACATTTCTCGGCAGACAGTTTAGTTAGCAAGCCAAACTGCTCATATATATCAGAGATGGAAATATCTTTCCCTTTAATATTGCGTGCATTAACCTCTGCCATTGCTCTGAAATTAGCAAAGAGCTTGCCCTCGGACTCATTCAATCTCTGACGAATGATTTCTTTAGTATGATCGGCAACGAGTAATGGACGAACAAGTAATGTATCAAAAATATCGAATGCTATAACTTTAGTTTTGGAATCTCTGATCAAATGGCTGTAAGTTTCATCAGCACGATTTAAATATTGCTGATCAAAGCGAAATGGTGACCAAGAAGGGCTGCTATGATCTTTTATAATAATGGACTGATAGCCTTGAGATGTAGGTACAATCCCGAGCATCCTTTCCAGCGCATGCGCTAATGTACCATCAGTTTGGCCCAATTCTTCCGGGAATTCTTCCCATTGAAGATTTAGGTCAAAAAGAGGTTTCATTGCTGACATTTTTGCCCAAAACATGGAACCCGCTGGGAAATGGTAATAACTTTCAGGCATCGGTATACCAATACGTTGACAAAGCATTGCCCCATCTTGCTTATTAGCCAACCATGTAAATGCCGGATACGGCACCTGAACAAAAGCTTGGGGGAAAATGATCCCTACCGTAGGATTATCTTGGAATAATCCAAAAATACGATTTGTATTTTTTTCAGTACCTAAAAGAGTATTAAACAAATACTCACGCCATCCCAACGTTGTCCCACCATTATAGAGAGACTTTTTGCTCTGTATATGACAGACATAATCGTATTCTTTTAGCCGTTCACCAAACTGACAGAACATCGGCGCAATGTCTCTGCCGCGATTCGGTACAATTTCAACATATAAATTAGAAATGTTTTTTATTTTCTTCAGCGCATTAGTACAAACGTCTCTCCCTTCCTCAGTAGTAACTGATACATAAACGTCAAATGAGAACGGGATAACTGATAGATGGGCACTAAACTCATTTATTAAATCATGATAAAATATGTGGCAGTGTACAGCGACCTTGCCTGGTGTTCCTTTAAAATTGTCTCTGCAGGTATTAATATCAACCATCCAGTCAGTTTTAGCTTGTCTGATCCCTGCAATGCTCTCGTTAGTACGGATAAAAGATGGATGGTCATAGAACCATTCTGGTTTTAATTTCATCGCAACTTTTAAAGCACTAAGCTTATATCTATCTGGCAGAGCATGATAAACACGCTGTGCATATGTTCTACTGCGCTGATTCACTCGTGTGGTGAGCAATTTAGCAGGGCGTATAACGTTCCGCACAACTTGGCCAGATTTAACCTTAACACTTTGTCCAATATAGAAAAATTTTCTAAAAATCACGCGCGCTGGATTGCGTAAATAAGAGGGAGTGCGTCTTGAAATTACGCGGATAGGAGCTGAAAATTTCCAACTGGAAGAATCGTAAATACCATTTAGTTGCTGTTGCAATAAATGATTTTCATGGCGGCACTGTCCCAAAAGCTGCTCATTGAGAGCAGCATCGTTATAAAGCTCAGTGAGTTGCTTATCACGTAAAGATATTTTATCCAGTAGTTCTAAATGAGAATTATTTAATTTATCAACATTTTCTCTGTTGGCATCTTCTAATGTTTTAATAGTCATCTCTTTGCCGGCAATATCTAATTCAAGTGACTGAATTACGCTTGCGCGTTCATCAGCTACAGTAAGCAATTCTGCAATATGCCCCTGTAAATGTTTCTGTTCTTCAATTGCAGTGTTTAAGTCGTTGACAATAGCCTTTGCAGAATCCCTTCTGACATTTAATTTTACCTCTTTAAGAACAGAGAGTATAGCAACAGCATCTTTAGACTGAACAGATGCCAGAAAATCTGCTTCTGCTTTCAACCAGGTATTTTTTAAATCATCGTCACAGCTAAAGCCTATTGCATTCATAATAGATAATGAATAATCAGCAATACTTTCTCCCCGATAAGACGGGCTTGATGAAATTGACGTCAATCGCAATAGAGAATGGAAAATCCCTCTGAAGACTATATATCCCAGAGTAATCTCAGCAGGTGAATTCCACTCTTGGTCAAAAAGTTTCTTATCACCATTATCTAATGTAATAAAATTGAAAGGCATTGCATCCAAAAACTCAGAAGGCAAAACCGTCAGGCTATTGAATTCTTTGGAAAGACTGGCTCGCTTTTGAATTTCATTGATCCAGATACTGGACCAGCAAACGATATCTTGAATTGTCCAGTTGGGTTTGTTCACAGTATGAACGAGAGAAAGCCATAAACTCTCGCCGTCATGGAAAACACCACTTTCAACAATTGAATGTTCATTAACTGATGATGGAATTGAAACATCACCGCCACTGGTGAGCACAACTAATTCATCATTTAAATTAGTTTTGAATAGACTTGTTTTTTTGAATTCATTAGCTCTGCCATCTGAAAAATGATAAGCAGCGATCGTTTGATCGATAATTTCCTCATCAGGTTTTATCTGACTACTTACCATTAAAAAAGAGTTACTCAAATCAGGTGCAAGATCATTATTCCAAATATTATAAAGACCTTCCTCAATAGAAAAATAATTTTCTGAATTTTTCTGCGGGTCCTGATGTGCACTTTCGATTGCCAGTTGCGAAAATTGTGATGAAAAGTTTTTCCATCCACGCGGGCAAATAATGCTGACGGGTAATTTATAATCAGGAAGTGGCAAAAACTCTTCGTTATGCAAAAAACCTGAATTAGCTAGCACAGCTTTAAGTTCACTACGGCCAAAAGTAACGACGCTTTTTTCAGTGTAAGAGTTGTTGATACCAAACATTGGCATATTTACATGATCTTCATTGACTCCTGAAAAATACTTTATACCTAATTTATTTTCGATTGCGACGAAAAGCTTGCCGGTCTCAGTCATTCTGTCCCGACATGAATCTAAAAGAGTTTTTTGACCATCGTGTCCAAGAAATACTCGCGCATACTCCAATACGCCTACAAGTATAACTGCATCAAAATGACCAATGTCAGGTATAATATCACTCGGTGCACAAATGACGTCTACATTAGACAAATCCCGGGTTCGTGCTCTTGCAATTTGAGCACGTCGAAGGCTTCCTTCTACCGATACAACATCAGCGCCACTTTCTCCCAAAAAACGCGTTATTGCGCCGCAACCGCAACCTATTTCGAGAACCTTTTTACCTTTTAACCACTGCTCAAAAGGACGCAATAAATTCGAGCGTCTGGAGGAAAGATGATAAGTGGATGGCCAATCCTTCATCTTATCTGACAGCTCTTTTGAATTTATGCTTACATCAGCTGATTCGGTAACAGACTTCAATACGTAATTCTCAGCCTCATCACCGTCATTATATGCAAAAGCTGGCAATTCAACAGGACGCCAAACATTGGTCGTTTTATCAATAAAGAAGTCATTATTTAATAAAATTTCATGTATGTTATTCTGTTTCAAAATTTATTCTCGCATTCAAATTGGCTAAGCCAGTGAAAGATTTTACAGGCCCGACAGCCAAGTGTATTGAATCATACCGGCGATCGTGCGGTATGATCTCACCATCAAGAGAACTACTGGCAATACCGACAGAGATAAAGAAATCACCTTCATATACCATCATCGGCAATGTAACAGAAACCACCATTTCAGTATCAATTTCCGCCACATCAACCAAGTCTACAGATTGCCATTCACTATTCGTGTTATAGATTGTCACGCCTTCTTTAGTTTTAATAGCGAAACCAAATATTGGCCTCACGACAACGTCGCGAAATCTTACTTTAATAGCCAGGGTTAATTCTTTTCCAGGTGTAACTGTGCTTGGATAATCTTCACCATCTTGACAGATGTAAAAATCTATCAGTTCCGCTGCACGGTCTCCCCATCGGTACTCTGACGGATTATAGTTAGGGCGTTCTGAGTATTCTCCCGTCAATAATGAGCTGAAGCTACCAGGTGAGAGGTTAGATTTCGATTCCCGGTCCCGAATCTGAACTTCACGGGAAACAGCCTTCTCAAGTTTATCGTCTTGATCTTTTCTAATGGATGAGCCGTTTTTCTTACCAAAAAGAACATCCAAATACCTGTTAACCACATCGTTAGGGCTACCCTGAACTTGTACCACTCCATGGTCTAACAACAGTGCACTATCACAATGTGTCACAATTTGCTCTGTGGCATGTGATACAAAAAGAATTGAAGTACCGTCCTGTTTAAGCCTTTTCAGTCGTGAAAAACATTTCGCCTGAAATTTTGCATCCCCAACTGCCAGGGCCTCATCAACAATAAGAATCTCTGGGTCTATTTGCGCCTGAACTGCAAATGCCAGGCGGACCAACATCCCACTCGAATACGAACGGACCGGAGAGTTGATAAAACCGCCAATGTCTGCGAAAGATAATATGTCATCTAATTTATTCTCAGTTTCCTCTTTAGATAACCCCAAAAGAGAAGCATTTAAATAAACATTTTCCAGACCTGTGAAATCAGAATTAAAACCTGCCCCCAGTTCCAGTAAGGCTGCAACACGACCATTGACGGCTACATTTCCCGCTGTCGGCGTTAAAGTCCCAGCAATTATTTGCAAGAGTGTGGACTTGCCAGAACCATTTTGGCCAACAATCCCCATCGTCTGGCCACGTGGTAAATTAAAAGACACATCTTTTAACGCCCAGAAGTCCTGATGATAGATGCGTGCCTCTTTCCCTAATTTACGGTCAATTTTAGGCATAACGAATTGCTTAAGCCTGCGTGCAGGACTTTCATAGACCTGGAAACATTTATCAACATTTTCAATTCTAATGGCAAAATCATCAGAGGACATCTGCGAATCCTTTTCTAGTCTTTTGGAACCAAGCATAGCCTAACCACATAATGAAAATTGCAATCAAGGAATATATTGCCAGCCCCGTAAAATCAGGTAATTTCCCCCAAATAATGACAGCCCTTCCTTGCTCGATAATAAATGTCAATGGGTTAAGTAAAATTACTTTTCTCATTGCAACAGGCACAGCTGTAATAGGATAAAACACAGGGGAAAGAAACATTAATACAGTGACTACAATCGAAATGGTTTGACTAACATCACGGATAAACACCCCTAACGAGGCAAGAAACCAAGTTAAACCCAGCGTCAGTAAAATCAAAGGGAACAGGACTAATGGAAAGAAAACTATAGTCCAATGAAGGTAACCATTAAATATGACAAAAGCCGCAGACAAAACAAATGTGCTAACAAAACTATGGAAAAGCACATTACCCAGCGCGACCAGCGGCAATATTTCAAGAGGAAAAACTACTTTTTTAACATAATTTACATTATTTAAAATCATGGAAGGGGCACGACTGAGCATTTCAGCTAACAGTGTGTGGATGATCAAACCGACGAAGAGAATTATCGCAAAATCGGCTTTAGATTCATTTCCAGCAGCCTGAGTGCCCCAGCGGGCTTTAAAAACAACCGAGAACACCAACGTATATACAACCAGCATAAAAATTGGGTTGATGAATGACCAGAAGACCCCCATCACTGAACCACGATATCGGCCAATAATTTCACGCTTAGCCATCTGTAATATTAAATTTTTATTATTCCACGCGCTATTAAATAGCGAAAGCAGTGAAGTGGGTTTTCCTAAATGAGGATTCATAGACTTCTCTTTTTGCTTCACATTTGAAAGTTAACAGTTTCTTTGAGTTGAGGTTTTTTAAAACTCAACTCAAATTAATTGACACCTTGAAAGTTGCCTGAATCAATTTTCTAATTTCACCCGTGGTACGCACCGATATTTTCAAGTGCTTTCTGCCAGTCACTTGGTGCAATATTGAATTTTTTCAATAACTTGCCACAATCAAGTTTGGAGTTGGAGGGACGTTTGGCAGGCGTCGGGTATTCAACAGTTTTAATATCCAGTATTGAAGGCGATTTAGCGAGAACTGAATGTTTTGTAGCTGAGGTGAAGATTTCTGCCGCAAAACCTGCCCATGATGTATAAGGATACCCTGAATAGTGATACACGCCCCAACGTTCGTCTTCAGGCTTAAGTTGACCAGCTATTGCAAGCAGAGTTTCCGCGATATCCCCGGCATAAGTTGGACTTCCGAATTGATCCCCAACAATAGATAATTGCTCTCTGTCTTTCGCCAGTCGCAGCATTGTTTTTACAAAATTGTTGCCATACTCACCGAATACCCAGGCAGTACGCAAAATAATGTGTTTTTTACAAGCCATGGCAACAGCTTGTTCACCTGCCAATTTGCTTGCACCATAAACACCGGTAGGCCCTGTGGTATCTGTTTCCACATAGCATCCCTCATGGTCCCCAGAAAAAACATAGTCAGTCGATATATGGAGAAAAGAAGCATCAACCTGTTGCGCTGCAATAGCCAAATTTTCAGCGCCTGTGCTATTGATTAAATAGGCAAATTCACGTTCAGATTCTGCACGATCGACAGCGGTATAGGCAGCAGCATTAATAATCGAGTTAGGGCGGAACTCGCTGACAACACTCATTACTTTCCGGTGATCGGTAATGTCAAGCTCTTGCCTGTCAACAGCTTTTACCTCCCAATCAGCCGGAGCTCGTCGCACCAATTCTCTACCAACCTGGCCCGCGCATCCTACGATCAACAATTTCATTTGGTTAAAGTACCTATAGAATTTTACAGTGTTCTTGTATTGATGCCTCAAGCCAAAACCCGAGGCCTTTGACAGCACATCAAATTTTAAAAAGTTCTGAAAAACCTTGACCCAATGCATCTTTTGCAGAGAGCAACGGTTCACTAACAGGCCATTTTACCCCGACTTCAGGATCGTTCCAGATCAAGCAACCTTCATTTTTCGGATCATAGTAATCAGTACATTTATACTCAAAATCGGCGAAGTCTGAAATCACCACAAAGCCATGGGCAAGACCGGGTGGTACCCACAGCTGATTCTTATTGTCTTCCGAAAGATATACACCTACCCACTTACCGAAAGTTGCGGACTCTGGACGGATATCAACCACAACATCAAATACTTCACCACGGACAACACGAACCAACTTGCCCTGCGGTTTAGACGTTTGAAAATGTAAGCCACGAAGAACGTTTTTCGATGAACGGGAGTGGTTATCCTGAACAAAATCCAGATCGATTTCTAACATTTCCTTGTAGCGATTTTGCTGAAATGTTTCCAAAAAGAATCCGCGATCATCACCGAAAACTTTAGGTTCCACTAATTTTACGCCAATAACTTCTGTGTCAATAACATTCATTTTTATAGCTCACTCGTTATGCAATTATCCAACGACACGTTACCTTTGCTGTATAAACGGTTGTTGATGCCGTTCTTACAAATTCCATTTATGAAGCATTCAGCCATTCCCATTTTCTAAAAAATCGTACCACAAATGCCTATTGTGGCTCACTCAGAATCTGGCTAAAAGTTCATTTCTCGGCTAACTGTATCTTTACTATACGGTTCGTTGCTTACAAACTCATCCGCAATTTGCAATACACTGACCAGCAGAGCACCGTGACCGATAATGAGACAGCCATCCCCCTCTCTGAAACCAAGTTTTTGCTGCAAATTGGACAATTCCTACAAGAACCCTGAGTCACAAGTAATATGATACGTATCCAGTTCTGGCAGAAGATTTTGTGTGTGTGCCCCCCACAACAGCAGGGTACTTTTTAAACAGACCGTTGATATATTTTAGTTAAACATAGCTTGCAGAAATATTTAGCATGAAAATGCAGGAATCACCTGATTATAGCTGCGCTTACACTAACTCTGCGCTACGCTATGTTCTTATTCGCGACAAAAGCGAAATAGCTGATTTTTTGGGCATGTGAAAAAGCTAACACTTAATAAATGAGTACGTATATATGAAAATTTTGATCACCGGTGGTGCCGGTTTCATCGGTTCAGCAGTTGTTCGTCACATTATTGATAATACAAAGGATAGTGTCCTGGTTGTCGATAGCCTCACATACGCGGGCAATCTTGAGTCACTCCTTCCCGTATCATCTGATCCCCGCTATCAGTTTGCGCAGGCAAATATTTGTGATCGCACAGAACTGGATACTCTTTTTACTGACTTCCAACCGGATGCTGTTATGCATCTTGCTGCTGAAAGCCATGTTGATCGCTCGATTGATGGCCCGGCTGCCTTCATCGAAACCAACATTGTTGGCACTTATGTGCTTCTGGAAGCAGCCCGACATTTTTGGCTTTCTCTGCCTGAAGAGAAAAAATCGGCTTTCCGCTTCCATCATATTTCAACGGATGAGGTGTATGGCGATTTGCACGGCACAACGGATCTTTTCACTGAAACGACGCCATATGCGCCAAGCAGTCCCTACTCTGCATCAAAGGCCTCCAGCGATCATTTAGTGCGAGCCTGGCAGCGCACTTACGGCTTCCCTACGATTGTGACAAATTGTTCGAATAATTACGGTCCTTATCATTTCCCGGAAAAACTCATTCCACTCATCATTCTGAACGCACTTTCAGGTAAAGCATTACCGGTATACGGTGATGGCGCACAGGTGCGCGACTGGCTGTATGTTGAAGATCATGCCCGTGCACTTTATAAAGTGGTTACCGAGGGTGTCGTAGGCGAAACCTATAACATTGGTGGTCACAATGAGCGCAAAAATATTGACGTCGTTAAAACCATTTGTGAGTTGCTCGATGAACTGATTTCCGCAAAACCAAATGGGATCGCCAAGTTCTCCGAACTGATTACATTTGTGAAAGATCGTCCTGGTCACGATATGCGTTACGCCATTGATGCCAGTAAGATCGAGCAAGAGTTAGGCTGGAAACCACAAGAAACTTTCGAAAGCGGAATTCGTAAAACGGTTGAATGGTATCTGAACAATGAAAATTGGTGGCGCCGGGTTCAGGATGGTTCTTATGCCGGTGAACGTCTTGGCTTGACTAACTAATTTTAAGGAGAAGAATCTAGTGAAAGGTATCGTTTTAGCTGGCGGTTCAGGCACACGCTTGTACCCCCTAACCCGCGGTGTATCGAAACAGCTGTTACCGATTTATGATAAACCGATGATTTATTATCCAATATCTGTGCTTATGCTGGCAGGTATTAATGAAATATTGGTGATTTCTACCCCTGAAGATATGCCATCCTTTCAACGCTTACTGGGTGATGGTTCTCAATACGGCATTAAACTCGAATATGCAGTACAGCCATCTCCAGATGGCCTTGCCCAGGCATTCATCATCGGTGAAGAGTTTATAAACGGCGAACGTTGTGCACTTGTTCTTGGCGACAATATCTATTTTGGTCAAAGCTTTGGCAAACAGCTTGAAGCCGTTGCTAAACGAGAAACGGGCGCAACAGTCTTCGGCTATCAGGTTCAAGACCCCGAGCGTTTTGGCGTGGTTGAATTTGATAAGGACTTTAAAGCACTTTCCATTGAGGAAAAACCATTAAAACCAAAATCTCAGTGGGCAGTGACCGGACTCTATTTCTATGACAAAAATATCGTTGAAATGGCTAAACAAGTTAAGCCATCTCATCGTGGTGAGCTTGAGATAACGACATTAAACGAAATGTATCTTGAGAAAGGTCAATTGCAGGTGGAGCTTCTGGGCCGAGGTTTTGCGTGGCTCGATACAGGAACACATGATAGCCTGATTGAGGCTTCACAATTCGTCCACACCATTGAAAAACGACAAGGTTTTAAAGTAGCTTGTCTGGAAGAGATTGCGTTTCGTAAAGGATGGTTGAGCAAAGAGCGTGTTGCTGAACAAGCTGCATTAATGAGCAAAACTGCTTATGGCGCGTATCTGACCCAACTACTTAACGAACATAACTGATTATAAATTCAGGCTGATGGGCTAGTCCGGCCTGAATTATTTTCTAAATATCACTTCAGATAAAAAAAAAGCACCGAAAATTCGGTGCTTTTTATTGCTCGAAATAAATTAATTTTTACTCTTCGGCAAACTCTTTCAACCATGCCTTGAACGCTTCGCCCTGCGTGTTATGGCGAATACCATACTCAACAAACGCCTTCATGTAACCGAGCTTATCACCACAGTCATGTGAACGGCCAGTCATGGAGAAGGCTTCAACAGTATGTTTTTTCATCAGCATGGCAATGGCATCAGTCAGCTGAATTTCATTACCTGCACCATACGGTGTCACTGCCAGCAGTGGCCAGATAGCTTCGGACAGAACATAACGGCCGACAACCGCGAGGTTTGATGGCGCGTCCTTCAGTTCCGGCTTTTCAACGATAGCCGTCATTGGCGCGCTTTCGCCCGGTTCAACTTCTACGCCGTTGCAGTTAACAATACCGTACTTGGAAACGTCTTTCTCCGGCACTTCTTCAACCATGACCTGGCTGTTGCCAGTTTCCTGGAAGCGACGAAGCATAGCAGCAAGGTTATCTTTGCGCAGATCGCTGGTGGAATCATCCATCAAAACGTCTGGCAGAATAACCGCGAAAGGAGAATTACCAATCAGAGGTTTTGCACACAGAACCGCATGCCCAAGGCCTTTTGATTGCCCCTGACGTACGTTCATGATGGTCACGCCTTTCGGGCAGATAGACTGCACTTCTTCCAGCAGCTGACGTTTCACACGGGATTCAAGCATACTTTCCAGCTCGAAAGAGGTATCGAAGTGGTTTTCGATCGCGTTTTTCGAAGAGTGTGTGACCAGAATGATTTCTTTGATGCCCGCCGCAGCACATTCATTAACGATGTACTGGATCAAAGGCTTATCGACGATAGGCAGCATTTCTTTTGGAATCGCTTTCGTCGCTGGCAACATACGTGTGCCCAGACCGGCAACAGGGATAACAGCTTTTAACATTGTAAAGGATACTCCTTGAAACCTATGGTGTGTAAATTCAGTCAGTTACCATCCAAACGCGTCAGGGATTTCTCTGAACTGAAATTGTAAAATTGATTTAAATTCCCAATCCGATAGTTCTTCCATGAGTATAGTCTCTGTGATTTGGTTTAGGGAGACCATACTCATGACTTTAGGACTCAAACACGATTATGTTAATTCAGTTACGATACCAGTAAGCCGCACCAAACAGTAAGCTAAAGGCTTATTTTTAGGAATGTTATACCTGTTCGGTGATTTAATAATCGTAACTTGCTGCTTTCCAAATCAGTCCTGACGGCTTTTTATCACATCTCATCCTTCTTCCCCTGGGCCCCCTTGCCAGTTTGCCTAGACCGCTGTTTTAGATTTGAAATTTGTAGCGCTGACGCCCATTATTCACCATGCGACAGCTGTCGTGTAACCAAAGGTGAAAAACGCAATATGGAATGGATCGCCGATCCCTCGATTTGGGCCGGGCTTGCGACCCTGGTAGTTCTCGAAATTGTCCTGGGGATAGACAATCTCATTTTCATTGCCATCCTGGCAGAAAAACTTCCGCGTCAGCAGCGTGACAAGGCTCGCGTCACCGGGCTTTTACTGGCCCTCGTCATGCGCTTACTTCTGCTGGCCTGCATTTCCTGGCTTTCGACACTGACCCGCCCTCTTATTGCCGTGCTCGGGCATCCGTTCAGCGCTCGCGATATGATTATGCTCGCGGGGGGGATATTCCTGTTGTTCAAGGCGACGATGGAGCTTAATGAACGACTCGAAGGCAAAGATGAAGAACAAAGCCATCAGCAGCGCGGTGCTAAATTCTGGCCGGTCGTTGCTCAGATTGTCGTGCTGGATGCGGTCTTTTCACTCGACTCAGTGATTACCGCGGTCGGAATGGTTGAGCATCTGGCCGTCATGATGGTGGCCGTGTGTATCGCTATCGGCCTGATGCTGCTCGCCAGTAAGCCACTGACACGCTTCGTGAATGCGCATCCGACTATCGTCATCTTATGTCTCAGTTTCCTGCTGATGATCGGCTTCAGCCTGGTTGCCGAAGGTTTTGGCTATGTTATCCCGAAAGGGTATTTGTATGCCGCGATCGGTTTCTCCGTGATCATTGAAGGGCTGAATCAGCTGGCACAGTTTAACCGCAAACGCTTTTTATCCTCGCGCCGCTCTCTGCGTGAACGCACTGCAGAAACCGTATTGCGCGTCTTGCGTGGCAAACATGAAGAAGCCGAACTTGATGCTCACTCCTCAAACATGATTGCAGACAGCGCTGACGAAGAAGATGCAATTTTCAACCAGCAGGAGCGTCACATGATTGAACGCGTGCTGGGACTCGGGCAACGCACCGTCAGCAGCGTAATGACCTCCCGCCACGACGTAGACCATCTTGAACTTAATGACCCTGTCGACGTGCTGACGCAGCAAATCGCTGATAACCAACATACCCGTATGCTGGTCACCGAAGACAGCTCCACCGACGAACCGCTGGGCGTTGTGCACGTTGTCGACCTGCTCAAACAACAACTGCTGCAAAATGAACTGGATCTTAAGGCGCTGATCCGCCAGCCCCTGATTTTCCCGGAACAGCTTTCTCTGCTGATGGCCCTCGAACAATTCCGCCAGGCAAAAACGCATTTTGCTTTCGTGGTCGATGAATTTGGTTCTGTCGAAGGAATCGTGACCCTGACGGATGTGATGGAAACCATTGCCGGTAACCTGCCAGAGTCTGACGAAACGCCTGATGCACGGCATGATATCCAGCAGCAGGAGGATGGAAGCTGGATAGCCAACGGCTACATGCCGCTTGACGATCTGGTGATGTATATTTCCCTGCCGGTGGATGAAAAAAGGGAATATCACACCCTGGCCGGTCTGCTGATGGAATATACCCAAAGTATCCCGCAGGTGGGCGCGCAGATACACATTAATGACTATCTGTTTGAGCCTTTAGAAGTCAGCAGTCACCGCATTTTAAAAGTGAAGATCACGCCACCTGATACCGCCTCTGAAGACGATTACGAAGTCTGACTCAATCCTGTAAACAAAACGGGGTGCCTGCGATGGCACCCCGTTTTGTTTATGCTCAGAATTGGCTTAGAAAAGAGATTATTTGTTGAGTAATTTCTCAACATCGCTTTTTTCTTTACTGTCCTTACGCTTGTCGACCCAGTTCTGAAGGGCGCTGCGAGCGCTTTGTTCAAACGTACGCCTCAGTATCTGGTCCACCTGCAGCTGATATCCCATCTGAGCCCAGGGTCCGTAAACCCGCAACGGGATGTCTGTCGTTTTCAGGGTATTGATCAGATTATTGTCACCTTTCCAGCCACCGGTAACGCGGATCAGCAGGTTCATATCCACCTTTTGATTCGACATATCGATTGTTCCGTCACCTTTCGCAGACACCATTGGCGACTGACCTTCAAGATTATTCAGCGTCAGTGTACCTTCGGCCAGATGTCCCTGCGCTTTCAGCGTATCGATCTGGCTATAGTGCTCATACTTTTCAAGTCCCTGAACATTACTGGTATTACGGCTGACCGCCTGCTGAATGAGTTGCTGAATATTAAGGCCATTCAGACGCGCGTTATCCATTGAAAGCTGCCCCTCACCTTGCCATCGCCGTGCAAAATCAACGGCCGACAACCCTTCTCCGTTAACATTCCCTTGCATAGAGAAGCTCCCGGTCAGGACTTTCGGTAACCCGTAAGCTGTCAGTAAATCACCCAGTTCAATGCTGTCCACATCCGGTGTCAGATGGACCTGAATTTTATTCCCCGTGACATCCAGTGTGCCTGGCAGAGAAAAGCGCCCTGTTCCCAGATTGCCGCTAAATGTCGGCAAGGAAACCTGGCCCTGATGATTGACCGCATTCAGGGCCAGGTTCTGGATTTTCATACCGCGATAAGTGAGATCAGCAACTTTAAGCGCCAGGGTGGCATTGAAGGTTTGCAAATCATTCAGCCCGTTTGGCTGTTCATCCACATCACGGGCGATAACGGGTGCTGACGTCACAGACTGCGCGGTTTGCGACGATTGTTCCTGCGTATCAGGCTGCCAGCCGGAAAGCGCATCAAGATCAAGCTTATCAGCGGTTAAATTGAGCTGATAATCCGCCAGTTCTCCCAGCTTCGCAGAGGCCGTGCCGGAGATCTGATTATCATTGGCCGACAGGGCCAGCTGGTTCAGCGTCAGCATATTGTTATCACGCTGATAGCTCACCTGCATGGAACCATTCCCCTGAAGGCCTTTCACCGGGATATCGGCACCATTGAGTTGATAAGTGAACTTGCTGATGCTGGCAGAGACAGCCTGCGGATAGTGCTGCATATCCAGGTCGGCTTTCATGGTGAACGACAGATCGCGCTGGTCGCGGTTTATGCGACTTGAAAGCTGGATACTAGCCTGACGGTTGTCATTCTTTTCCATTTCCAGATTGATATCACGCACGTTGATCTGCTCGTCATCACCGCGCTGCCAGATGAGTAAACTGTCAGCCACGCTGATTTTATCAATATCAAATTTCCAGCCCGCTTCAAGTTCGGATGCCCCTGGCGCAACAGGCGTTGGCGTAGAAGGTGCGACCGGTGCATTGGGCTGATTCTCTTCCGTTTCCGGCGTTAAACGAATGACGGCGTTTTTCAGCAGAACCTGCTTGACCGCGAGCTGATGAGAAATAAGAGGCCAGAGTTTGACATCCAGCCGCATGTTCTCAGCGCTGACAACCGGTGCCTTAGCCCCAGGCGCGGTCAGAGAGGTCTGTCCGGCAATGATGCTGAGCTGCGGCCAGACATGCCAGCGCAGGGAACCGTTGATAGCCAGTTGATAGCCGCTTTTCACCTCGACCCTCTCTACCATGTACTGGCGGAAATCGTTCGGGTTAATCAGGAATACCAGCGAAGTCATACCGGCAATGATAACCACCAGTAAAATCACCAGTGTTGTCAGGAGTCTTCTCATGCCTTCCTCACGTTTTTATCCGGAAAACGGATAAAAAACAGAATCAGTCTTTATCAATACGACTGGCAATAGCGCTTTGCTGGTCGCGGTATTTCGCATCCTGACGGCTATTGTATGGCCGTGCAGCAGAACCGGATAACGGTTCAAAACTCAGCGCGCCAATCAACATTCCCGGGCGAAGCGCCAGCGGGAGCTTACCTGAATTATAAAACTCGAGAACAATACGCCCTTGCCAGCCCGGATCAATGCGGTGTGCGGTCACGTGCACCATCAGCCCGAGACGCGCCAGTGAAGAGCGTCCGTCCAGCCAGCCCACCAGATCGTCAGGAATGGTGACAGACTCAAAGGTCACCGCCAGTGCCAGTTCGCCCGGATGCAGGAAGAACGCCTCGCCTTCCGGCAACACAATCTCATCACTCATCACTTTATCGAGTGCAGCGCTGACTTCGTCTTTAGGGCCACTCAGATCGATATAACCCGCATTGTGCCCGAGGAAAACGCGAAATCCGTTACCCAGACGCACATCTACCGTTGCACCATTAATCCGTTCGACCGGAGGACGGGGTGAAATACCTAATTTGCCGCTGTCCAGCCAGGCCTCTATATCTCGGTCGCAAAGTCTCATCGTATCTCCGGTATGGTTTTAACGGATTGTTCCGCGATTAATTGAAGAACTGGCTGATTTTAGCCTTGAGGATATCAATCGCAATCCGGTTTTTGCCGCCGCGCGGCACAATGATGTCTGCGTATTGTTTTGAAGGCTCGATAAATTGCAGGAACATTGGACGAACCGTTTTCTGATACTGCGCCATCACAGAATCCATCGAACGACCACGTTCATTGACGTCACGCTTCATACGGCGCATCAGACAGATATCCAGCGGAGTATCGACGAAAATGGAGAAATTCATTTCGTCACGCAAACGTGCATCGGTCAGGAGCAGGATCCCTTCCAGGATAATCACTTTCTTCGGTTTAAGGGTCACCGTCTCAGGCAGACGGGTATGCTCAATGAAGCTGTAGCTTGGCAATTCAATCGCCTGACCAGACTTCATTGCCTGTAAATGCTGGAACAGCAAATTGTGGTCCATCGCACTGGGATGGTCGTAGTTGGTTTTGACCCGCTCTTCCATGGTCATGTGACTTTGGTCTTTATAGTAGCAATCTTCCGGGATCACCCCGATATGCTCATCACCGACCTGATCACGAAGTTCACGGTATAACGTACTGGCGATGAGGCTTTTTCCCGAAGCAGATGCGCCAGCGATACCCACGATGACACACTGATGGAATTTGTCAGACATAAAATTAAAGACCTGATTTGGAAGTTGGAAGGCAAGCACAGATATATGCTTTGAACGCGCCAATTATAAGTACAACACACTGCCCGATGCCAGCGTTAAGGCTGTGTAATCGCTGACATCAGGCAATAATTCACAGAGTTGGGGGATTAAACGGCTCTGAAGGCAATTTCTATCGGGATGGCATCGCCTTTCCAGAACAGTTGTGACGCAATTTTTGCCGCCAGCTCACGGTAAATTGCCGTGAATTCACTTTCGGGGTTGGAAACGACTGTTGGCTCACCACGATCTAAATCTTCACGCAGCGAAATATGCAGCGGCAATTGCGCCAGTAAATCACAGCGGTATTTCTCAGCCAGACGTTGTGCGCCACCGGTACCGAAAATCGGTTCGTGATGCCCGCAGTTGCTGCATACATGCATACTCATGTTCTCTACAATCCCCAGAACCGGCACATGCACTTTTTCAAACATCACGATGCCTTTCATTGCATCGAGCAGCGCAATATCCTGCGGCGTCGTGACCACTAAGGCGGCGGTAACCGGGATGTTTTGCGACAGCGTCAGCTGAATATCACCCGTACCCGGCGGCAGATCGATGACCAGATAATCCAGATCCGGCCAAAGCGTATCCTGAAGCATCTGCATCAGCGCTTTACTGGCCATCGGCCCGCGCCACACCATGGCATTTTCATCCGTCACCAGATAGCCAATCGAGTTGGTCGCCAGGCCGTGTGCCATAATCGGCGACATGTGCACGCCGTCCGGCGAGGTCGGACGTTCTTCCTCAGTGCCCAGCATATTCGGCACTGACGGGCCGTAAATATCGGCGTCCAGAATACCGACTTTGGCACCTTCTGCTGCCAGCGCCAGCGCCAGGTTCACCGCCGTGGTCGATTTCCCTACCCCGCCTTTACCCGAACTGACCGCCAGAATATTGCGCACACCTTTGATACCCGGCTGATCGTTTGCCCGTTTGATGGTGGCAATATCGTGGCGCAGATTCCACTGAATGGCGGAAGCACCGGTCACCCGCAACAATTCGCTGCTGGTTTGTTCTTTTAATACATCAAAACCACTGTTCCAGGCGAACGGCAGGGTCAGATCAATATGTAAAACGTCATCCATTAACACGCAGTGATGCAACGCTTTCATCGCGGGCAAATCTTTTTGCAGTGTGGAATGGCGGAAGGTGGCCAGTACGCCGGTCACGAGTGCGCGCAGCCCTGCGGGTGTGGTCTGCTGTGGGGATTGAGATGTCATCCCGGCTCCTTGAAAGGGGGTTATCAGACTATTTATCTATCCATAAGCATAACAGAACACACGTAAGGAGATCCCCCGTTTGTTTACGCGGGGCGGCGCTTTCGGTTAACATCAATGCCCCTGATTTCAACTACAGAAAGCAAGCTCTTACTATGGCTCAAGTCGCGAAAAAAATTTTGGTAACCTGTGCACTTCCGTACGCCAACGGATCCATCCATCTCGGTCACATGCTCGAGCACATCCAGGCTGACGTCTGGGTCCGTTACCAGCGAATGCGCGGCAATGAAGTGCATTTCATCTGTGCGGACGATGCACACGGCACCCCGATCATGCTGAAAGCGCAGCAGCTCGGTATCAGGCCGGAAGAGATGATTGCCGAAATGAGCCAGGAGCATCAGAAAGATTTCGCCGGCTTCGGCATCAGCTACGACAACTATCACTCCACGCACAGCGACGAAAACCGTGAGCTGTCTGCGCTGATTTACGGTCGTCTGAAAGAAAACGGTTTTATCAAAAACCGCACCATTTCGCAGTTGTACGATCCTGAGAAAGGCATGTTCCTGCCAGACCGTTTCGTTAAAGGCACCTGCCCGAAATGTAAATCACCGGATCAGTACGGCGATAACTGTGAAGTGTGTGGCGCAACCTACAGCCCGACGGAACTGATTGACCCGAAATCGGTGGTCTCCGGTGCGACGCCGGTGTTGCGTGATTCCGAGCACTACTTCTTTGATTTACCTGAATTCAGCGCGATGTTGCAGGCATGGACCCGTTCGGGCGCGTTGCAGGAGCAAGTGGCAAACAAAATGCAGGAGTGGTTCGAGCATGGTCTGCAACAGTGGGATATCTCACGCGATGCGCCATACTTCGGCTTTGAAATTCCTGATGCGCCGGGCAAATATTTCTACGTCTGGCTGGACGCGCCAATCGGCTACATGGGTTCATTCAAAAACCTGTGCGACCGCCGCAGTGACCTGAATTTTGACGAGTTCTGGAAAAAAGATTCCACCACCGAGCTGTATCACTTTATCGGTAAAGACATCGTTTATTTCCACAGCCTGTTCTGGCCAGCCATGCTGGAAGGCAGCGGTTTCCGCAAGCCGACCAACCTGTTTGTGCACGGTTATGTCACCGTCAACGGCGCAAAAATGTCCAAGTCGCGTGGCACGTTTATCAAAGCCAGCACTTATCTGAACCATCTGGATGCGGACTGCCTGCGTTATTACTACACCGCGAAACTGTCTTCACGCATCGACGATATCGACCTGAATCTGGAAGATTTCGTGCAGCGCGTTAACGCTGATATCGTGAACAAAGTGGTTAACCTGGCCTCACGTAATGCCGGTTTCATCGCCAAACGTTTTGACGGCAAACTGGCTGACACGCTGGCCGATGAAACGCTGTACAAAACCTTCACCGATGCCGCTGAAAGCATTGCTCAGGCGTATGACAGCCGTGAATCAGGCCGTGCAATCCGCGAAATCATGGCGCTGGCTGACCTGGCAAACCGTTATGTCGATGAACAGGCACCGTGGGTTGTCGCAAAACAGGAAGGCCGTGATGCCGACCTGCAGGCCATCTGCTCAATGGGCATCAACCTGTTCCGCGTACTGATGACCTATCTGAAGCCGGTTCTGCCTTCACTGTCAGAGCGCACAGAAGCCTTCCTGAATACCACACTGGACTGGGACGCGATTGCCCAACCGCTGTTGTCGCATCAGGTAAACCCGTTCAAAGCGCTGTTTAACCGTATCGAACTGGATAAAGTCACCGCGATGGTTGATGCCTCGAAAGAAGACATCGCAGCCGCCAAAGTACCGGCAACCGGTCCGCTGGCCGATGACCCGATTCAGGAAACCATCACATTTGATGATTTCGCCAAAGTGGATATGCGTATTGCCCTGATCAAGAGCGCTGATTTTGTGGAAGGTTCAGACAAACTGCTGCGTCTGCAACTGGATCTGGGCGGTGAAACCCGTCAGATTTTCTCCGGTATCCGCTCTGCGTATCCTGATCCGAAAGCACTGGAAGGCCGTCTGACCATCATGGTCGCTAACCTCGCACCGCGTAAAATGCGCTTCGGCATCTCTGAAGGGATGGTGATGGCGGCGGGCCCTGGCGGAAAAGACATCTTCCTGCTCAGCCCGGATTCCGGCGCACAGCCGGGTATGCAGGTGAAGTAAAACTCATGACTGCTCCTCCCCCTGCGAAGGGGGAGGTTGGGAGGGGGTTTTACAGACAAAATAAAGAGTTGGAGAAACTTCAGCTTATTTTTTTGACCTTAATACCCCACCCCGGCCCTCCCCTTCGCAGGGGAGGGAGCATAATCACTTCGGCCAGTTCGGCCAAATGGCTTTCGGATACTCTCTGTCGATATCCGATTTCGCCAGCCCGATATCTTTCAATTGATCAGCACTCAGCGAATGTAAAATCTTGCGGCTGACGCGGCGCTCATTCCAGCTATGCACGATAGCAAACAACTGTTTTATCCATCCGCTCTTTTTTTGCGGCATCTGTACTGCCCTGTCCGCCCCCAAGATATCAGCACAAACGCGTGTCTCACATCCGGCAAACTGCCGTTCTTCAATGATATTTTTCATATTCTGCTCCCGTTGACGACCTGACATCAGGATCTTACAAACAGTAAAAACATTACAGATTCAGTTTTTTTATATTTCGACCATACAGATCTGGATCTGATGACAGATTCAGCGTTAGATTGTGTCCATCTGTACTGCTTTCTTTGCGCAGGCGTTGAGGAAAAGATAATGAATCGTTACGAAAATCTGGCAAATGTCTTGAGTGACCGTATTGAGCAGGGGCTGTATCCGGCAGGTATCCGGCTGCCTTCGGTGCGGGTGTTAAGCAGTGAACATGGCGTCAGCGTCAGCACGGTTCAGCAAGCCTACCGCGTGCTGGAAGAAAAACAGCTGGTGGAGGCACGACCAAAATCAGGCTACTTTGTCAAAGATGCACGCTTGCAGGCAGCGCTTCCGGCGGTTTGCCGCCCGACGCAACGTCCGGTGGATATTTCCCAGTGGGATCAGGTACTCGAACTGATTACTTCCCCGCACCGTCCCGGCGTGGTGCAGCTCGGGCGGGGCTCGCCGGATGTTACGGCTGCCACGCTCAGGCCCCTCAGCCGCCTGATGGGGCGCGCCGGCCAGCATCAGAATCTCAACGCGTTTCATTACGACAGCATTTACGGCTCGGAAGAATTACGCGAACAGATCGCCCGTCTGATGATTGACAGCGGCAGCCATATGGATGCCAGCAATATCCTGATCACCACCGGCTGTCATGAAGCACTGTCTATCGCCATCCGTTCGGTCTGTGAACACGGCGATATCGTGGCGGTGGATTCGCCGAGTTTTCACGGGGCGATGCAAACCCTGAAAGGTTTTGGCATGAAAGCGCTGGAAATCCCGACCGATCCGGTGACCGGGATCAGCCTCGAAGCACTGGAGATGGCGCTGGAACAGTGGCCGGTCAAAGCCATACAACTGACGCCCAACTGCAATAATCCGCTCGGTTACAACATGCCTGATGACCGTAAGAAAAGCCTGCTGCGTCTGGCGCAACGCTACGATATCGCCATTATCGAAGACGATGTTTATGGTGAACTGGCGTATCAGTATCCGCGCCCTGCCACCATTACCTCTTTCGATGAAGATGGCCGCGTATTGCTGTGCAGTTCGTTTTCCAAAACGCTGGCGCCCGGTTTACGCGTCGGCTGGATCGCGCCGGGTCGCTATCACGACCGTGCGCTGCACATGAAATACATCACCACCGGCGCCTCGGCTACGCTGCCACAAATCGCTATCGCGGATTTCATCAAACAGGGGCATTATCTGCAGCACATGCGCCGGATACGTAACCAGTACCAGCGCAATCTGTGCACCATGACTGACTGGGTGATGAAATATTTTCCGTGCGGCTCCCGGGTTAGCCGCCCCCAGGGCGGTTTTTTGCTGTGGATCGAACTTGATGAACGCGTGGATACACAGCGGCTGAACCGGCTGCTCGAAGAGCATTTAGTGCAAATTGCCATCGGTTCGATATTCTCTGCTTCTGGCAAATACCGCAATTGCCTGCGCATCAATTACGCACAGCCCCTGACAGCAAAAACTGAACGCGCCATCCAGCAGGTGGGCCTGACGATTTCTCAGATGCTGGAAAACTGCTAAACGTCCATCCGGAGACACTTTTACCGTGCAGATAGAACCGTTACCGCCACTGAACACGCTGGTGGCTTTTGAATGCGTGGCGCGTTATTGCAGTTTTTCCCGGGCAGCCGACGAGCTGAATCTTACCCAAAGCGCCATCAGCCGCCAGATCATTCAACTGGAGGAAATGCTCGGTTGTAAGCTTTTCCAGCGCGCCCAGCGTAAAACGACCCTGACGCCGCGCGGTGAAACCTATGCGCAACAAGTGCGTAAATTACTGGGCGATATTTCGCAATCCACGGCGGAAGTCATGGGCTGGAACGGTTTGCCGCAGGTCACGCTGGCCTGCACCAGCGCCATGAGCGGCCTGTGGCTTTCGTCGCGTCTTTCCTCGTTGCGTCAGTTGCTGCCCGACCTGCAAATCCGCATGAAGATTTCCGACAGCTTTTCAGATCTCAAGTCATCAGAATTTGATCTGGCTATCTTCTATCTGCGCGAGCCACCGCCCGGTTATCACGTACAGGCGCTGTTTGACGAAGTCTGTTATCCGATGTGCTCGCCGTCATTCCTCAGCCGTATGCCACCTGACGCCAGCGCCGCCGATTTACTTGAACAGACATTGCTTATTCAGGATGACCCGCAACGCGAATGGACCGGCTGGCGCGACTGGTTTGCGTCGCAGGACGTCAGCTTCGTCACGCCGCGCAGAACATGGCGGGCCAACAACTATCCGTTTCTGGTGCAGTCGGCGGTACTGGGTGATGGGATTTTGCTGGGCTGGGAAGGACTGGTGCAGGATTACATCAATAACGGCCAACTGGTCGCCGCACATCCCGGCAAACTGGCTGCCGCGGGAAAATGCTACATGCTGACGCCGCAGGACCGGTTCCTCAAACCTGTGGTGCATAAAGTCATTAACTGGTTAAAACAGCCGTAAAGTGAATGAATTTGCCAGGCCGGATATCCGGTCTGGCAATGAATATTCAGCAGGATTGACGAGATCATGTTCACAGTGATTTATGAAAAATAATAATAATCCGACATCATAATAAAATATTATGAATTGACATCGGCTGGCGGTATTTTGTTTTTCTCCAGATATCTGCGTTTTCTCGCAGAATTCATACCAATTAATGTGAATAACAGCCAGCATGACTGCGAAATACAGGATGCAAGGTTGAAATCATGACTTAACGAATACAGGCCAAACACGCCGCCGATTATATTAAGATAGGCGTAACTGTTAGCATCAACCGCTAGCCTGCGCATTTGAACCAGCGCATAAGCCAGAAGATAGCAAAACACGCCAATTAAACCGACAACCGTATGCAGTTCCACCGGTCACTTCCCTTTCCAGACGTTGATAGCTGAGAAAAATAAAGCTTTTCAGGGTGTTCTGCCGCGCATTTTTCGCATACCCTCATGATAAATTCTCATGCAAGTTCAACAGGGGGTTTTGATATAAATCATCAAGGCAATCCATTGCGCCAATTTAGAAACACCCGGGGTATTTCGCCTGCACCTATAAAATTCCAGCACGTACTATGGAGATAATTAATGAAAGATAATAATTCCCCTTTGACGAAATTAATGCAGGATGCACAACTTAGCCGTCGCGGCTTTATTACCAGCGTTTCTGCTGTGGGTATTACCAGTGCTATGGGCTTTTCACCGTTCTCTGCTTTTGCTGCTGAGCCGAAAAAAGGCGGCATATTAAAACTGGGTATGTCAGGGGGAAATACCAGTGATACGCTGGACCCGACATTATTCAGCGACTGGGTGCCATTAAATCAGGCATATATGCTGATGAACGGCCTGATTGAAATTGATGAAAATAACAAAGCCACACCTGAATTGTTCTCCGCCTGGGAAGCCAAACCCGGTGCCACCGAGTGGGTGTTTACCGTTCGTGATGGCGTCACCTTCCATAATGGTAAAAAACTGGATGCAGATGACATTCTTTATTCCATCAACCTGCATCGCGGCGACAAATCCAAAAGCGCCATCAAAACTCAACTGGCCCCGATTACAGGTCTGACCAAACAGGGCGACAACCAGATCCTGATCACGCTTGAAAGTGGCAACGCCGACCTGCCGTATCTGCTGGCGGATTACCATCTGGTGGTGGTACCCAACGGCTTTACCGACTGGTCGCATCCGATCGGTACCGGCGGTTTTATCTTTGATCAGTACGAACCGGGCGTGCGATCGCTGTTCAAGCGCAACCCGAACTACTGGAAGCCGGATCGCGCCTTTGTTGATGCCGTGGAAGTGCTGGTCATCAACGACCCGACCGCCCGCACCAATGCCCTGATTTCCGGCCAGGTTCACGCGATTAACCGTGTCGATTTCAAAACCGTCGATTTCCTTAAACGCAGCCCGGCACTGAACATTGTGCGTTCATCCGGCGGTCAGCATTTCACCTTCCTGATGGATTGCAGCGTCGCGCCGTATAATAACAACGACGTGCGCATGGCAATTAAACACGGCATAGATCGCCAGAAAATCCTCGATACCGTGCTGCGTGGCTACGGTTCGCTGGGCAACGACCATCCGATCCCGAAGACAGACCGCTTCTTCAATCACAGCCTGGAACAGCGCGTTTACGATCCGGACAAATCGAAGTTCTACCTGAAAAAAGCCGGTCTGACGGATCTCAACATCGAACTGTCCTCCTCTGACGCCGCTTTTGCCGGTGCGCTCGACGCGGCCGCCCTGTTCCAGGGGCAAGCACAAAAAGGCGGCATTCAGGTCAACATCAAACGCCAGCCCGCCGACAGCTACTGGGACGATGTATGGATGAAAGCCCCGTTCAGCATGGGTTACTGGGGCGGACGTCCGACGGCTGACCAGATGTTTTCCACCGCGTATCAGTCGACTGCCAAATGGAACGACACCCACTGGAAAGATGAGAAGTTTGATGCCCTGCTGTTGCAGGCACGCTCACTGCTCGATGAAGGCAAACGCGCTGAAATCTATGGTGAACTGCAAAGTATCGTGCGCGACGACGGCGGTGCAATGATCCCGCTGTTTGGCGATTATCTTGATGCAGCCAGCAAAAAAGTCGGCGGTATCAGGCCACATCCGATGTTCAACTTCATGGGTGGTCGTCTGGCCGAGCGCGTCTGGCTGGAGGCATGATGAAAAAACGGATTTTACAGCGGATCCTGTTAGGCATTATCACGCTGTGGCTGGTTTCTGTGCTGATTTTTATCGGCACGGAAATGCTGCCCGGCGACGTCGCGACGGCCATTTTAGGCCAGAGCGCCACGCCTGAAACCGTTGCCGCGTTGCGCCTGCAACTCGGGCTGGATGAACCGTCGGTGCTGCGCTACCTGCACTGGCTGGCGGGCATTATGCACGGCGACTTAGGGCATTCGCTGGCGAACGGTCGCGCTATCAGTGACGAATTGCTGCCACGTCTGGCGAACACCTTGTTCCTCGCCGGATACGCTGCGGTGATCGCTATTCCGCTGGCTGTCGGTTTGGGGATCGCATCAGCTATCTGGCGCGGTTCCGTTTTTGACCGGCTGGCAAATACCCTGACGCTCATCAGCATTTCGGTGCCGGAGTTTTTTGTCGGCTACATTCTGGTGATCGCCTTCGCCATTCGTCTGACCTGGTTCCCGAGTCTGGCAATGGTCGACAGCAGTTCGTCGTTCATCGACCGGCTTTACGTCTGCACCCTGCCGATGCTCACCCTGACGCTGGTGGTGCTGGCACACATGCTGCGCATGACGCGTGCCTCAGTCACTGCGGTGATGGCCAGCCCATATATTGAAAGCGCGGTGCTTAAAGGCATTCCGCGCTGGCGTATCGTGGTCGCGCACGCGCTGCCAAACGCCCTTGCACCGATCATCAACGTGGTGGCGTTCAATCTGGCCTATCTGGTGGTCGGTGTGATCCTGGTGGAAGTGGTGTTTGTCTATCCGGGCATCGGGCAATACATGGTGGATGCGGTAACCAAGCGCGACCTGCCGGTGGTTCAGGCCTGTGGCCTGCTGTTTGGCGGCACTTACATTTTCCTCAACACCACCGCCGACTTACTGGCGATCTGGTGCAATCCACGCCTGCGCCATGCGCGCTAAAAGGGGGACACATGAACCGATATTTCATTAACATCCCGCTGTCGGCCTGGATAGGGATTATGATTATTGCGGTGAATCTGCTGGCAGCTATTTTTGCGCCATGGCTCGCCCCGCACAGCGAAACCGAACAGGTCGGCGACATCTGGCTGCTGCCTTCCGCCGCCACGCCGTTTGGCACTGACAGTCTCGGGCGCGACATGCTTTCCCGCATTCTGTTTGGCGCACGCACCACCATTGCCATCGCGCTGACCATCACTTTCAGTTCTTTTATCATCGGCATTATCACCGGCTTTACGGCGGCAATTTACGGCAAATGGGTGGATGTGGTGCTGTCACGTATCGTCGATACCGTGATGTCGATTCCGGTGCTGATTTTCGCGCTGATCGTATTGTCGGTGATGGGCACGTCCATTCCCGTACTGGTGCTGACCATCGCCCTGCTCGATGCCACACGCGTTTTCCGTCTGGCGCGGCTGGTGGCGCAGGCGATTGTTTGTCAGGAATATGTTGAAGCAGCGCGTCTTCGTGGCGAAGGGTTGCGCTGGGTGCTGTTCAAAGAAATTCTGCCCAACGCCCTGCCGCCGCTGCTGGCGGAGTTCGGGATGCGTTTCTGCTTTACCTTCCTTTTTATCGCGGGCTTAAGTTTTTTAGGTCTCGGCATTCAGCCGCCATATGCCGACTGGGGCAGCATGGTGCGCGACAACGCGCAGGCGATTAACTTTGGTCAGTTCGCGCCGTTATATCCGGCAGCAGCGATTGCCCTGCTGACGATTGGCGTCAATCTGGTGGTCGACTGGCTGCTGGCGCGGAATAGTCTGCCGCATGGAGATGAAGCATGACACGCACAATTTTAGAAATGCGCGGGCTGCGCATCGAAACCCTCGACGGTTCGCCGCTGGTGCAGGATATTTCCCTGAAACTGGCGGCGGGTGAAGTGCTCGGTCTGATTGGTGAATCCGGGGCGGGGAAATCCACTATTGGTCTGGCAGCGTTAGGCTATGCGCGTCAGGGCTGCCGCATTGCCGGTGGCGAAGTTTTCCTGGATGGCACCGATATCGTTTCTCAGCCTTCCAGCGTAAAGCGCGAATGGCGCGGCAGGCGCGTGGCGTATGTGGCGCAAAGCGCGGCGGCGTCATTTAATCCGGCGCTGACCATCGAAAAACAGGTCTGCGAAGGCCCGATCCGCCACGGTCTGATGAACAAAGAAGAAAGCCGCCAGTGGGCAATTTCACTGTTCCGCTCACTGGATTTGCCGGATCCGGAAAACATCGGCAAACGCTATCCGCATCAGCTTTCCGGCGGCCAGCTTCAGCGCGCAATGGCCGCGATGGCGATGTCCTGTAAACCTGATTTGCTGATCATGGATGAACCGACCACCGCGCTGGACGTCACCACGCAAATTGAAGTGCTGGTGATGCTGCGCAAACTGGTGCGTGAATTCAACACCGCCGCGCTGTATATCACCCACGATCTGGCCGTTGTCGCACAACTTGCCGACCGCATTATGGTGCTGCGCCACGGCAAAGAGGTGGAAACCGGCAGTACGCAAACCATTCTGGAAAACCCGCAGCAGGAATATACGCGGCGTCTGGTGGCAGAGCGTGAACACGCACTAACACCACTGGCCGATGGTCATGAATCTGCCGGTCAGCCGCTGCTGACCCTGCGAAAACTGAGCACCGGCTACAATGGTAAACGGGTGGTACACGACGTCAGCCTGCAACTACCGCGTGGCAAAACGCTGGCGATTATTGGCGAATCCGGCAGCGGTAAAAGTACGCTGGCGCGGGCGCTGGTCGGATTGCTACCCGACACCGAAGGCACGGTGGATTTCGACGGCATTGCGCTTTCGCATAATTTTCACCAGCGCAATAAAGAAACGCTGCGCCGTATGCAGATGATTTATCAGCTGCCTGACGTGGCGCTGAATCCGCGTCAGACGCTGCTGGATATCATTGGCCGCCCTCTGACCTTCTACTTTGGCATGAACAAAAAACAGGTGCGCGAGCGCGTCGAAGAGTTACTCCGCCTGACTGAACTGCCGCTTAAACTGATCGACCGTCGTCCCGGCGAGCTTTCCGGCGGGCAGAAGCAGCGCGTCTGTATCGCCCGCGCACTGGCCGCACAGCCGGAACTGATTATCTGCGATGAAGCCACGTCGGCGCTCGATCCGCTGGTAGCGGAAGAAGTGTTGAATCTGCTGCGCCGCTTACAGCAACAGCTCGGGCTGTCGTATCTGTTTATCACGCATGATCTGGGCACGGTAAAACGGATCGCCCATCAGGTGGCGGTGATGTATCAGGGTCAGGTGGTCGCCAGCGGCGATACCCACGTGGTCTTCAGCGCGCCAATGCACAGCTACACTGAAAAACTGCTGACCTCCGTACCGGAAATGCGCACCAGCTGGCTGGACGAGGTTCTCGCCCTGCGCGGCACGGCGCTTCCTGCGGCAGCCATTTCTTCGACAGGAGTTTTATGAGCACCAAACGCATCGTGACTGAATTCCCTCACGCCGTCACCGTGACCGAACATCTGTGGATCCCGCTGAGTGACGGCACACGTCTCGCTGCCCGCCTGTGGTTGCCGGATGACGCTGAACACCAGCCGGTTCCGGCCATTCTCGAATACATTCCTTACCGCAAACGCGACGGCACCCGCACCCGAGATGAACCGATGCACGGCTTTTTCGCCGGTAACGGCTACGCCGTGGTGCGCGTGGATATGCGCGGCAGCGGCGAATCCGACGGACTGCTGGCGGATGAATATCTGTTGCAGGAACAGGACGATGCGCTGGAAGTGATTGAGTGGATCACCGAACAACCCTGGTGCAGCGGCAACGTCGGCATGATGGGGAAATCCTGGGGCGGATTTAACGGTTTGCAGGTTGCCGCCCGCCGCCCTGCCGCGCTGAAAGCCATCATCACCGTGTGTTCAACGGATGACCGTTACCGCGACGATATTCACTACAAAGGCGGCTGCCTGCTTAATGACAATCTCTGGTGGGGCGGCATTATGCTGGCGTACCAGAGCCGACCTTCCGACCCCGCACTGGTCGGTGAAAGGTGGTACAAAGACTGGCTGAACCGTCTGGAAAACATGCCATTCTTCCCGGCATTGTGGATGGAACATCCGCTGCGCGACGCATACTGGCAGCATGGTTCGGTGTGCGAAGACTGGTCCGCCATTCAGTGTCCGGTGATGGCCATCGGCGGCTGGGCAGATGCCTACAGCAACGCAGTGTTCCGCCTGATGGACAATCTGAAAGTGCCACGCCGCGCCATTCTCGGTCCGTGGGCGCATATTTATCCGCAGGACGGCACGCCGGAACCGGCGATCGGTTTCCTGCAGGAAGCGGTACGCTGGTGGGATCACTGGCTGAAAGGCGAAGACAACGGCGCGATGGCAGGCCCGATGATCCAGACCTGGTTGCAGGACAGCCAGCCGCCCTCGGCGATGCGTCCGGTCAGCCGTGGTGAATGGGTGGGATTTGATCGCGGCACCGCCAGCAATATCAATCACATCCCGCGCTGGCTCACACGAGGCCAGCTCAATACTCAGCCGGACGTTGACGCAGGCGTTATCAACATCTGTTCACCGCAGAATCACGGTCTGATGGCCGGCGAATGGATGGGTGCCGGTGTGCCCGGCGAAATGCCGCCGGATCAGCGTGTCGATGACGGCATGGCAGAAATCTTTGATGGCGAACCGCTGGCCGAGCCGCTGACCATTTTTGGCTTCCCGGAATTTACCGTCGAACTGAGCAGCGATAAACCGGCTGCGATGTTGTACGTCCGGCTTTCTGACGTTGCACCGGACGGTTCGTTAAACCGTGTCACGCACGGCTGGCTGAATCTGTCGCATCTGCACGGCCATGATCAATCTGTGCCGCTTATCCCCGGTCAGAAAGTCAAAGTACCGGTACAACTGGATGGTATCGCACACCGCTTTGCCACCGGTCACCGGATTCGACTCTCGCTGGCGACCACCTTCTGGCCGATGATCTGGCCGATGGCGGAGGTCGCCACGTTGACGCTGGATTTGCACAGTGCGCAGCTCAGCCTGCCGGTGTGCGAACAGCCGGTATCCATCGACGGCCCGATTGCTGAGCCACAAAGCGCGCCGCTGACACCGCAAACTGTGCTGTCGCCAGGGCGCGTGGATCGCAACATCACTTACGATTTCCTCACCGACAGCTGGACCAGCGTGACCAACGGCGTGGGTGGCGTTTTCGGTGAAGGCGTTTACCGCTTCGATGATATCGACACGACGGTCGACCACAATCTGCGGCGCGAGCTGACGGTCAGTAACAGTGATCCGTTATCCGCGCGCTATCTGCTGACGCAGACCATGAAGATGGGACGTGAAGGCTGGTGGATGGAAGCAGAAATCACCCTCGAATTGCGCAGCGACCTGACACACTTTATCGTCAGCGGCGATATGGTGGTCAGCCTGAACGGCGAAGAGGAATTCACGAAATACTGGCACGAGAGGATTGCGCGGTAACCGTGCTCCTCCCCCTGCGAAGGGGGAGGCCGGGAGGGGGTTTTAAGGGCTGACACCTCTTTTAAGTAAACTTCAACTTATTGATTTAACTTTAATACCCCACCCCAACCCCCCCTTCGCAGGGGAGGGAGTCGACCGAATTCTCGATCAAGATTCAGGAATAATCGCCTTTATATCCCGGCTTTCCAGCACCCGCCCGTCCTGCGCATGGATTTCCAGCTTACGCAGCGGCTGGCGATTTTCGATATCTACCAGTTGCGTGCAGGCTTCGCCAGCTTCAAACAAATATTCACTTCCCCACTGCCCCAGCGCGACCAGCACCGGTTGCAGCGCCAGCCCTTTTTCCGTCAGCACGTAATCCTGATACGCCGAACCATCTGCCGCCGGTTCAATCTTCATAATGCCTTCGGCAACCAGCGCTTTCAGGCGGGAACTGAGAATGTTCTTCGCCGCCCCCAGACTGCGCTGAAATTCACTGAATCGTGAGAGGCCGTACATCGCATCGCGGACAATCAGCAACGTCCACCAGTCGCCGATTAAATCCAACGCACGGCCAGCCGGACAAGGCGTGTTTTCCAGACGGGTTCGTTTCATGGCACCTCCTGCTTAAAGAATCTGGTTGCATTATAAAACCACCGATGCTAAAAATCATCTGGTTTTATTATTAAACCACCCTATCCAACACCGAGGTTCTACTATGTCAGATACAATTCGCACTCAGTCCGTGGCCTTAATCACCGGTGCATCAAGCGGCATCGGGGCCACTTACGCCGACCGTCTGGCGAAACGCGGTTATGATTTAGTGCTGGTTGCCCGTGATGCAACGCGCCTGAAAACACTGGCTGAACGCCTGCAGGATGAAACCGGCGTAAAAATCACCGTGTTACCCGCTGACTTAACCCGCAGCGAAGATCTGGCACGCGTGGAGGATTTTATCCGTGCAACACCGCAGATTTCCCTGCTGATCAATAACGCCGGGGCTTCGCTGAAAGCCGGTTTTGAAAACAGCGATGCCGACGCCATCGGGAATCTGATTACGCTGAACGTCACCTCGGTGGCGCGTCTTTCCCGCGTGGCCTTCGACGGTCTGATCAAGCATAAAGACGGGGCGATTATTAATATCGCCTCGGTAATGGCGCTGACGCCGGAACTGCAATCTGCGGTGTATTCCGCCACCAAAGCCTTTGTGCTGACTTTCAGCCAGACGCTGCAATTTGAAATGGCCGAGCGCGGTCTGTACGTTCAGGCGGTGCTGCCTGCCGCAACACGAACGGAAATCTGGGAACGTTCGGGCAAAAATATCGATGAAGTGCCGGGTGTAATGGAAGTGGGTGAACTGGTGGATGCCGCCTTGCTGGGCTTTGACCGCAAAGAAAAAATCACCATTCCACCATTGCAGGACGAAAAACAATGGGATGAATTTGATGCCCTGCGCAGTGCAATGGTACCGAACTTCCTGCAGGCTCACGCCGCACCGCGTTACAAGGCCTGACAGTGACACATTGACCAGTAACATAAATTTACTGGTCAATGTTGATTCGCTTTGCAAATATGTTAATTCGATAACTTTGTGAAGTGAATACGATGACTGAATATGTAATTGCTGCACCCGAAGTTCCGTCTCTCGCCGTCGAAGGCCAGAGCGCCCGCTTTCCGTTGCGCCGCGTGTATTGTGTTGGCCGTAACTATTCCGAGCACGCCCGTGAGATGGGTCATGACCCTGACCGCGAACCGCCTTTCTTTTTTGGCAAACCGGCTGATGCCGTGGTTCCCGCCAGCGGCAATGTGCCGTACCCGACGCTGACCGACGATCTGCATTATGAAGTAGAACTGGTCGTTGCGATTGCCAGAGGCGGTAAAGATATTGCCGCTGAAGAGGCGCTGTCACACGTCTGGGGTTATACCGTGGGCGTGGATTTAACCCGTCGTGATATTCAGGCGCAGGCCAAGAAACTGGGACGTCCGTGGGACTTCGCCAAAGGGTTTGATGATTCCGCACCGGCGAATCCGCTGCAACCCGTGAGTCAGACAGGTCATCCGGCTGCCGGTAAAATCTGGCTCGATGTGAACGGTGAAAAACGTCAGCGCGGTGATTTGAGCGACCAGATCTGGCAGGTAGCGGACGTCATCAGCTATCTCTCTCAGGCGGTTGAACTCAAGCCCGGTGATCTGATCTATACCGGTACGCCAGCAGGTGTGGGTCCGGTAGTGCGCGGTGATGTGATCACCGGCGGCATCGAAGGTCTGAGTGATTTCAGCTTCACTATCGTGTAATGCATGCAGGACGCCTTATTTCAGGCGTCCTTCTCACCAATTTTCCGGGCCATTTCTTCTTCAACCAGCGGAATAAGCTTCTCGAACGCACAGGCACTTGACGGGTCAAACAGCGACAGCGTTTCTATCTGGCTCAGTAAAATCACCTTACGAAACTTCAGCGCGCTCACCGGATCTGACACCGGCGTGATGCCATGTTCCTGATAATAGCGGGCATAATTATGCTCAACGCGCAGCTCCAGTGTGTCTTTATCGCGATAACCGCTGACCATCGGGATCACGACCACATTGTCCGACGAACTTGTTTCACACCTTGCGGTATGCACCATGCCGATATAAACACGCCGCGACTGCAGGGTGATGAATACCATATCGCCCTCTTCCATACACTGATACAACAGCCCTTCCACGCCGTTGGCGCGGGTAAGTTGTTTGTATAACTCTCTGCGTCCGGCAGTATTAAGGCGCAAGCCCGGTGACCAGGTAGTGCGGACCAGACACAGCATCACGGAGACGGCAAGCATAATCACCACCGGTGCCTGAATGCCTAAGAAACTCCAGTTAATGAAATCACGCTGGTAGTGCACATCCTGATGCAAATGCGGCAAGGCGGGCAGCCAGTTGATGACACCGGAAATCCCCCACAGCGCCAGATATAGCAGTGCTATGACCAGTACGCCCTGCAGGACAAAAATACAGCCATACAGCGCCACCAGAAAATAGACGTCCCAGCCAAAGGTGCGTTTAAGTTTGAAGCGCGATGAAATGTCGCGGGTGGTATACCAGTAGCCGCAGACCATTAACACCATGAAAACGGCTGTCGCCATTACAGCACGCTCATGCGTTTGACGTGGCGGGCAAAGTCTTGCTGCATCTCCTGATTAGCCGGATTGACTGATGCCGTACCGTTTTCATCAATCAGAATACGCTCGCCCTCTTCCAGCGTATTTTCCATGTCTGCGGCACTGAACAGTCCGAGAAATTTTTCCGGGCTGGAAAATATTTGTAAAACAATCTTCAACATAGGTTTGCCTCTCCTCATAAAAGAATAAGCCTAGTCAAAGGAAAGAGACATTGTGGCTGTTTCAGATTTTTTACGGGCAGGAATGAAAAAGGGCCGCCATGACGGCAGCCCTTTGCTGGAATCTGCGAAACGAATTACTTCGCTTCAATACTTTCCTGATGCGCTTCTTCCTGCGCAGCCTGTTCGGCATGCACTTCAGCAGCACGTTTGCGCAGACCTATCCAGCCCAGTACCAGCAGGATGATCAGCACCGGAATGGTCGCCACCGTGTAGGTGCCGTTCGGGTAGTCAAACGCCATCAGGATCAGAACGCCCGCCAGGAAGGCCAGCGTCAGCCACGAGGTCACCGGTGCCCACGGCATTTTGAAGGAAACGTCTTTCGCACGACCTTCTTTGATTGCAGTACGCAGTTTCATCTGACAGACGATGATGAAAGCCCATGAACTGAGGATGCCGAGTGAGGCGACGTTCAGGACAATCTCAAACACCTGCGAAGGCACGTAATAGTTGAGCACTACACCGATCACATAAATGCCGACAGTGACCAGAATACCGGCGTACGGCACCTGCTGCGCACTCATCTTCGACATGAATTTCGGTGCTGAACCGCCCATCGACAGGGAACGCAGAATACGACCGGTGGAATACAAGCCGGAGTTGAGGCTCGACAGCGCTGCGGTCAGAACCACGATATTCATGATGGTACCGATGTAAGGCACGCCCAGCTTGCTGAAGAAGGTGACAAACGGACTTTGGCCCGCCTGATAGGCATTCCACGGCAGCAACAGCACCAGTAACACCACGGAGCCGACGTAGAACAAAGCGATACGCCAGATCACGCTGTTAATGGCTTTCGGCAGCACTTTCTCAGGATCTTTGGTTTCGCCCGCCGCCGTACCGACCAGCTCAATGGCCGCGAACGCAAAGACCACGCCCTGCACCAGAACCAGCGCCGGTAACAAACCGTGCGGGAAAATACCGCCGTTGTCGGTGATCAGATGCAGACCGGTGGTGTTACCGTCCAGTTGTTTGCCGGTGCCGAGGAACACCACGCCAACCACCAGGAAGATAGCAATCGCCGCCACTTTGATCAGCGCAAACCAGAATTCCATCTCAGCGAACCACTTCACGCCGATCATGTTCATGGTTGCCACTATCGCCAGTGCGCCCAACGCAAACATCCATTGCGGAACATCACCGAAGGTTCCCCAGTAGTGCATGTACAGAGCCACTGCGGTGATATCGACAATGCCGGTCATCGCCCAGTTCAGGAAGTACATCCAGCCTGCTACGTAAGACGCTTTTTCACCCAGGAATTCACGGGCATAGGATACAAAGCTGCCACTGGTCGGACGGTGTAAAACCAGTTCGCCCAGTGCACGCAGGATAAAGAATGAGAAAATACCACACACCGCATACACGATAGCCAGCGCCGGACCCGCCATCTGTAAACGCGCACCCGCGCCGAGAAACAGACCGGTACCGATAGAACCACCAATGGCAATCATCTGAACCTGACGGTTGCCCATACTCTTGTGATAACCATGATCGTGAGAGTCCAGCCAGCGCCGTTTAGCCGCGTGCTTCGCCTCTGCCGTTTTTTTATGAGACTTCATTATGAGTTGTTCTCCAAAATAACCTTCACCTGACGCCGGGTGCTGCAAGCAAACGATTGCAAGCCTCGCCGTTTATGGGGTTTACCCACTGTAGTTTTTTTAGCCGGAACTGTTTTGGTGCAATAACGGCGAAGGATGCTACCTGTTCTCACTAACCGTGGCAAAAAAAACCGTCATTAAAAATTGTGAACAGTCATATTTCGCGCAGCAAATTTTGCGCTTGCGTGCGCTCAGGACGATTCTTTCGGCAGACACTCTTTTCTCACCCGTTCGATATTAATGGAGAGATACATAATTTCTTCCGTGGTCAGTTCGCGCTGATATTGCGCGGCCAGATAATCGCCGATTTTTTCCGCGCACAGCCACGCCTGTGGGTAATTTTCTTTTACCGCCACGTGCAGGCTCATGTCATCGTCGGCTACCACCGTGCGGCTGAGCATCCGCTGGGCGAAGAATTTAAGATGGGTGACGAAGCGCTGGTAGCTCAGCGACTCCTCGTCGTATTCAATACGCAGCTGGTATTTCACCAGATTGAGGATTTCCTGCATCACGCGGGTAATCTGCGCCACTTCCGGCATTTCGCCGTTGAGCTGCGCATTGACCAGATGCAGGGCAATAAAACCGGCTTCATCCACCGGCAATCGCACGCCGAGGCGCGAATCGATGATATCCAGCGCTTCCAGCCCGAGGGCATATTCTTTCGGATACAGACGGCGGGTTTCCCACAGCAAGGCATTGCTGATCGGCACGCCCTTCTTCTGCCGTTCGATGGCAAAATTGCAGTGATCGGTCAGCGCGATATACAGATTTTCCTGTAATTTCCCCAGCCGTCCCCGCGCCAGCGAAATAATCTGATCACAGGTGGTCATCACTTCCATCGGAATATGCGACAGCAACTCCGTCAGATGCGCGACCAGTTCGTCATTCTGCAGGGCAAAAATTTTCTCGATTTTGCTTTCATCCAGCTCATCCCCGGCTTTCTTCATAAACGCCAGCCCGCGTCCCATCACCACCTGTTCGCGTTGCTGCCCGCTGACGACAACCACCACATTATTATTGAGTATTTTGGCGATTTTCATTGTAACTCCCTGAAAAGAAAAACCTGATCGTCCGTATGGATGATCAGGTTTTGTCTGCCGCAGTCTTGGGATCTGCCTGATGATTTTACCAGATCCGATCCTCAGTCAGACGTAAATTTTGCCCTCAAAACGTGACGATCGCCTTAAGTCCCTACAGACAGGATCAGATCAGGATGTTAATGACGCACCGTTTGAATTAATCACTTCCTGATACCAGAAGAAACTTTTCTTACGGCGGCGCTCCAGCGTGCCATTGCCCTGATCGTCGCGGTCTACATAGATATAACCATAACGCTTGGAGAATTCCGCTTTCGAGGCGCTGACCAGATCAATCGGTCCCCAGCTGGTGTAACCCATCACTTCCACGCCGTCTTCAATGGCTTCACGCACCTGAACCAGATGGTCATTGATGTACTGAATGCGGTAATCATCATTAATGCTGCCGTCAGCTTCGACTTTATCCCGCGCACCCAAACCGTTTTCCACAATAAATAGCGGTTTCTGATAACGGTCATAAAGCTCATTCATTAAGAAGCGCAACCCTTCCGGGTCAATCTGCCATCCCCATTCAGAACTTTGCAGATGCGGGTTCGGCACCATATTTAATATATTGGCACGCGCTTTAATATTTTGTTCTTCATCCGTGGTGACACAACCGGTCATGTAATAACTGAATGAGATAAAGTCGACGGTTTCTTTCAACGCAGCTTTATCTTCAGAAGTAATATTAATTTCCATGCCGCGGTCTTTAAAGAATCGTTGCATATAGGCCGGATACGCGCCGCGCACCTGCACATCGCCGAAGAATAACCAGTCGCGGTTTTGCTGCAAGGTTTCCATCATATCGGCCGGTTTGCAGGTCAGCGGATATAACATGCCGCCAAGCAGCATATTGCCGATTTTGCCGTCAGGAATGATCTCGTGACAGGCTTTTACCGCTTTGGCACTGGCAACCAGCTGATGGTGAATGGCCTGATAGATGTCCTGTTTGCTGCTGTCTTCCGGCAATCCAACGCCGGTGAACGGCGCATGCAGCGACATATTGATTTCGTTAAAGGTCAGCCAGTGTTTGACTTTATCTTTATAACGGCTGAACACCGTGCGGGCGTAATTTTCAAAGAAACCGATGGTATCGCGGCTGCCCCAGCCACCGTGTTTTTTTACGATGCCGTACGGCATTTCGTAATGGGAAAGCGTCACCAGCGGTGTAATACCGTATTTTGCCATCTCATCAAACAGTCGGTCGTAGAATGCCAGACCCGCTTCGTTCGGCTGCGATTCATCCCCCTGAGGGAAGATACGCGTCCAGGCGATTGAGGTACGCAGAACGGTAAAACCCATTTCAGCGAACAATTTCATATCTTGCGGATAACGGTGGTAGAAATCGATGGCGACATCTTTCACGCCGAAATCCCCTTCCGTGCGTTCCTGCACCGGGCCGAAAACACCCTGCGGTTGCAGATCCGATGTGGATAAGCCTTTACCGTCGGTCAGGTACGCACCTTCCACCTGATTAGCGGCAACGGCTCCGCCCCATAAGAATCCGTTTGGAAATGGCTTGTTCATATGAACCTCCTGGCTCTGTTCGTTAGCGTAATAAAGTCAGTAAAAGGGTTTGTTCGCTGGCGTCCTGTCCGACACAGGCCGGAATGACGTCGAGATAATCGTCGCTGTTGGTGACAAGCACCGGCGTTGTCAGGTCGTATCCCGCCTCCGTAATGCCCTGTATATCGAACGCCAGTAACAGATCTCCCTGCTTCACCACCGCATCAACCGCGACGTGTGGTGTAAAGAATTTGCCGTCCAGCTTCACCGTATCGATGCCGACGTGGATCAGAATTTCTGCGCCGTCCTCCGATTCAATTCCGATGGCGTGATGGGTTTTGAACAGTGAAACCACGGTGCCGTTCACCGGTGAGACCACCCTTCCGGCGACAGGCACAATAGCCACACCTTTACCCAGCAGGCCGCTGGCGAATGTCGGATCTTTCACTGTGTCGAGTGCGATACACGGTCCGATCATCGGGCTGGCAATCAGCGTTTTGCCGCGCGGCGCCTGTAACGCATCGGCCTGAGCCTTTTCGCTGACTTCCGGCGCGACCGCTTCTTGTTTTACACCGAAGAAATAAGTCGCCAGTGCGGCAAACAACAGCGCAATCAGGGTGCCGGCAATCCCGGCGGTCACCGTTTTATCAAAACCAGTGGGCGGAATAATCTGGGTAAACGTGAAGACACTGGGGAAACCGAAGGAATACGCCGTGGTCTGGAAGTAACCGAGCACCGCAGCGCCGAGCGCACCGCCGACGCAGCCAAAAATAAAAGGACGCCGATGCGGCAGGGTGATGCCATACACCGCCGGTTCCGTGATACCGAAAATCCCGGCGCTGATCGCCGACCCTGACAATGCTCGGGTACGGGCATCTTTGCTCCGCAGCATCACACCCGCGACCGCACCAACCTGTCCCATCACCGCAGGCAGCAACAGCGGAAGCATGGTGTCATGGCCGAGCACGCTGAAGTTGTTGATCATCAACGGCACCAGCCCCCAGTGCAGACCGAAGATCACACAGACCTGCCACAGTGCGCCCATAAAGGCACCGGCGACCATCGGGCTGACGTGATAAACAAACTGGTAGCCATGGGCCAGTTGCTGACTGGCCCAGGTCGCGACCGGCCCGATAACCAGGAATGTCAGCGGCACAATCACCATCAGGCAGATCAGCGGTGTGATGAAGTTACGCAGCGCGCCGGGTAAAATTTTCATCGACTGCTTTTCCAGCCAGCTTGATGCCCACGCGGCCAGAATCACCGGAATGACCGAAGAGGTATAATTGATAAAGACCAGCGGGATGCCTAAGAAATGCTCGCTGTGCGCGCCGGACTGCTGCACATCAAATGCGGCGATCATCAGCGGGTGCACCATCGCGCCGCCAATCATCATGGTCACAAACGGATTACCGCCGAATTTTTTACCGGCGGTATAACCGATCACCAGCGGGAAGAAATAAAACATAGCGTCGCTGGCGGCGAACCAGACTTTATAGGTACCGCTTTCCGGCACCATCCAGCCACAGGCCAGCGCCAGTGCCAGAAAACCTTTGAGGATCCCCGATGCCGCCATAATGCCGATAAACGGCGTGAATATGCCGGAAATGACATCAATGGCACGGGCAAACACACTGCCGTTATCACCCCTGTCGTCATCGCTGCCGTCTGAAAGCGCGCTGCCTTTCACCAGCGCTTCATAGACGGCACCGACGTGATTGCCAATCACCACCTGAAACTGACCACCGCTCTCGACCACCATGATCACGCCCGGATTTTCTTTCAGCCCGGCAGCATCGGCTTTGCTTGTATCTTTTAGCTTGAAGCGTAAACGGGTGGCACAATGCACCACACTGTTGACGTTTTCCTTTCCGCCCACTCCGCGGAGAATTTCGTCGGCTAATGTTCTGTATTCCATAGTGTCATCTCATCAGAGTAAGGGCGTCGTGCACGACATTGCCGTTGCGTTGCAAAGGGGCGGCCGGCCCCTGAATTCAGGCCAAAAAAAAACCTAAACGTCCGGTCTCTTCGTCATACACGAAGAAACGAGAAGTTTAGGTTTTGCCTGTCAGACAGTAACAATCCTGCTTTCTGAACCGGATTCTCTGGCGAATCGGAAACAGAAACAAGTCGTAATATCCGCCGGATGATGAAACTGTGATCGGCTTCAGACTTTGTGCAGACTGACGCCCGTCCCTGAGCCTCGGTCTTTTTTGTCCTGACTAACGCAGCCCCGCCACCGTAAATCCGCCATCGACCAGCAGATTCTGACCGGTCACAAATCGCGCTTCATCACTGCACAACCACGCCACAACGTCCGCGACATCTGCCGGTTCGCCCACGCGCCCTGCGGGTGTCAGGCGCACAAAAGGGATCAGCGTTTCTTCATTTGCGCCCATCCGCCGCGCCATCGGGGTATCGATAATGCCGGGATTAACGTTATTGATGCGGATATTCTGCGCACCGGTTTCCAGCGCTATAGCGCGAATCATCGCGTCAAGCCCGCCTTTGCTGGCGGAATACGCAGCAGAGCCAATACTGGCTCCGTGCGCCAGCCAGGAAGAGGTATTCACAATCGCGCCGCCACGCCCTGCGGCGGTCATGGCTGCCAGCTGATATTTCACTGACAGCCAGACGCCTTTCAGATTGGTGGCAATCACCCGGTCAAATTCCGCTTCTGTCATGTCACTGACTGGCGCAAAACCTTCCACACCCGCATTATTAAACGCGGCGTCCAGTCGCCCGTAATGCGCCAGCGTCGCGGCAATAAGATGCCGGACCTGTGCGCTGTCTGACACATCGGTCGGCACCGCCAGGGCATCACCGCCCCGTTCACGGATCATCATCACCGTTTCCTGGAGCGCCGTTTCCCGTCTTCCTGCCACCACGACTTTCGCACCATCGCGTGAAAACGCCAGTGCGGCCGCCCGCCCGATGCCTGAGCCACCGCCCGTGACCAGCGCAACCCGCCCCTGTAACCGTAATGTTTGCGACATATTTTTCCCCGTTGATGAATTTCCCAAACCGAGGCCTGACTATAAGCGCATTGATTGTTGTGAATAAGCCATGTTATATCGCATGCTTTACTGGCTTTTATTCATCAATAGGAAACTGATGCGCACCCACGAATTCGGAGAACTGAGAGCATTTGTCGCCGTAGCGGAAGAGAAGAGTTTCCGCAAAGCCGCGGCGCGGCTGAATTTAACCGCTTCAACGCTGAGCCATTCCTTACGTTCGCTGGAAGAGCGTCTGGGCGTCAGATTGCTTAACCGCACAACGCGGCAGGTATCGCCCACCGAAGCGGGTTACGCATTGCTGGCGGAAGTGGTGCCGGCATTATCAGTCATCTCTGATGCGATGGAGAAAGTGAACGCTTTGAGGGGGATACCCAAAGGCACGGTGCGTATTAATACGCCACGCATCGCTGCTGACATGGTTTTCCTGCCGCAGTTGCCCAAATTTTGTCAGGCGTTCCCGGATATCACGCTGGAACTTGCCACCAATGACGGTTTCGTGGACATCATCAGTGAGGGGTTTGATGCAGGCGTACGCATCCGGGGCGATGTTCAGCAGGACATGAGTGCGGTACGCCTGACCGCCGATTTTCACTCTGCGGTGTACGGTTCGCCGGATTATTTCGCCCGCTGCCCGCAACCACAAACGCCTGCCGATTTGAAAAACCATGCCTGCATTGGGCGTCGGGAAATTGCCAGCGGTTCGCTGTACCGCTGGGAGTTCGAAAAAAATGGGCGACAGATTACCGTGCCCGTCAGCGGGCCGCTGGTGGTCGACAGCGTCAGCATGATGACCCGCATTGCGCTCGATGGAATCGGGCTGGTGTACAGCGCGCAGAGTGCTGAACATGATGCGCTGGTGGCGGAAGGTAAGCTGATCCGGGTGCTTGAAGACTGGTCGGTCACCTTTCCCGGATTCTTTCTCTATTACCCCGGCCACCGCCAGTTGCCCGCCGCATTAAAAGCAGTGACCGGTTATTTCCGCTGGCGGGAAGAGTGATAACCCCCCTGTCTCAGCCCATTCAACGGAGATGGCATCCCGCTCAACGCGGGCCTTTGCCAGTCCGGATCCCCGCGCCGATGAAGCAAACACCACCGTCAGTTTGATCCCGTTCACAAATAAAAAACAAAATCAAAAAACGTAAATTGCATATTCATTTCCTCAATTGTTTACCTGAGTTCTATTCACAATACTTTTGGCACCATTTTACTTCCCAGGCTGTTTATCTTTTTTTCCGTTAAAGACATGAATTATTTTCCGTCGGTTATCTCTCCTTACAGAAAGCAGGTAACAAATAATGGTGATCACTCCGGTTCTTTCAGTAAAAGATAAGATTGGCTACGGACTCGGCGATATGGCCAGTGCGCTGGTCTGGCAAACTGCGACTTTATTTCTCGCTTATTTCTACACGGATGTTTTTGGTTTACCCGCCGCGATCATGGGCACACTATTTTTAGTGGTACGCGCCGTGGATGCCTGCGTAGATCCCTGCATCGGTGCGCTGGTTGATCGCACCACAACACGCTACGGGAAATTCCGTCCGTGGCTGCTGTGGTTTGCAATACCGTTTGGGGTCTGTTGCCTGATCACATTTTATGTACCAGACATATCACCGACCGGTAAAATTATTTATGCAGCAGTCACTTATACATTACTCAGCCTGGTGTATTCCGCCATCAATGTGCCGTATTGTGCCATGCCGGGGGCGTTAACACTCGACCCGCGCGAACGCCATTCGCTGCAGTCGTGGCGCTTCGGACTGTCATTTGTCGGGGGTCTGGTGGTGACAGTGATCGCCCTGCCGCTGGTGGCAAAACTCGGCGCAGGTAACCCGCAGAAAGGCTATTTCTATGCCATGAGCCTGATGGGTTTGCTCGGTATCGTATTATTTTTCTGTTGTTTCGCACTGACGCGTGAGCGTTATCAACCGCGCAATGACACCTCCGGTTCAATGCTGAGCGACCTGAAATTACTGTGGAATAACTCACAATGGCGCATTGTTTTTATTTTTAATATCTTACTATTATGTGCCGTCGTTATCCGTGGTTCCGCCACCATGTATTATGTGAAATATGTGCTAGGCCGCCCGGATCTGATTTTTAATTTTATTGTTTTTGGCATGATCGCCTCGTTATTTGGCGCACTATTGTCTGAGAAAATACTGGGTAAATTCGACCGGATTAAATCCTATCAATGGACAATTCTGACTTTTGTGATGTGTAATGCAGCGATTTTCTTTATTCCCTCCCCTTCCGTCAGTCTTATTTTCGCCCTCAATCTTGTGTTCAGTTTTATCCAAAACCTGACCACGCCGCTGCAATGGACGATGTTCTCCGACGTTGTGGATCACGAAGAATCCCGCACCGGCCGCCGGCTTGACGGGCTGGTATTCTCCACTGCGCTGTTTGCCATCAAATTCGGGCTGGCACTGGGCGGTGCCATCGTCGGCTGGGTGCTTGGTATGGTCGGTTACCTGCCAAACGGCGCCACGCAAAGTGCTTCGGTGATGTTGACCATCAATTCACTGTTCACACTGGTGCCCTGTGCGTTATTCCTGCTGATGGCCGCGCTGCTTTTTACCTACAAACTCAACAGCCGCACCATGCAAACTATCGCCTCATCCCTCGCAACGCGACGTTCTTTCGGGGGCGACGATGACCCCGTGCTCAGCGGTTCGCGCCCTTTGATTAATCAAGGAGATGTAAGATGACTTATCTTTATCAGGATGCTTCACAGCCCGTTGCCCGCCGCGTCGCCGATCTTCTGGCACGCATGACGCCGGAGGAAAAATTCGCTCAGATGCATGCGTTCTGGTTGATCCTCGACAGCAACGGCAATCACAAAGAACGTACCGATCTGAGCGATGATTTTTCCGGTCACAAACAGAGTCAGGCGCTGGAACAGCAACTGGCATCTGGCGCAGGGCAAATCACCCGTCCGCTCGGCACGCACGTGGTCAGCCCGGCAGAAGGCGTACAGGCGCTGAACCGGCTGCAAAAAACGCTGGTAGAAGACACCCGGCTGGGTATTCCGGCGATGTTCCACGAAGAATGTCTGGTCGGCTTATTGTGCAAAGACGCCACACTGTTTCCCTCGTCCCTGAGCTACGCCTCAACGTGGGATCCGCAACTGATGGAGCAAATTGCAGGTGCTATCCGTCAGGAAGCACAAAGCGTTGGTTGTCATCAGGGACTGGCACCGGTTCTGGATGTGTCGCGCGATGTGCGCTGGGGACGTACCGAGGAAACCTTTGGTGAAGACCCGTATCTGGTCGGCGTGATGGCGACCGCTTACGTGCGCGGATTACAGGGCGAAGCGCGGGACCTGCTGGCCACGCTGAAACATTATGTCGGGCACTCTTTCAGCGAAGGGGCGCGAAACCATGCGCCGGTTCATCTTGGTTTTCGCGAGCTGAATGACACTTTCCTGCTGCCGTTTGAGATGGCGGTGAAGCTGGCGAATGCCGGTTCGGTGATGCCGGCATATCACGACATTGATGGTCAGCCTTGCCACAGCGATCACTTCCTGCTGACCGAAATCTTGCGTGAACAATGGGGGTTCGACGGTCTGATTGTTGCCGATTACGGTGGTGTCAGCCTGCTGCATCAGCATCACGGCGTCAGCCATGACGATGCCGAATCCGCCGCGCTGTCGTTCAATGCGGGTCTGGATATTGAATTACCGAAAGGCGACTGCGCACAACATCTGGCGGATGCCGTTTCGCGTGGCCTGATTGATATGGCGAAAATTGACGAAATTGTCGCACGCGTGCTGACTGAAAAATTTCGCCTTGGCCTGTTTGAACAGCCTTACGCCATTGAGCCTGAGCCGCAGCTTCAGCAACCTGCCACGCGGGAACTGGCCTGGAAAGCCGCGGTCCGCTCAATCACTCTGCTGGAAAATAATGGCATCCTGCCGCTGAAACCCACATCCGGCCAAAAAATCGCGGTGATCGGCCCGACGGCAGATGATCCGCTGGCGTTGCTCAGCGGTTACAGTTTCCCGGTGCATCTGATCATCAGCGAAATGGAAGCGCAGACGGAACAGATCATTACGCCATTACAGGCCTTGCGTGACGCCTACGGCGAGCAAAATATCCGTTATACCAAAGGTTGCCATATTCTCGAAAAACGTACGGCAGGTGCGCCGGTATTCCCCGGCGATGCCGCAACACCCATGCAAAGCTCGCCGGTGTCTCAAAGCACCGCGCTGATCCCGCAGGCCGTAAAACTGGCGCAGGAAAGTGACGTCGCACTGGTGTTTGTCGGCGATCTGGCCGGTTTATTCCAGAGCGGTACTGTCGGCGAAGGCTCTGATACTGACAGTCTGCAACTGCCGGGCGTTCAGCAGCAGTTGCTGGAAGCCGTGATAGCAACCGGCAAACCGACCATTGTGATAATGACCGGCGGTCGTCCGTATTCCCTTGGCGGACTGGAGGAAAAAGTCGCCGGGTTCCTGATGGCATTTGCGCCCGGTCAGGAAGGAGGACGTGCAATTGCCGATATCGTCAGCGGCAAAGAAGCACCGTCCGGGCGGCTGGTGGTTTCCGTACCGAAAAGCGCCGGCGCGATGCCGTATTACTACAATCACAAACTGAAAAGTGGCGGCACGCCGATCGCCTTCCACTTTGGCGCAAAATACCCGTTTGGCTACGGACTAAGCGGCACCACGTTCCGCTATCATGATTTACAACTGAATCAGCAGCCGGTCGCCATCGAAAACGGAGATATTTCAGTACAGATTCAGGTGACCAACACCGGCAGTCAGACAGGCAGCGACGTGGTGCAGGTTTATCTGCGTGATTGCGTGGCGTCAATGGTGCGTCCGGTGCAGGAACTCAAAGCCTTTGAACGCGTTGAACTGGATGCCGGACAAACTGCGACGCTCAGTTTCAGCATTCCGACCGACATGCTGAATTTCACCAGTCACGCCGGTAAGCGCATCGTCGAACCGGGTTCTGTTGAAGTTCAGGTGGGCTCTTCAAGCGCCGATATTCATGCAACAGGAAAGGTGATTCTGGCGGGTGAAGTACGCGAGTTGCCACGTAACTGGCGGATGGTCAGCCGCTGTGAAGTTAGTCGTTAATACCTGATGAGGGAAAGCAAAACGGACGCTCAGGGCGTCCGTTTTTTATGCTCAGGAGATCTGTTACTCAGATTCTCTGGCAATACCGAAATGCTTATACGCATGATTGGTCGCCATACGCCCGCGCGGTGTGCGCTGAATAAATCCCTGCTGGATCAGGAAGGGTTCGATGACGTCTTCAATCGTCTCGCGCTCTTCGCCAATCGCCGCGGCTAAGTTATCCAGCCCGACCGGCCCGCCGCTGAACTTATCGATAATGGCCAGCAACAGTTTGCGGTCCATGTAATCGAAACCTTCGGCATCAACATCCAGCATATCCAGCGCGCCGTTAGCCACATCACCATTAATGGTACCGTCGCCTTTCACTTCCGCGAAGTCACGCACGCGGCGTAATAAGCGGTTAGCGATACGCGGCGTTCCGCGTGAACGGCGGGCTATCTGATGCGCGCCCTCTTCCGACAACTCCAGCCCAAGGCAGGAGGCGCTACGTCCGACGATGTGCTGCAAATCAGCCACCTGATAGAACTCCAGACGCTGTACGATACCGAAACGATCACGTAACGGTGACGTCAGGGAACCGGCGCGGGTCGTCGCACCAATCAGGGTAAACGGCGGTAAATCGAGTTTGATAGAGCGTGCCGCAGGACCTTCCCCAATCATGATATCCAGCTGATAATCTTCCATCGCCGGATAGAGAATTTCTTCGACGACCGGTGAGAGACGGTGGATTTCATCAATAAAAAGCACATCATGCGGCTCGAGGTTGGTCAGCATCGCGGCCAGATCACCGGCTTTTTCCAGCACCGGCCCCGACGTGGTACGTAAATTCACGCCCATCTCGTTCGCCACGATGTTAGCCAGCGTGGTTTTACCCAGTCCCGGCGGTCCGAAAATCAACAGGTGATCGAGCGCATCTTTGCGTTGCTTAGCCGCCTGAATAAAGATTTCCATTTGCGAACGCACATGCGGCTGTCCAACGTATTCGCTGAGCAACTTCGGGCGGATCGCACGGTCAATGACCTCTTCTTCACTGAAAACTTCGGAAGAAATCAGGCGGTCAGCTTCAATCATCGTTTACCTCACAGCGCTGCGCGCAGCGCTTCTCTAATCAACGTTTCAGATTCTGCGCCCGGTTTGGCCACCTTGCTGATCATGCGGCTGGCTTCCGGTGGTTTATATCCGAGGGATATCAGGGCTGCAACGGCTTCGCCTTCGGCGTCAGATTCTTTAACTTTCGACGCCGATGCAGGTAGCGTGATATCAGTATGATTGTTAAATAGATCACCGTTTAATCCTTTAAACCGGTCTTTCATTTCGACGACCAGGCGTTCTGCGGTTTTCTTACCGACGCCAGGTAACTTAATTAATGCGGTGATTTCTTCCTTTTCTACCGCACTGACAAACTGCTGCGCCGACATGCCTGACAGAATCGCCAGCGCCAGCTTCGGCCCAACGCCGTTGACTTTAATCAGCTCGCGGAACAGCGCGCGCTCTTGTTTATCGTTAAATCCGTAGAGCAACTGGGCATCTTCACGGACGATAAATTGCGTGAAGATGATAGCTTCCTGACCCAGTTCCGGCAATTCATAAAAACAGGTCATCGGCATATGCACTTCATAGCCCACGCCGTTGGTTTCAAGCAGCACCAAAGGGGGCTGTTTTTCCAGAATAATGCCTCGTAGTCTGCCTATCACGTTCATTTTCCTTATCAGGTCAAAAGCAGCGATGTTTATATCATAAAAAAGGCTGGATGGATATCCAGCCTAATGGACTTGCGGCGTCTATCGCATCCGTCCGCGCGCCATCTGTAATTTGTCACTGCTGAGCCGGATAGCATTCTGACTCATATGACAATGCGTTATGGCAATTGCCAGCGCATCGGCGGCATCGGCCTGCGGGTTAGCCGGTAATTTCAGGATTGACCGCACCATATGCTGAACCTGCGCTTTTTCTGCCGCACCGGTACCGACGACGGTCTGTTTGACCTGCCTCGCCGCATACTCAAACACCGGCAGATCCTGATTGACAGCAGCGACAATTGCCGCACCGCGTGCCTGCCCGAGCTTTAACGCGGAGTCGGCGTTCTTCGCCATAAACACGGATTCGATGGCAAAAAAATCAGGCTGAAATTGCGTAATGATTTCCGACACACCGGCGTAAATCAGTTTCAGACGTCCCGGCATATCGTCCACCACGGTGCGGATACAGCCGCTGCCGAGATAACTCAGCTGACGCCCTGTCTGGCGGATAATGCCATAGCCGGTAATACGCGAACCGGGGTCGATCCCCAGAATAATAGCCATAGCCAGTCAACGCCTTGTGTTGTCGTTTTTTTGGAAAGTTGGGGAGAGTATAAACTGCTGAGGGACAACAGGATAGCCAGCCGGTGGTAGCCACCGGCGGCACTGAGATTACAGGGTTTCTGCGATCTCGTCGGAGATTTCACCGTTGTGGTAAACCTCCTGCACATCGTCACAATCTTCCAGCATGTCGATCAGGCGCAACAGTTTAGGTGCAGTTTCTGCATCCATGTCGGCTTTGGTCGATGGGATCATCGTGACTTCAGCGGAATCGGCTTTGTAACCGGCGGCTTCCAGCGCATCTTTCACTTCGCCCAGATTTTCCCAGGCAGTGAACACATCGATAGCGCCATCATCGTAAGAAATGATGTCTTCAGCACCCGCTTCAAGCGCGGCTTCCATCAGCACGTCTTCATCCAGACCAGGAGCGAAAGTGATCACGCCTTTTTTGGAGAACAGATAAGCCACGGAACCGTCAGTACCCAAATTGCCACCGGTTTTGGTGAAGGCATGACGCACTTCTGCCACGGTACGGTTGCGGTTATCACTCAGACATTCAACCATGATGGCTGAACCGCCAGGACCGTAACCTTCATAAATGATGGTTTCCATGTTGGTGTCTTCGTCACCGCCCACGCCACGTGCGATAGCCCGGTTGAGGGTATCGCGCGTCATGTTGTTGGACAGCGCTTTATCGATAGCCGCACGCAGACGTGGGTTTGAACCCGCATCGCCGCCACCCAGACGCGCAGCGGTAACCAGCTCACGAATGATTTTGGTGAAAATTTTGCCGCGTTTAGAATCTTGCGCCGCTTTGCGGTGCTTGGTATTGGCCCACTTACTGTGACCTGCCATAAATATCTCCAAAAAGTCTAAAGTCTTAACAGACCGAATAGTTTACAAATTCTTCAATCGCCTGCTGGTTGCTCGGGGAGACAGTCAGCGCTGCCGCTGCCAGCTTATCGAGCCACCGGTACGCATGATGTTCGGTGAGAACCACATCACGCTCGTCGGGTAACGCCAGACAGAACCAATGTTCTTTATTGCGGGTTACACCGGGAGCATAGCGATGGCGCAAATGCGCAAATATTTCAAAGTCCTCGCAGCGATGGCAGTCCTGCAGAGTCAGGTTTTCACCTGCAATGTCGATACCGACCTCTTCCATGACTTCACGCTGCGTGGTTTGATTTGGGGATTCCCCGTCTTCCAGACTGCCGGTCACCGACTGCCAGAAATTCGGGTCATCCTTTCGTTGGAGCATCAGCACCCTGCCGGTGTTTCTGGCGTAGATGACGCACAGTATCGACTCAGGACGCTTATAGCTCATTAGTTATTCTCTGTATTTGTGTCTGGTGTCACTTCTTTTTTCGCCACAACCGCAATGCCCAGTTCCAGCAGCGACGCAGGGTTGGCAAAACTTGGCGCTTCGGTCATCAGACACGCCGCAGCGGTAGTTTTCGGGAAGGCGATCACGTCACGGATGTTATCCGTGCCGGTCAGCAACATCACCAGACGATCGAGACCAAATGCCAGACCGGCGTGCGGAGGCGTACCGTATTTCAGGGCGTCGAGCAGGAAGCCGAATTTCTCGCGCTGTTCGTGCTCGTTAATACCCAGAATGCTGAACACGGTCTGCTGCATTTCGCTGCGGTGAATACGCACAGAACCGCCGCCCACTTCGTAGCCGTTGATCACCATGTCGTAGGCGTTAGCGATAGCAGAAACCGGGTTCGCTGCCAGTTCTTCTGCGCTCATGTCTTTTGGTGCAGTGAACGGGTGGTGCATAGCGCTCAGGCCGCCTTCGTCAGTGTCTTCAAACATCGGGAAGTCGATCACCCACAGCGGAGCCCACATGTCTTCTTTAGTGATTTTCAGGTCACGGCCGACTTTAAGGCGCAGTGCGCCAATCGCGTCAGTCACAATCTTCGCGCTGGCTGCGCCGAAGAAGATCATGTCGCCATCCTGTGCACCAGTGCGTGCGATCAGGGCAGCCAGCAGTTCTTCATTCAGGAATTTAGCCACCGGGCTCTGGATACCTTCCAGGCCTTTCGCCACTTCATTCACTTTGATATAAGCCAGGCCTTTCGCACCGTAGATTTCGATGAATTTGGCGTATTCGTCAATTTGTTTACGGCTCAGGGAGGCACCGCCCGGAACGCGCAATGCAGCCACGCGGCCTTTCGGATCGTTGGCCGGATCAGCAAACACTTTGAACTCGATGTTTTTCATCAGGTCCGCAACATCCACCATTTCCATCGGGTTGCGCAGGTCCGGTTTATCAGAACCGTAGCGACGCATGGCCTCTGCGAAGGTCATGATCGGGAAATCGCCCAGATCCACGCCTTTCACTTCCTGCCACAGTTCACGGGCCAGTTTCTCCATCACTTCGCGCACTTGTTCGGCGCTCATGAAAGAGGTTTCCACATCGATCTGGGTGAATTCAGGCTGACGGTCAGCACGTAAATCTTCGTCACGGAAGCATTTTACGATCTGATAATAACGATCAAAACCAGACATCATCAGCAGTTGTTTAAACAGCTGAGGAGACTGCGGCAAGGCGTAGAACTTGCCTTTATGCACACGGCTCGGCACCAGATAGTCACGCGCGCCTTCCGGTGTAGCTTTGGTCAGCATCGGAGTTTCGATGTCGAGGAAGTCATGGCTGTCCATGAAACGGCGTACGAAGCTGGTGATTTTTGCACGCGCTTTCAGGCGGTTAGCCATTTCAGGACGACGCAAATCCAGATAGCGGTATTTCAGACGCGCTTCTTCAGTGTTGACGTGGTTGGAGTCCAGCGGCAGCGATTCGGAACGGTTGATAATGTTCAGATTACTGGCGAACACTTCCACTTCACCGGTCGCCATGTCTTTATTGAACTGGCTTTCCGGGCGTGCACGCACGGTGCCGGTTAACTGGATGCAGAACTCGTTACGCAGTTCAGACGCCAGCTTGTAGGCTTCTGCCTGATCGGGGTCGAAGAAAACCTGAACGATGCCTTCGCGGTCACGCATATCGATGAAAATCAAACCACCCAAATCGCGGCGACGGTTAACCCAGCCACACAATGTTACTTCCTGGCCCACATTGGACGCATTCAGTTTTCCACAATATACAGTACGCATAACGGTATCCTTTTGATCCCACTACCCGGCCTCATGGCTCACAGGCACAGAAACGGTTATTGACTCTGGTCGCCCGCCGCAAAACTCAGCAGCGCGCGGAATGGGTTTTATTCAGGTCGAAAAAAGGCGGCTATTATAAAGGAATTTCCGGCGAAGGATAAGTGCGAACACGTCAACGCTGGCGCGGAAATTCACTCGTGTTGCTGGCTACACATAATTTAACAAAATTATATCTTTTTGCTCCTCGCGCTAGCATAGACTCACGCAATCCCCTTTGTACACGCAGTAAATGATTCCTTTCTCTCATTACCCATTTTGAAAACCGGGAGCTAAACATGAAACTTGATCCAAAAAACACCGCGCTGGTACTGATTGACTTACAGAAAGGAATTTTACCGTTCGCAGGCGGCCCGCACACCGCACAGCAGGTGCTGGATAATGCCACTGAACTGGCAACCCGTTTCCGTAAACTGGGTGCGCCGGTCGTCATGGTTCGCGTGGGCTGGTCTGACTCTTTTGACGAAGCGCTGAAACAACCGGTTGATGTCCCTGCGGCTGCGCCGGAAGGCGGTTTACCGCCAAGCTGGTGGGAATTCCCGGAACAACTGGGCGTAACCGACAGCGATCTGCTGGTGATCAAACGTCAGTGGGGCGCGTTTTACGGCACCGATCTGGATTTACAACTGCGCCGCCGCGGCATTAAAAGCATCGTGCTTGCCGGTATTTCCACCAACATCGGCGTGGAATCTACGGCCCGTAATGCCTGGGAACATGGCTATGAACTGGTGATCGCAGAAGATGCGTGCAGCGCACACAACAATGACCATCATCAGTCCAGCATGCAGTTTATTTTCCCGCGTATCAGCCGTGTCCGTTCCACTGCCGAAGTGCTTGCCGCGTTGCCAGAGTAACGTTACCCTGATTTTCATGCCTGAACGCCGCCCGCTGAGGCGGCGTTTTATTTGGGATTTGGCCCGGAAAAGGGAGCATCGATATGTATATTGGTTTACCGCAATGGCATCACAGCGCCTGGGCAAAGATGGGTTTACGTGATCTGGCGGATTACGCGCGGTACTTCAATTGTGTCGAAGGCAACACGACTTTTTACGCCCTGCCCAAACAGGATGTGGTGATGCGCTGGCGCGACATGACGCCGGAGACCTTTCGTTTTTGTTTCAAATTTCCTTCCGCCATCAGCCATAAAGCCGCGCTGGCGAATTGTCAGGAAGACGTCGATATGTTTTACCGCACGCTCGCACCGCTCGGTGAACGTATCGGGCAACTGTGGCTGCAACTTCCGGCCACGTTTGCCCCGGTGCATCTCGACCGTTTATGGCAATTTCTGGATGCCCTGCCCGCCGGTTTTGATTACGGCGTTGAAGTGCGCCATGCGGATTTCTTCAATAAAGGTGAGGAAGAACGGGCGCTGAATCAGGGATTGCATCAGCGCGGCATTAACCGTGCGATCCTTGACAGTCGCCCGGTTCACAGCTCAACCTCCACCACCGAAGCGGTGCTCGAAGCCAAACGCAAAAAACCGATATTGCCGCTGCACGCGCTGGCGACATCCTCCCGCCCGATTGTCCGCTTTATCGGCGGCGACAGTCTTGAGGCAAACCGTCCACTTTTCGGCCAGTGGATTGCAAAACTCAGCGACTGGCAATCACAGGGATTGTCACCGTATCTGTTTATTCATACGCCCGATTGTTCCGACGCGCCCCAGCAGGCACGCTACCTGTGGCAGGATCTGCGTCAGCACATTCCTTCGGTCCAGCCCGCGCCGGACTGGCCGGAGCAGGATGCGTTGTTCTAAGAATATTCAGGTTTTTCTGACGACAGTTTTATGCCTTCCCGTTATCATGGCTACGCAGCGGAAAATCAGTGCTGTTCCGCCGGGATACAGGGAATAACCAAGGAAGTCATCATGATTAGCGCGTTATATGTCGTGCTTGCCGCCATACTTTTGATCAAACTCTCTTTCGATGTTGTCCGTCTGCGGATGCAATACCGTATCGCCACCGGCGACGGCGGATCCTACGAATTACAAACCGCAATACGCGTACACGGCAACGCTGTAGAATATCTGCCGATTGGCTGTTTATTATTGTTGTATATGGAAATGAACGGCGCGGCGATATGGACTGTACACGCCTGCGGCCTGTTACTGATCCTCGGCCGGTTATTCCATTATTACGGGCTGAAAAACCGCGAATTTGCCTGGCGCCGTAATGGCATGGCCGCCACGTATATTTCTCTGGTGCTGATGGTGGTGATCAATATTATCTATCTGCCGTGGTCGCAATTCCTCAACTTTGACTGAGCACTGAACATTTGCCAGACAGATTTGATGCCCTTTTGAAACAACTCCCAGGCGCGCAGGTATCTGCCTGCGCCAGTATCTGCTAAAATCTGCCCTCAACTTTTTACCCACATTCTTTTTGGCCTGACTCACCGCTATGGCAAACCACGATACGCTGTTTTCTGCACCTATAGATAAGCTTGGCGACTGGACGTTCGATGAACGCGTCGCGGAAGTTTTTCCCGACATGATCCAACGCTCTGTTCCGGGCTATTCCAACATTATTTCGATGATTGGCATGCTCGCCGAGCGCTTCGTTCAGCCCGACTCCAATGTCTATGATCTGGGCTGTTCGCTGGGTGCTGCCACGCTGTCGATGCGTCGTAACATTAAGGTGCCGGGCTGCGAAATTATTGCTGTCGATAACTCTCCCGCCATGGTGGAACGCTGCCGTCGTCACATTGATGCTTTCCGTGCGGATACACCGGTCAGCGTGATCGAATCCGATATTCTCGATATCGAGCTGAAAAATGCCTCGATGGTAGTGCTCAACTTTACCCTGCAATTCCTCGAACCGGCTGACCGCCAGCGTTTGCTGAATCAGGTGTATCAGGGCATGCGTCCGGGCGCGGCGCTGGTGCTGTCAGAAAAATTCAGCTTCGAAGACAAAGACGTCGGCGAACTGTTGTTCAATATGCATCACGACTTCAAACGTGCAAACGGCTACAGCGAGCTGGAAATCAGCCAGAAACGCAGCATGCTCGAAAACGTTATGCTGACCGATTCCGTCGAAACGCATAAAGCCCGCCTGCATCAGGCCGGTTTCCAGCACACGGAAGTCTGGTTCCAGTGTTTTAATTTCGGTTCACTGATTGCGCTGAAAGCCGGAGAAGCACAATGATTGATTTCGGTGATTTTTATCGCGTTATTGCCAAAGGGCCGTTAAGTCCGTGGCTCAATACTTTGCCTTCGCAACTGACCGCGTGGCAGAAAGAATCTCTGCACGGCAAATTCAAACTGTGGTTTAACTCGGTGGATCGTTTACCGCTGTTGCAGCCGGAACGTCTGGATTTGTTGCACAGCGTCAGCGCCAATATGGAAGTCCCTTTGCCTGCCGGTCAGCGCGAAGGGATTGAAAACCTGCTGCGTAATATGATGCCATGGCGCAAAGGACCATTCTCGCTGTACGACGTTGAAATCAATACTGAATGGCGCTCTGACTGGAAATGGGATCGCGTTTTGCCGCACATTTCTTCCCTTGCTGGCCGCACGATTTTAGATGTCGGCTGCGGCAGCGGTTATCACATGTGGCGCATGATTGGTGCAGGCGCACATCTGGCGGTGGGTATCGATCCGATGCAGTTGTTCCTGTGTCAGTTCGAGGCCGTGCGTAAATTACTGGGGGGCGATCAGCGCGCACATTTGTTGCCGCTGGGCATCGAACAATTACCCGAGCTGAACGCTTTCGACACCGTTTTTTCCATGGGCGTGCTGTATCACCGCCGTTCGCCATTAGATCATCTTCTGCAACTGAAAAATCAGCTGGTCAGCGAAGGGGAACTGGTGCTCGAAACGTTGGTTGTTGAAGGTAACAGCGAGCAGGTCCTGGTGCCGGGTGACCGTTACGCGCAGATGGGGAATATTTATTTCATCCCTTCTGCTGAAGCCCTGAAAAACTGGCTGATCAAATGCGGCTTTGTGGATGTGCGTATTGCGGATGTCAGCGTCACAACACTTGAAGAACAGCGCCGTACCGACTGGATGACCAGCGAATCACTGGCTGAATTCCTCGACCCGAATGATCCGACCAAAACTATCGAAGGTTATCCGGCTCCTCGCCGCGCCTTGCTCATCGCCCGCAAACCATAACGACCTTCCTCCTCCGCCAGACATCTTCCTGTCTGGCGGAAGTCATTGCTCACACTTTATCCTCACTTTCAGTCACGTCACTCTGTACATCACGCTGTAAAAAGGTCTAACCTTTCAGAAGGCTATCGGTTTGTTATGACGGAGATCGTCGTTCGCATTACGGGAGGAAGTATGAAGTTCCCTAAAGGCAGCATCGTTAAACACAGATCTGGCGATATCAAAGGTACCGTGATGAATACTTTTGAATCAGAGCACGACATCGTGTCGTATTACGTTTCCTGGGAAGATGGCAGCAGCAGTCTGCACAAGGAAAACGAATTGCACTGGGCAAATATTGACGTCGCTATCAGAATAAAAAACTTTTACGAGAAGTAATAATTTCCGCGTCAGCCACAGTCCTTTGTAAAGCTCCACGTTTTGACGCTATATCATTGGATTGATTCATAGCATTTCGTGTATAAATTCGGCCAACCAATTTATCCGTACGCGAGTATTTCGTGGAGAAATCAATGCGCAGAAGAATTCGATTCCTCATGGATCGGGCTGTTATTGTTTTAGGCCTTTTCGTGATGTGCCTGGTGGTGAAAGCAGGAATGTTCGGTGTGGCGCTGCTGACCTGGGGCTGAAGTGTTGCCCGTCATAAAAAGCGCCGCCCGGGCGCTTTTTCAGACCAAGAAAACCGGATTAATGGTCATCTTTAAATTTTGGTTCGGGTAATACCGCTGGCGTTGAATCCTGATATTGCAGCCAGTTGCTCCAGATATCTTTAACACGCAACTCGATGAGTTCCATTTTCCGCGACAGCGACATCACGCCTCTGATCGTCCCGCCCTGATAGTCGGTGTACGTCGCAAAAGTGGCTTTCTCTTCAAACGCATCCCACGCCTGAGTTTCCTCATCAAACGCTTTCAGCACGGCTGCTGCGTCAGGATCCGGGTTCGGACCTGTAGCCGTTTGCTCAATACGTTTTCTGGCCGCCACAAGGTACGTCTGTTTCACCCAATTCAGCTTGTCGATTTTTTCCGCATAACAATCGTTCATATCCAGCGTCGTTTGCTGAGGGTTGCCTGCACAGTCAATGGCAAATGTCTCAGCACCATTATCCAGAACACTGCTGGGTTGTTTATCAGCGGCAAATAATGAGTGCGTAAATCCCAACAGCGCGAGAGTAATCACTAACTTTTTCATGTCCCTGTCCGGCGGTAACAATTTGATGAGCAGACAGATTATCCGAATCAATTACGCAACGACAGCAGAATCAGGAGCACAAAAAAAGCCCCGCCAACATGACGGGGCCTGGTACTTGCGCAGGGCGACGCAATAAGGGTCGTGTGACCCGGTTAAATCTTTGAGTTATTACGCCGTGCGGGATATTTCATCGTCAAACTGCAATGTGCTTTTCATTGCGGCAACAATATCGCCATCCACGCAATAACGACTGAATTCATCAAAGTCAGTATCAGAACTCATAGTGACACCGGCTTTCCGGTAGCGCATGGCGGATTTCACCTGACGCCCTGCTGAACTGTGTAACTCCGTCAGCCCGATATCCACAAACTTCTGCAAATTCGTCAGACGCACACCCGCGCCAGCCATAATAATTGGACCACGCGTCAGCTGATTGAGTTCCCGAAGCATCGGTAAACCGACTTCAGCATTTTGTTGTTGCCCGGAGGTCAGAATGCGCGCCACCCCTAACTGAGTCAACTGCTCCAGTGCAATCTTCGGGTTAAGGCACATGTCGAATGCGCGATGGAATGTTACGGCCATATCGCCGCACAGCGCCATCACTTCCCACATTCTCGCCATATCAATATGCCCTTCGGCATCCAGCATGCCGACCACCAGCCCCGGATAACCGAGATCGCGAATACAAGCGATGTCGCTTTTCAACACCTCAAATTCACTCTGGCTGTAGCAAAAGTCACCCCCCCTTGGACGGACAATCGGATGTACAGGGATGGTCACTTTTTCCCTTGCCAGTTTAAGGGTACCGTAACTCGGCGTAATGCCCCCGTCAGCCTGACTGGCGCACAATTCAACACGATCGGCCCCGGCTTGTTCTGCTGTCAATGCACAGTCCACGCTGTAACAACACACTTCTAATTTAGTCATGTGATCTCTCCTGATTACGGCATTATGCTACAACACTTGTCTGTAGCGGGCCATGTCGCGTAGGCTTTGAGATAAGCATCCCCACCCAATCTGTTTGCTTAGGAAAGCTAACTATGACACTCAATTTTGATTTATGGGTAGACCGCAGTCACAGTGATAGCGTTAAGTGGAATAAATACAATAATCAGGATGTGATACCGCTTTGGGTTGCCGATACCGACTTCACTTCTCCGCCTCAGGTTATCAAAGAGTTGCAGCAACGTGTCGCAGAAGGCGTATTTGGGTATGGTTTCACACCGCCGGAACTCATTGATTTAGTGGTAAAACGTCTGGCGAATCGTTACGAATGGGCTATTAAGCCCGAATGGATCGTCTGGTTACCAGGCCTGGTGTGCGGATTAAACGTCGCCGTCCGCGCCACTGTTGCACCACAAAACTCCAGTCTGATGCCCATGCCCATTTATCCGCCGTTTATGCAGGCGGCTCAGGCTGAAGGGCGTCAGTTTAAATCCATTAATGTAACTGAGCAGCAACAGCGCTGGGTGGCCGATTTTTCCACGGCCGACAATCTACTGGATGGCAGCGAAAAGCTGCTGATGCTCTGCAACCCGTATAACCCCGGTGGCACGGTGTATCGTCGCGAGGAATTACTCGAACAGCAGGCCTTCGCGCAACGTCACGATCTTGTGGTGTGTTCGGATGAAATCCACTGTGACCTGATCCTCGAACCGGGCCTGAAACACATCCCGTTCGCCTCACTCAATGCCGATGCCGAACAGCGTTCGATCACGCTGATGTCGCCGTCCAAAACCTTCAACCTTGCCGGTCTGGGCGCGTCGATGGCGATTATTCCTAACCCGGAACTACGCCGGAAATTCCTTGAGGCCAGTCACGGCATTGTGCCGCACGTCAATATTTTGGCGTATGTCGCCGCGACCGCCGCTTACCGCGATGGCAAGGAATGGCTTAACGCACAGCTCGAATACCTGCGAGGTAACCGCGAACGGGTGACAGCCAGAATCAACGCTATGCCAGGATTGCGTATGCTGGCGCCGGAAGGCACATACCTTGGCTGGATTGATGCCAGCGCACTGCCGGTGCAGGACCCTTATCATTTCTTTGTGGACGCCGGGGTCGGTTTCTCAGGTGGGGCTGATTTTGGCGCACCGGCTTATGTGCGTATCAATCTGGGTTGCCAGCGCGCGTTACTGGAAAAAGCGCTGGATCGCATGGAAGCGGCGTTACTGACGCTGCAACGTTAACCGTCTTCCCTTTCGCTGGCGACAATCGCCCGCAGGCTGTGCGGGTGAAATTTGATGGTCACAGAGCCGTCAGTGATCGCCAGCGTCGGGTTAGGCAAACGCTCGTTCTCCCCTTTCGGAGCACTTTGTTTCAGCTTAATACCGGGCGTCATTAGCGCTTCATCAGCAATCAGCGCCAGCGCCCGTGTATATAATTCGTCTTCAGCACCGGGCAGGACAATCTCAATATGTTCCCAGCCTTCGTGCGGGTAACGTTTATCGCCGGGATATGGTAACTCGACCAGATCAATACTCAGCGGCCCGACCTGTAAAGGTTCGTTGAGCGAAAACAGACAAATTGGCCGGCCGTTAATCAGGGTCTCATTCAACAGACTGCCGCACTTTTCCAGGCCGGTTTTCCAGCGATCCGCCGTCGTGTTCTGATGACAACGCACTGAAATATGATCTGCGTGAAACCCACCCAGATTAATGTGCAATTTTGCAGCGAACGCCGTCATTACGTCGACAAAGCGCGGTAAATCATCAGTTAAATCCTGTAACTCCGGCACGTGATTCATGGCGGTCATCCTATCTTGTTTTCGTTTGCAGATCTTCAGGGTCGGGTAATTTACACAGCCTTTCATCCGGTTGCCAGAGACATGCCGCACAATCGCGTTTTCCTTAGCCCGGATGTGCGGTGATACTGACGCCGCAAGGCTAATATGATATAAACACGCATCATTTTAGGTTCGTCCACCATGGGATGAACAGCAAACAACCACATTCCTAAATAAAGGTACTTCGGTGAATATTCAGTCACTTCTTTCAGATAAAGTCAGCCAGGCGCTGATCGCTGCAGGCGCTTCAGCCGACAGCGAAGCGCAAGTCCGTCAGTCCGCTAAAGCTCAGTTTGGCGACTATCAGGCTAATGGTGTTATGTCCGTGGCAAAAAAACTCGGTATGCCACCGCGACAACTGGCAGAGAAAGTCGTTGAACTGTTAGACCTGAGCGGCATCGCGAATAAAGTCGAAATCGCCGGGCCAGGTTTCATCAATATCTTCCTGGATCCTGCTTTTGTTGCTGCGCATGTAGACAGCGCCCTGAACGATGAAAAACTGGGCATCACACCGGTTGAACCCCAAACTATCGTCATCGACTATTCTGCGCCAAACGTGGCGAAAGAAATGCACGTTGGCCACATCCGCTCCACCATTATCGGCGACGCGGCTGTGCGCACCAATGAATTCCTCGGCCATAAAGTGATCCGCGCTAACCACGTTGGCGACTGGGGTACACAGTTCGGCATGCTGATTGCCTATCTGGAAAAAGTACAGAACGAAAACGCCGGTGACATGAATCTGGCTGATCTGGAAGAATTCTACCGCGCGGCGAAGAAAAACTATGACGAAGACGAAGCCTTCGCCGAGCGGGCGCGTGGCTACGTGGTGAAACTGCAAGGCGGCGATGAATACTGCCTGCAGATGTGGCGCAAGCTGGTTGATGTGACCATGAAGCAAAACCAGCTAACCTACAATCGTCTGAACGTCACCCTGACCGAAGACGATGTGATGGGTGAAAGCCTGTACAACAGCATGCTGCCGGGCATCGTTGCCGATTTGCAGGCCAAAGGTCTGGCCGTCGACAGCGAAGGCGCGGTTGTTGTCTATCTTGATGAATACAAAAATAAAGAAGGCGATCCGATGGGCGTCATCATCCGTAAAAAAGATGGCGGCTACCTGTACACCACCACCGATATCGCCTGCGCGAAATACCGCTACGAAACACTCGGGGCCGACCGCGTGCTGTATTATATCGACTCCCGTCAGCACCAGCACCTGATGCAGGCATGGACCATCGCACGTAAAGCTGGTTACGTGCCGGATTCTGTGGCGCTGGAACACCATATGTTCGGCATGATGCTGGGCAAAGACGGTAAGCCGTTCAAAACCCGCTCAGGTGGCACGGTGAAACTGTCTGATCTGCTGGATGAAGCGATTGATCGCGCACGTAAGCTGATCACCGAAAAAAATCCGGAAATGAAAGACGCCGGGGAGCTGGAAAAACTGGTTAACGCGGTGGGTATCGGCGCAATCAAGTACGCTGATCTGTCAAAAAGCCGTACTACCGATTACATCTTCGACTGGGACAACATGCTGGCGTTCGAAGGTAACACCGCGCCGTATATGCAATATGCCTATACCCGCGTAGCCTCTATCTTTAAACGTGCAGACATCGACGTGAACAGTCTGACTCAACCGGTTGTACTGAGCGAGGAACGTGAAGCTGCGCTGGCGACCCGTCTGTTGCAGTTCGAAGAAGTACTGACCGTTGTCGCCCGCGAAGGCACGCCACACACCATGTGTGCGTATCTGTACGACGTGGCTGGCCTGTTCTCCAGCTTCTACGAGCATTGCCCGATCCTTAATGCAGAAGATGAAACCAGCCGTAACAGCCGCCTGAAACTGGCACTGCTGACACAACGCACGCTGAAAACCGGTCTGGATACGCTGGGTATCGAAACCGTAGAACGCATGTAACTCACGGTTGTGGATATTAAAAAAGGGCGCTTTTGCGCCCTTTTGTGTTTCTGTAATCTGCGTCAGTCCAGCTTACGGGCAAATTCTTTCACCCTGAAGCCCAGCAGGCCAAGCACGGCAAAGTAAGCGACTACGCCGACAGCAACCACTGCCGCCAGACGCGCCAGACGATACGCCATTCCCCCCACATCCCATGCAGGCATCAGCCACATCATGCCGAGCAATGCGGCTGACATGGCAACCACCGCGACAATCAGCTTAATCAGGAACACTCTCCAGCCCGGCAAAGGCTGGAAGATATCCTGCTTCCGCAGTTGCCAGTAAAGCAGCGAAGCATTCAGGCAGGCGGCCAGACCAATCGACAGGGAAAGCCCCGCGTGTTTGAGTGGGCCGATAAAGGCCAGGTTCATCACCTGCGTCATCAGCAAGGTAATGATGGCGATTTTCACCGGTGTTTTGATGTTCTGACGTGAATAAAAGCCCGGAGCCAGCACTTTCACCACGATCAGCCCCATCAGCCCGACGGAATAGGCCACCAGCGCACGTTGCGTCATCGAAGCATCAAACGCGCTGAACTTGCCGTACTGGAATAATGCCACCGTAAGCGGTTTGGCCAGAATCCCCAGGGCGACGGAACTTGGCAACGCCAGCAGGAAACACAGACGCAAGCCCCAGTCCATCAGGCGATTGTATTCACCGTGATTTCCGCTGGAAAAGCTTCGCGCCAGCGAAGGCAGCAAAATCGTGCCCAGCGCCACGCCCAGCACACCGGAAGGAAACTCCATCAGGCGGTCAGCGTAATACATCCATGACACGGAGCCGGAGACCAGAAACGAGGCAAAAATCGTGTTGATGATCAGTGAAATCTGGCTGACGGAAACACCCAAAATCGCCGGTCCCATCTGGCGCATTACGCGCCATACACCGGCATCTTTCAGGTTCAGGCGCGGCAGCACCAGCATGCCGATTTTCTTCAGGTGTGGCAGCTGATAACCGAGTTGCAGCAAGCCACCGGCCACCACGGCCCAGGCCAGCGCCAGCACCGGCGGGTGAAAATACGGCGCGGCGAATAACGCAAAACCGATCATGCTGACGTTCAGGAAGGTCGGCGCAAACGCCGGTATCGAGAAGCGGTTCCAGGTGTTGAGTATCGCTCCGACCAGCGAAGCCAGAGAAATAAGCAGGATATACGGGAAGGTGATCCGCAGCAGAGAACTGGTGAGCGCAAATTTGTCCGGTGAATCCACAAAACCCGGCGCAGTGATATAAATCACCCACGGCGCCGCGAGCATGCCCAGCAGGGTGACAATCGCCAGAACCAGCGTCAGCAACCCGGAGACATACGCAATAAAGGTGCGCGTAGCTTCTTCGCCCTGCTGAGTTTTGTACTCGGCAAGAATTGGCACGAACGCCTGTGAAAATGCGCCTTCGGCAAAAATACGGCGCAACAAATTGGGCAATTTGAACGCCACAAAAAAGGCGTCGGTGACCATTCCGGCGCCAAATACACGTGCCACAATGGCATCGCGGGCAAAACCTAATACACGTGAAAACATCGTCATGGAACTGACGGCTGCCAGAGATTTAAGTAGATTCATGTCACTTTTCTTGTTTACCGGTTTACATGTATATCAAATAGTTAAACCATCACGCCTGCATCAGCAGGCGTGAGAGATGAAGCCGCATGGCTCAAAGATGCGCTTAGTCTACGCATCCGCAATACAATAGCCACCGGCAGTTGTTTTATGTTGTTATAGAGTGTTAACCACGCCATCCCGCGCGGCTTTTTTGTTAAGAATTCAGAATCTTCTCGATCATTGCCTGCGCATAAATCGCCTGCTCGCCGCTGGTTTCCGGCGCCGTCTGATTACTCACGCAGGCCACAAAGTGTTCAATGGCACCGACAAATCCGCGCTGTGTCAGGGTACTTTGCCAGCCCGGTACCGGCAGTTGTGTGAGAATATCCTGCTGTTCCTCGCGCCAGATTTGCATATTGTCCAGCTGATACACCGCGCCTTCAGTCACCGCCTGCACGCTCTCGCGGAAGGTCCCTGCCCGGCGATGCATCGATGTCGTCACCAGCGTTTCGCCACAGAGGAAATGATGTTCGCCGTACAACATCTGATTCGCTTCGTTAATCTGAATCAGACCGCTTTCCAGACTGGCATTACCGCCCGCCAGCCACAGCGCGGTATCGACCACGTGCAGATAATCGTCCAGCAAGGTGAATCGCAGATCGTTTGGCCCCACGCTATCGGTCCGGTGTTTGTCCATGCGCAAAGATGCGGCGCTCTGCATGTTATCTTTGAGCTGACGATACAACGGTGCAAAGCGACGGTTGAAGCCGACCATCAGCGTTTTGCCTGTCTTGCGCGCCTGTTCAACCAACTGCTCAGCCTGCTCAAGTTCAGCGGCCAGCGGTTTATCGACATACACATGCACGCCCTGCGCCAGCAATTGCCCGACCACTTCAAAATGGCTGGCGGTGCTGCTGTGCACAAAAACGGCGTCACACTGCCCTGCCAGCTCGTCCATGCGGGAAAAACACGCCATACGATAACTGTCGCAAATGGCCTGCGCCTTTTGCTGATTCGGGGAAAACCCGCCGACCAGCGTCCAGTTTTCAGCGTGACTCAGCACCGGCAGATAGGCTTTTTGCGCAATCCCACCCAGCCCGATAACACCAATACGTAATTTACTCACAACCCGCTCCTGTTAATCAGCCAGATGTTGCAACAAATTTTCCAGACGCTGTTTTAGCTCCGCCACTTCAGCTTCCAGTGTTTCCACGCGCGCGGTCAGAGTCAGATCAGCGCTTTGTGCCTCGGCGCTGAACAGCGGTTCTTCATGGGTACTGGCCACATTGCTGACTTCGCCGCTGAACAGATGCATATAGCGGCTTTCACGTTTCCCCGGTTCACGGGCCAGACGCACGCAGAACGGGCCGTCTTCGCGGTTTGTCAGTTCAGTCAGCGTTTGTTCAACTTCGGCAACGTCCGAGAAATCATGCAGACGGTTAGTGCGGGTACGCAACTCGCCCGGCGTTTGTGCGCCGCGCAACAACAGCGTGGTCACTACAGCCACTTCCTGCGGGGAAAATTTGAGATTGCCGAATTCAGAATTACAGAAACGGTGCTCATACTTCATGGTACGTGAGCCGCTCAGGGTGCGGATAATGTGTTTGCGCAGCAGCAAATCCAGCGTTTGCTGAACGTCACTTTCGCTCAGTTCCATCACCGGCTCGCGGTTCGTCTTCTGATTGCAGGCCGTAGTCAGGCCGTTAAGGGTCATCGGATACTGTTCTGGCGTGGTGAGTTGTTTTTCCAGTAAACAGCCCACAACACGGGCCTCCCGGGCGCTGAGTTCGTGTTTCATGTTGCTCTCCTTATCGGGACGGGGGTGTCCATTCTTGCCAGGTTAATGCCGTCAGCACGTGGTCCTGCCATTTGCCGTCAATCAGCAGGTAATCTTTGGCGTAACCTTCGCGTTCAAAGCCGAGACGTTCGAGAAGCTGGCCGCTGCGTTTATTGTGCGGCATGTAATTGGCCATGATGCGGTGCATTTTTTGCTGGCGTTGCATATAGCGGATAAGCGTCTGCAACGCTTCCTGCATCAGACCTTTACCCTGCCATTCCTGGCCGAGCGAATACCCGAGGAAACAGGCATGGAAAGAACCGCGCAGCACATTGCTGAAATTCGCCACGCCCATCACGCGATTTTCATCGGGGTCGAGCAGGATGAAGTAATACGCACTGCCTTGTTTTTGCATCTCGGTAATCAGCCCCAGACGCGCCTGCCATCCTGAGGGATAACAATGGCTTTCATCCCTGACCGGTTCCCACGGTTTCAGAAACGCGCGGTTCTCAGCGTAGTATTCAGCCAGCCGGTGCGCATCACGGTCATGAACCAGGCGCAGGACCATCCGATCAGTGGTAAGCCGCACCTTTGGCACGGCAGATTTGTAGCCAAACATCCCTTCCCTCCACATCCCGCATGGGTCGATAAATAGAATTTATAGGAAACGACAGATCACCGCTAATTCTGCCAGTCAGAGCGCGGCTTGACGATAAAAAAATATTATCAATAGCGCCCTATCTAAATGCCTGTTTCCGGTTCAGACTGGAACGGTCTTTTCTCCTTTCTGTATCTGCCGGACAGGATACATATAATCGCTCATGGTGAAGCATGTCTCTGGTATCACAAGCTCGGAGCTTGGGTAAGTATTTTCTGTTATTAGACAACGCGCTGGTTATTTTAGGCTTTTTCGTGGTTTTTCCGTTGATCTCGATCCGATTTGTCGATCAGCTTGGCTGGGCGGCAATGGCCGTCGGCCTGGCACTCGGCGTTCGTCAGCTTACGCAACAGGGACTGGGCATTTTTGGCGGGGCGATTGCTGACCGGTTTGGGGCGAAACCCATGATTATCACCGGCATGTTATTGCGCGCAGCGGGCTTTGCCACGATGGCGATGGCCGATCAACCGTGGATCCTGGTCTGTTCGTGTATTCTCTCCGGTCTTGGCGGCACGTTGTTTGATCCGCCGCGTACCGCGCTGGTCATAAAACTGACCCGTCCGCACGAGCGCAGCCGCTTCTTCTCCCTGATGATGATGCAGGACAGCGCGGGTGCCGTCATTGGCGCACTGATCGGTAGCTGGCTGCTGCAATATGATTTCCATTACGTCTGCTGGACCGGAGCCGCAATCTTTTGTCTGGCCGCGGCCTGCAACGCCTGGCTGTTACCGGCTTACCGCATTTCCACCCTGCGCACCCCTATGCGCGAAGGCATGATGCGCGTGCTGCGCGACCGCCGTTTTCTGGCCTACGTACTGACGCTGACTGGCTATTACATGCTGACCGTGCAGGTGATGCTGATGTTGCCGATTGCGGTCAATGATGTCGCGGGCAGCCCGTCGGCGGTGAAATGGATGTACGCCATTGAAGCCGTACTGTCGCTGACGCTGTTGTATCCGATTGCCCGCTGGAGCGAAAAACGTTTCCGTCTTGAACAGCGCCTGATGTTCGGTCTGCTGATCATGACACTGAGCCTGCTGCCGGTCGGGCTGGTTACCTCAATCAATCCGTTATTGTTGCTGATTGGCTTTTTCTACATTGGCTCTATCATCGCCGAACCGGCGCGTGAAACCCTGGGGGCATCTCTGGCCGACGCCCGCGCACGCGGCAGCTACATGGGCTTCAGCCGTCTGGGACTGGCTCTGGGCGGCGTCATCGGTTATACCGGTGGCGGCTGGATGTACGACACCGGCCGTGCGCTCGAACTGCCTGAATTGCCGTGGTTATTACTCGGCGTCGTTGGCTTCATCACCCTCACCGGTTTGTACTGGCAGTTCAACCTGCGCCGCATCGAACCGGCCATGCTCAGCGGCGGTTGATCTTCCGTAATTTCTTATGCAGTACCCTGATGGAAACCGCGTTCCAGGGAATGCGGTTTGATCTCACATCCATCTATACCCATACTGAATCATAGCGTTAGACAAAATCCGAACCTACATCCGGCAGTTTTCATGCACCCTACAGGTCACCGCCGGCGATAACAGGAGCTACGTACTATGAGACTTTACGTTTACGAACATTGCCCTTTCTGCGTGAAAGCCCGCATGATTTTCGGTTTGAAGAACATCCCGGTTGAGATCAAGGTGCTGCTCAACGACGATGAAAAAACGCCCATTTCAATGGTGGGTAAAAAGATGGTGCCTGTCCTGCAAAAAGAGGATGGCGGCTTCATGCCGGAAAGTATGGATATCGTGCATTACATCGACAAAAGTGACGGTAAACCGCTGCTGACCGGCCCGCTGAACGCGTCTGTTGCCGCGTGGTTGCGTCAGGTTTCTGAATATACCGGACGTCTGTTGTTGCCGCGTTTTGCCACCGCACCACTGGAAGAATTCTCCACGCCGGAAGCCCGTAAATACTTCGCCGATAAAAAGCAGGCTGCCAGCGGCAGTTTTCAGGAGCATCTGCAACATTCCGAAGGTCTGGTGAAGAAAATCAGTCAGGATTTGCGCGCACTCGACAAACTGATCGTCGAGCCGAATGCGGTGAACGGCGAGCTTTCCGAAGATGATATTAATCTCTGGCCGTTGCTGCGTTCACTGTCGATTGTGCAAGGCATCGACTGGCCTTCACGGGTTCAGGCCTACCGCGATAATATGGCGAAACAGACTCAGGTAAATCTTCTCTCCCGTCTCGCAAGCTAAGCCCGTTATACTTTTTGCCGGAAGTCCGCTTCCGGCAATTTTCCCTTTTATTCCCTCCCTTCAGCACTTAGGCTAATCAGCGTTGTCTGATTGGAGCCATGATGCTTTACGGTCATGCTGACGAAATAGTTTTTACGTAATGAGGGAAGAATGACAAAGCGATTTCTGGGTGCCGCAGTACTGATGTGTGCCAGCTTACTGGCAGGCTGTAATCAACTGACGCAGTACACCATCAGTGAGCAGCAGGTGAATGATTACCTGCAAAAGAACAACAACTTTGAAAAACAGTTGGGTGTTCCGGGACTGGTGGATGCAAAACTGGTGCTGACCAATCTCAGCAGCCAGATTGGCCGGGCTGAACCCGGTATCGTGACGCTGACCGGCGACGCCCATGTCGATGTATCCTCACTGTTCGGCCCGCAGAAAGCCGATATGCGCCTGACCCTGAAAGCGCATCCAACGTATGATCGCGAGAAAGGCGCCATTTTCCTGCGGGATATGCAGGTGGTGGATTACACCATCAAGCCTGAGAAAATGGACAACGTGATGAAAGGCCTGATGCCTTATCTGAACAATTCGCTGAACACCTATTTCAACCAGCGTCCGGCTTATGTGCTCAATGGCGATCACAGCAAAGGTGAAGCGATGGCGAAGAAACTGGCGAAAGGAATTGAAGTGAAACCGGGTCAGTTGGTGATACCTTTTACTGATTAGTCTGAGTAAACCGATAATAAGAAAGCCCGGCGTGATGACTCACCGCCGGGCTTTTTACATGCTGTGTTCAGGCTTACTGGTCGTCTTCTTCCGCGTTATCCAGATCCGGCGGCAGTTGCTCTTCCAGTTCGTCGCGCATCGCCTGCAAGGCTTCGCGGCTGATTTCAGACAGCGTGCGGTAGAAACCGCTGGTGGCATGGGCTTCCACTTTACCGAGGAATTTACCGCACCACGGGAACAGGTAGTCATCAAACAGCGTAATTTGCGCGCTGACTTCATCTTCCTGCGACTGATCTTCCAGCCAGGAGGCGGCCAGTAACATGGCACCGAAATGATCAGCAGGCGTTTCGCCCAGCGGCATACCGCGCTGTTGCAGGAATGTGCGCACATCCATTTCATTTGCGCCGTCAACATAATCACTGCGGAACGGCGATACCGCACATTCTGAACCGACAAACAGACGGTTAAATTCAGCGGCCAGCGCTTCAGGATTGGCGCTTTCCTGCAAACGGATCAGCAACGCATCTTGCTCCAGCGGCCAGTGTTCACGCAGCTTTCCGTCCTGAATCAGGCCAAATAGCGGAACCAGCAACGGATCCTGCGGCTGACGGTAAAACAACGTGCCCAGCACGCGGCAGACAATCGAAAATTCATTCATAACAGTAACCTGATCAGATAATGAAAAGGGTTAATCCCCCGCAATTTGGTCGCGACAATGTCACAGTTCGCTTAATTCAGCAATGGGCGCACGACCCCGGGCCTCGAGAAAATCGAGGAAACGACGCGGGCTGACATTAAGAATAAGGTCTTGCGGAAAATCAATTTCACGCAGGATACGTTCGCAGTGTTCAAAGCCCCCGAGTGAATAAGCGATGTGCGAATCTGACCCCAGCGCCAGCCAGCCACCGGCTTCTTTTACTGCCAGCGCAATAGCACGGCAATTTGGCTCGCTGCCCGCACGTGAATGAATAAACGATGAGTTATTCAGCTCCAGCGCGACGTTATATTTCGCGGCAGCCGCCGCCACAGCAGGAATATCAATCGGGTATTTCGGGTTACCCGGGTGCGAAATAATATGCACTTCACCGCCCGCCATCGCTGCAATCATCGCAGCGGTATGGGTTTCTTTATCGACGGGCTGCATCACCGGCTCATGGAAACCGGCAATAATCACGTCGATTTCTTTGAGCATCGGGCCGGTACAGTCGATATCACCATGAATGTTTTTAATATTCGACTCGATGCCACGCAGAATACCGATGCCATTCACCAGACGCGGCCAGACCCGCATATTCATAAAATGCCAGTAGTGCGGCGCATCAGCCATATCAGGACCATGATCAGTGATGGCAAACAGCTTAATGCCCTTTTCGGCGGCTTCATCAATGTAATCATGTAACGTGCTGTAGGCGTGGGTGCTGGCAACGGTATGCATATGTAAATCAACCGGGTAAGGCATGTACTCTCCTTGAAAGTATTCCGCTGCGGCAACATAACCGCAGCATTTATAATGTTAGCAGATGAATATCAGTAACCCCGGCCGGGATCGACACGTCCCGTTGGCTCGCGCCCTGCCTCTATCGCCAGAATATTGCTGACGATGCTGTCCATCGCTTCTTCCGGCAGCGTATCCGCACCGACGTGCGGCGTAATGCTGACCCGCGGATGCGACCAGAACGGGTGCATGCCCGGCAACGGTTCTTCAACGAAAACGTCGAGCGTGGCAGCGGCAATCTGCCCGCTGTCGAGCGCACGCAGCAAATCGCCTTCCACCAGATGTCCGCCACGACCAAGGTTAATCAGGTACGCATTATGCGAAAGATTTGTGAACAGTTTATGATTGAGAACACCGGCGGTATGCGGCGTGTTGGGCAACAGATTGATCAGCACTTTGCAGCCGCTGGCAAAAGTCGCCAGTTGATCGTCACCATAGAAACTCTCTACGCCTTCCTGCGACTTGGCGCTGCGGCTCCAGCTACGCACGGTGAATTGCATATCCACCAGTGCTTTCGCCACGCTGCTGCCGAGCACACCGGCACCAAGAATACCGATGATGAATTCACTGCGTGAATGCGGAGCAAGCGGGCGCCATTGTTTTTGTTGCTGGAACAGCTGATATTCATCCATCCGGCGGAAATAACGTAATACCGTCGCCAGCGCATATTCCTGCATCTGCAACGCCATGCCGGTATCTTCCAGGCGCAGCAACGGTACGCCAGCGGGCAATGTGCCCGGCTGACGCTGTTCCTGTGTCAGGATGGCATCCACTCCCGCCCCCAGCGCGAAAATACCTTTCAGCATCGTGCGCGGCGCGAGCATGGCATGCGGTGGCCGCCAGACCAGCGCGTAATCCGCCGGGTCCTGATCATTCGCCTTCCACGCACGCACGTTGGCCTGCGGTAATCTTTTTGTTATTCCGTCAATCCAGGGTTTTGCATCAGATGTAGGGTGGTAAAAAATAATGTTCATCGGGGAAGCCTCCTGTGAACAGATAGATTTCCCTGAATATCATCGGGATGCAACCCTGTGGCGTAAAAAAGAACAAGCCCCGGAATTCGGGGCTTGTGAAGTGAGTGACGGAGACTGCGAATAAATCAGGCGGCAACCGGCTCACGGTGGATCATCCGGCGCAGCAGCGGGATAAGCACCAGCAGCACCACACCCGTGATAACGGAACCCCAGCCCAGCGCATTAAACACCTGACTGTAGCCCGGATTGGTCAGCGCTGGCGTACTGCCCGCGTTCTGCGGCATCAGCCCGGAAATGTAACTGGCCAGCACCGACGCCACGCCGGTGACCATCATCCAGCAGCCCATCATCACACCCTGATAACGCGGCGGTGCCAGCTTGCCGATCATCGCGTAACCGATCGGTGAAATCAGCAGTTCGCCGATGCTTTGCAGCAGATAGCTGAGGGCAATCCATTTAAACGCCACCAGGCCGTCGCCGCCCGCCAGATGAATACCCAACGGCAGCACCAGCATGCCCAGCCCCATACAGAACAGGGATGCTGAGAACTGCGCCGGAATATCGATGTTCCAGCCGCGCTGACGCAGGCGGTTGAACCACAGTGCCATCAGCGGCCCCCCGATCACGATAACCACGGTATTAATGTTCTGGATCCACTGCGGTGCCACGCGGATACCATATACATTCAGGTTGATGTTGTTTTCAGAGAACAGCATCAGCCCCATGGGTGCCAGCTGATACAGTGTCCAGAAAACTAACGAACCCAGCGCCAGCAGCAGATACGCCTTCATGCGGCGGCGTTCATCCGCATCGCGATGGCGAAAAGTGACCAGCGCCATTAATGCGAAAATCACAATGCCCAGCGCGACCACAAAATAACTGCTGAATTCTGCGTGGGTCAGCAACATGCGGATAACCGGCACCAGTACAATCAGGATGGCAATACCGACCGCCATCCGGCGCAGTAACTGGCTGCGGCTGGCCTCTTTCAGCGGCGTACTGATATCGGCCAGAATCGACCAGCGGGAAAGTGTCACCACAATCGCCGCGACATTCCCTAACGTGGCGAACAGGAACAGCGCGCGGTAGTTTTCACTGAGCTGGAAATAACCGGCGACTGCAAAGCCTATAAAGAAGCCCAGGTTCATCCCGGCATAATTCCACAGGAAAGCCGATTCACGGCGGTCATCGTCCGGTGCAAAACGCTGGGTCAGCATCATATTCAGACAGGTCACATTCAGTCCGCTGCCGGTCAGGAACATGGCTAATCCCCAGTACAACCCGGTCACACCTTCCAGCGCAATCAGCGCACAGCCAAAGACCTGCAACACCATGCCGAGCACGAACAGATTACGGTTGCTGAGATAACGCCCGCCAAGGTAGCCGCCGAACATATGCAGCCCGTAGTTGAATGCGCCGAACACGCCCATGATGGCGTTGGCGTTATCTTCACTGAAACCGAGTTTTTTGGTGGCGTACAGGACCAGCGTGGAATACAGCACCGCAAAGCCGAGCGTTGCGAATGTCTGAACGAAGAATAATGTGCCCGCTCCGGCAGGAATTGCCGTCCGGTGTTGCGACGCGGTCGCGTTATTTGACTGACTCAAGAATAACCCTGCCCTTATGTGATAAATAACCCTGCTTCAAAGGATGACTTGTACAGTTCTTATGCGAAGCATTTTTTCAGAGTGCATTGTTATACCGCTACCATGAATGATTACCACAACATATCTTGCTATTTAGCCGTAACAAAAAGTGTTTGCGGGATAATTGTGCTTTCATGCAAAAATTCTACTTATTTATGCATTCTGATAAGCAATTTTAATCACGCCCTGCAACCAGATACCGGCTGTTCATCCTTAACGCATTTTTTGCTCTTTAAATCATCAGATTGCTCTAAGTTTGTCTAAACGGCATGGAACCTGCAAAAGAGTGTTGACGGTGAGGCGACTTTTCCCTACATTAGCGCCGGTCAGCAGCACTGCGGTGCAGCCGGCGACTGGAGAGGTGTCTGAGTGGCTGAAGGAGCACGCCTGGAAAGTGTGTATATGAGCAATCGTATCGAGGGTTCGAACCCCTCTCTCTCCACCACATTAAACAAAAAAGGTTCTGATGAAAATCAGAGCCTTTTTTGTTTTTGGACGCTTTCAAAATCCGCCAGCCACGGCATTCTCCCGGCGAACAGACTCTGAGCACCTGACACAAAACGCTGAAAATTTTCTTGACCCTTCGCGGCGGTCTCCCTATAGTAGCGCCCCGTTGCAACGCGCGCGCTGTAACGAACACGGTGAGGTGTCTGAGTGGCTGAAGGAGCACGCCTGGAAAGTGTGTATACGAGAAATCGTATCGAGGGTTCGAACCCCTCTCTCACCGCCAAATTAAAGAAAAAGGGTCCTGATGAAAATCAGGACCCTTTTTCTTTTGGTGCAACGCATCCCGATAAAGGGAATGAGTTGTGGCTGAGATGCCATTAATACCCCACCCCAACCCTCCCCTTCGCAGGGGAGGGAGCTGATCGCGTTCTACTCTGCGCGCACCGTAAGCGGGTTTTTGCCCTGCTCCTCCCCCTGCGAAGGGGGAGGTTGGGAGGGGGTTTTGCAGCTACTGCGGTGCTTTTACTCATCAGATTTTCATCAGCATCAGCCCTGCCCTTAACCCCAGCGCCACATTCGGATTCGGGAATAACACGACTTCTTCCTCTGCTTCAACCTTGTAGGTTTTACCGCTTTCTTTAGCAATGACAAAACCCTGCCTGAACGCCGTAAAATTCAGGGCATCTGCCGGGACAAATAACTCGAAATCTTCCTGTGACCGGATCACATCCTGCACCACACGGTAATGCACCAGCGGTGCGGCGGCGTCACGGGCAGGCATCGGTTCGCCACTCACCAGCGTTTGCAGCGCGCGGCGGATACCGGTGAACTGCGCGTGATCGTTACTGCCGAACGGCAGCGCTTTGCCCAGTTCCAGCGTGCAACTGTCGGCCTGAAAAACGTCGCTGCTGAAATGCGTAAAAGTACCGCCCGGCGATCGGTGATGCACCAGCGCATCCAGCCCGGCGGCATCGAGCCAGGCGAGCATCGCTTCGCTTTTCGGACGACTTTGTAAAGGCAGCAGCCCGAAGCGCACGTGTTTTGATCCGCGGATCGCCGTGTGCAAATCATAGTGGAATCGCTGCGTGGTTCCCGCCGCCGTGGCACTGCGGTAAAACAACGCCATCACCTGTTCGAGTTCCTGTGCCCGGCGGGTTTCATCATTCGGTGTATAACGCGCATGACGCCCGCCGAACATGCGGTTCATGTCAGCCTCCACAAACCGCTTATTGACACGCATTGACGGCGGATTGCCCAGTAACACCAGCAGCCGGACCCGCAACAGCCTTTCGCCAGACAGCAGCTCGCTGACCAGTTGATTGAGCAGTTCAACCGGCGCAGTTTCATTACCGTGAATACCGGCGGAAATCACCACCGCCGCCTCACAGGACTGACGCGGTAAAAGCTCGAGAATGCCCTCACCACGCCATTGCCAGTCCAGCGTTTCGGTTTGTCCGGCAGGTTCTTTCACCGCATCACCGGCAAGCGTCGTCGCCAGTAAATCAAACATACTTTCACTCCTGTGATGGCTCAGCGCTGGAACGGATAAATCGCACCCAGCCCGAGAATATTGGTCAGTTCGTCGAGCGCAGTACGCACTTCGGTCAGAAGCTGTGGATCGGCCAGATCTTTGGCCTGCATCCGGTCACGATAATGCGTGTCCACCCAGGTATTGAGCCGCGTGAACTGACTGTCACTCATCAGCGAAGCCACATTGATTGCATTAAGTTCGTTGCGGTTGAGCGCGACACGCAGGCGCAAACACGCCGGGCCACCGCCGTTGCGCATGCTTTCACGCAGATCAAACACTTCAATCTGATCAACCGGGCCACCGCTGTCTTTCAGTGCTGAAAGATACGCCCAGACGCCGGTGTGCTGGCGGGACTCTTCCGGCACCACCAGCATCATTTTGCCGTCGGATTTGGTCAGGAGCTGGCTGTTAAACAGATACGTCGCGACCGCATCGTCGAGAGACACTTTTGACCGCGGCACTTCAATCGGGTGGAAATCCAGCTCAAGCGCCGCCATTTTGCGACGAATTTCCTCCAGCGCTTTGCCTGAATTCACAAACGCCTGCTCGTGATGGAAAAGCACGTTGCCGTTGCTGACAGAAATGACGTCGTTATGAAAAACGCCGCTGTCGATGGCTTGCGGATTTTGCTGAATAAACACCGTGCGTTTTTCATCAAGCTGATGCAAACGCGCTACGGCATCACTGGCTAAACGGGTCTGACGTGCCGGATAACGCACCGGTTCGTTGTCGCCGGTCGCCAGCCCGTCGCGTCCGTAAACAAACACCTGTACGCCGGGTTTATCGTACTCACCGCATAACCGGTTATGATTCGCCGCGCCCTCATCCCCCAGCGCCGCCACCTGTGGCAGCGCATCGTGATGGGCAAAATATTTATCGGCATGGAAGGTCGCGCGTAAAATGGCAGACGTGGTTTCTGCCTCAATGGCCCGGTGAAATTTATTATTCAGGTTGGCAACCGTGAAATGCACACGCCCGTCTGCACTGTCTGCCGAAGGCGACACCGTGGCCGCATTCGCCACCCACATGGAAGACGCCGAACTCAGTGACGACAGCAAACGCGGCGAATAAGCCTGCGCTTTAGTCAGCACTTCGCGATCGCTGCCACCAAAACCCATTTTGCGCAATGTGCTCAGATGCGGACGTTCATGCGGCGGCAAAATCCCCTGCGCAAAACCGAGATCGGCCAGCGATTTCATTTTCAGCAAGCCCTGTTTTGCCGCCAGACGCGGGTTCGCCACCGCATTCTGGTTTTTAGTCGAGGCTTCATTGCCAAACGACAGCCCCGCGTAATGGTGCGTCGGCCCGACTAAGCCGTCAAAATTTGCTTCACATCCAGACATTGCTGTCTCCTCAGGTTGTACGGAAATCAATACCAGGCGACAGCGTCGCAGGGAGTTCCAGCTTGTCTGTTTCCAGCGAGGCCATCGGCCAGGCACAATAATCCGCCGCATAATAAGCACTTGGACGGTGATTGCCTGAAGCACCGACACCACCAAAAGGCGCGTTGCTCGATGCGCCGGTCAGCGGTTTGTTCCAGTTCACAATGCCCGCCCTTGCTTCCAATAATAGCTGCTCAAACTGAGAGCGCTCAGCAGAGATAAGCCCGGTGGCCAGCCCGAAACGGGTCTGATTGGCGAGGGCGACGGCATTATCGAAATCGCTGTAACGGTAAATGCTCAGCAACGGGCCGAAGTATTCTTCATCGGGAATGCCCGCCACACCGGTCAGATCGATAATCCCCGGCGTCAGCAGGGTATTGAGCGGATCCGGGCGCGTCAGCAACAGCAGAGGTTTACCGCCCAGCGCCAGCAGTTCGTCCTGTGCTTTGAGCATATTGCGTGCCGCCACGTCAGAAATCACACCGCCCATAAACGGCTGCGGATCATCGTTCCAGCCGCCCACGCGCAGTTGCATGGTGACATCGAGCAAACGCGCGATAAATGCATCACCTGCCGCGCCCTCTTTCACCAGCAGACGGCGCGCACAGGTACAACGCTGTCCGGCAGAAATAAACGCCGACTGAATAGTCAGATTAACTGCTGCATCAATATCTTCTACCGGCTCGACAATCAGCGCGTTGTTGCCGCCCATTTCCAGCGCCAGAATTTTTTCAGGCTGACCGGCGAGCTGGCGGTGCAACTGATAGCCGGTGCCCGCGCTGCCGGTAAACAGCAACCCGTCGATATTGCCGCAGGCCGCCAGCGCCTCACCGGTGCTGCGACCGCCTTGTACCAGATTCAGCACACCTTCCGGCAGCCCGGCCTGTTGCCACAATTTCACCGTTTCCTCGGCAGTTTTGGGCGTCAGTTCGCTCGGTTTAAACACCAGCGTGTTGCCCGCCAGCAAGGCCGGAACGATATGGCCGTTCGGCAGATGTCCGGGGAAATTATACGGACCAAAAACCGCCAGCACACCATGCGGCCGGTGGCGCAGCACGGCTTCACCGTCGGGCATGGCGGTGTGTTTCTCGCCAGTGCGTTGCTGGTTGGCTTCCAGTGAAATCGACACTTTGCCGATCATCGCCTGAATCTCGGTCAGCGTTTCCCAGCGCGGTTTGCTGGTTTCCAGACTGATAATTTCCGCCAGCCGTGCTTTATGTTCCGTCAGCAAATCCGCAAAACGTTGAATCACTTCGGCGCGTTCGGCCACGGTTTTACGTGCCCAGGCGGGAAATGCCGTGCGGGCGGCTGTACAGGCAGCATCGACATCTTCCGCATTGGCGCTCAGTGCCGACCACAACAATGTATTATCTGCCGGATTGGTTTTGTTCAGTTGCGCGCCTTGTCCGCTGCGCCACTGGCCCTGAATAAAAAGTGCAGGTTGCATCATGCGAGACTTTCCTTTTTGAGAATAGGGGTTGCAGGAGCCGGTTTATCGCCGGGGAAAAGCGCCACCGCGCGCAGGGTATCGCCCTCGCGCAGGCCAAGCATGTCAGCCTCGCGGGAATTAAGCGTCAGCGAATCTGCTGAATCTCCGCCCGGCACCAGCAGGGCGCGGAAATGCTGATATTGCTCGTTGGCCACCAGGTACAGCGGCTCATCACGACCGCTGCGGTGTTCCGCCAGCCGCACCGGCAACAGACGGCTTTCTTTGACGGCGCGTAACTGATCGATTTCACCTTCGAGCGTCGGACCGGCATCGAAGATATCCACATAACCTTCGTAACGCAGCCCTTCACCTTCAAGTACGGCACGCGCCGGGGCGGTTTGCGGATGTACTTCGCCGATCACTTCACGGGCCTCATGGCTGAGCAATTCGGTATATAAAGGATGCTTTGGCATCAGTTCGGCAATAAAGGATTTCTGTCCCATGCCGGTCAGACGGTCAGCTTCGGCGAATTCCATACCAAAAAAATGACGCCCGACACTGTCCCAGAACGGGGAATGGCCGCTGTCGTCAGACATGCCGCGCATCTCCGCAATTACCTTGCGGGAGAAATACTCACGAAATGCCGCCAGAAACAGGAAACGGACCTTCGACAACAGTTGCCCGTTTTTGCCGTGACGGCAGTCCGGATCGAGGAACAGCGTGCAAAGTTCGGTATAACCGGTGTGATCGTTACTCAGAAACAGCGTCGGCACCGGCTTATAAATATTCAGGCTTTTGGAGGCGTGCACCAGCGTGCCAAGGCGGAAGTTGTACCACGGCTCACTCAGCCCGACCGCCACTTCAATAGCGCTGACGCCGACAACTTTTTGCTGTTCGGTGTCTTCGAGCACGAACAGATAGCCCTGTTCGCCTTTTTCCAGGCGACCTTCCCAGGTCGCCACTGAGCGCTCAATGCGCCCGCGTAAATGCGCTTCATCCTTGGGCAAAGACGTTAAACCGATGCCGGTTTTGCCTGACAACTGCAGGATATCGGCGAGATCGCCGGGCCGCACAGGTCGAATCAACATCATGATGCTCTACCTCATTTATCCCAAAGAATCACACGCACAGGCGCGCGACAGCCCGCTCAAGGCGGTTCAGCCCTTCTTCAATATCCGCGCCCGGAATAATCAGTGATGGCGCAAAGCGCAGTACATTTGGCCCGGCAATCAGGGCGATCAGTCCTTCTTCTGCCGCCAGCGTGTTCAGCTGTTTGGCCTGATCTTTATACCGTTCGCTCATCACAGCGCCGATCAGCAGCCCCTGCCCGCGCACTTCGCTGAACACCTTATAACGGTCATTGATGCGTTTCAGACCATCGGCAAACCACTGATGACGCTTTTGCACACCGGACAACACCTCCGGCGTGTTAATCAGCTCGAAGACTTTGCCCGCCACCGCCGTCGCCAGCGGGTTACCGCCGTAAGTGGTACCGTGTGTGCCCGGCTGGAATAACGCCGCATAGCGGTCAGTGGTCAGCATCGCGCCAATCGGGAAACCGCCGCCCAGCGCTTTGGCGCTGGTCAGAATGTCCGGCACCACGCCGTAATGCTGATACGCATACAGCTCGCCGGTACGCCCGACGCCGGTCTGTACTTCATCGAAAATCAGCACAGCCTGATGTTTGTCACACAGCTCGCGCAGACCTTGCAGGAATCCGGCCTCTGCCGGCACCACACCGCCTTCGCCCTGGATCGGTTCGACAATCACGGCACAGGTGCGGGAAGAAATCTGGCTGGAAACGGCGGCCAGATCGTTAAACGGCAGATGGGTAATCGCCTGCGGTAAAGGCGCGAAATCTTCTGAATATTTCGGCTGACCGCCGGTCGTCACCGTAAACAGCGTGCGGCCGTGGAACGCGTTTTTGAAGGCGATGATTTCATTCTTTTCGCCGCCGGATTTATTACCGTACAGCCTGGCCAGTTTCAGCGCCGCTTCGTTGGCTTCCGCGCCGGAGTTACAGAAAAACACTTTGTCCGCAAAGGTGGCGTCGATCAGTTGCTTCGCCAGACGCAGCACCGGTTCGTTGGTGTAACCGTTGCCCAGATGCCAGACTTTATCCGCCTGTTCATGCAGGGTTTTACGAATTTCCGGATGCGCATGTCCCAGCGCATTCACGGCAATCCCGCCTGCGAAATCGACATAATCTTTACCCGTCTGATCCCACAGCCAGGATCCTTCGCCACGCACAGGAATAAACGCCGCCGGGGCATAAACCGGCACCATCCAGTCATCAAAGTTCTGGCGGCTGACGTTTTGTGGTTGCTGTTGGTGTTCCATATAAACCTCTTTTTCGCTGATTTCAGGGTGCACACCCCCGTCCCCCATACAGACAGGAAGTGCACCGGGTTCCGATGTTTTTGCACATTTAGCGGGCAATCGCGCTGGCGAGAAATGGCAGTTACTAATTTGTTATTTAAAAGTTAATAAATGATTTCACTCAGTCTCATCATAGATTGCAGTCTTCATGCCAGCAAAGGAAAAAAGTGAATAAAAAAAATGACATCGAGAAAAAACAACCACTTAATATCGCCTGTTATTCACTTTAATTGCATAAAAAATGAATAAAAGAAAAAATCCCCTTTTGCAGCAACGAGGGCACAAGAATGAGTATGCAGGGAAATATTTTGATTTCGGGTGGAATGTTTTATGCAGGATTGTGATCCGGCGCGGATCACCCGCGCTTCAATGCAGAGCAATGCCAGATAAAGGTGCAACAGCGCACGATTTTGGCGCACCCGCGTCCCGTGACGCTGCTCACAGTCTGTGCAAATAAAAAAAACCACGCGGTCTTTCTTTCAGGAAAAAGACCGTTATTACTTTCTAATGTTTCTTAATTGTTAAATGTTAGTTATTTTTTGTTTAATTGTTATCGGTAACATTTATAAAATCCCAGGCAATGATGGTTTTTATGTTTTTAATTAACTTAATTTTTACATATAAAACCACTTAATTTAACATTTTAGGGCTTTGATCACATTCCGTTCACGACCACGCGAAAACAGCTTTCCCCTTAAGTTAATCTCTGAATGTGGAATAAATAACCACCACCCGTTCCCTACACCAAAACAGAACCTCATAAGAAAGGTACAGACATGAAATTTAACCTCGCATTAGTCAGTGCATGTGTGGTTTCAGCATGCATGTTATTCACAACACCGTCGTTCGCCGCCAAACCCTATGACATTGCCGTCGTCGCTAAAGTCACCGGTATTCCCTGGTTCACCCGCATGGAAGTCGGCGTAAAAGAAGCCGCGCAGAAACTGGATGTCAACGCCTACCAGGTAGGCGCATCCACGCCGGATCCGGCACAGCAGGTCAAAGTGATTGAAGATTTGATCGCCAAAAAAGTCGACGCCATTATCGTGGTACCGAACGACGCCAAAGTGCTGGAGCCGGTGCTGAAAAAAGCCCGTGATCAGGGCATCGTGGTGTTAACACATGAATCTCCCGATCAGCAGATTGGTCAGTGGGATATCGAAACCATCGACAGCCAGAAATATGCCGAAGCCAATATGGACGAGCTGGCGAAAGATATGGGCGGCAAAGGCGGTTATGCGATTTATGTCGGTTCCCTGACCGTGCCATTGCATAACGCGTGGGCTGATGCCGCCATTAAATATCAGAAAGAAAAATACCCGGACATGCATGAAGTCACTTCACGCCTGCCGGTCGCAGAAAACATCGATAAGTCTTATTCCACGACGCTCGATTTAATGAAAACCTACCCTGACCTGAAAGGGATTATCGGTTTCGGTTCGCTCGGCCCGATCGGTGCCGGTCAGGCCGTTCAGCAGAAACGTGCGAAAAATAAAATTGCCGTTGTCGGTATCGCTATGCCAGCTCAGGCCGCGCCTTATCTGATGCGTGGCGATATTAAGAAAGTGCTGTTGTGGGATCCGAAAGATGCCGGTTACGCCTTAGTCACCGTTGCTGACCAGATGTTGCAGGGTAAAGAAGTGACTAAAGATCTGAGCATTGACGGGCTGGGCAAAGCTGATGTGGATATGGATAAGCATGTGATCCGCTTTAATAAAATTCTGGAAGTCACACCAGAGAATGCGAAATCACTTGGCTTCTGATTTAACTTTTTAATGCTTTTATTTACCGGAGATAAATTTATCTCCAGCGCCACACCAGGCAAATAGAAACAGATACGGCGATGTTTGCTGTGCCGTATCTGAATTTCTAATCAGACATTGAAAACTTATACCCTAAATAATTCGAGTTGTGGGAAGGCGGCAAATGAGTGAATCCCGATGAGCTTACATAAGTAAGTGATTCGCGTGAGCGAGTGTAGCCAACGCATCCACAGCGCGAAGTATGAAGGGTATGTTGTAAGGATAATGTGATGAATACTCTCACTCCGTCGTCCAGTTCGCGCACGTCCCCTGCCCCTGCTGAGGCCTTTATCAGCCTCGAAAAAATCAGTAAAAAATTCCCCGGCGTATTAGCGCTGGATAATGTCAGCCTGACGCTGAATAAAGGCGAAGTGCATTGCCTCGCGGGTCAGAATGGCTGCGGCAAGAGCACCATTATTAAAGTCATTTCCGGGGTCTATCAGCCGGAAAAAGGGGCGGCAATTACCCTCGACGGGAAATTATTTCATACCCTGACACCACAACTTTCTTCTTATTACGGCATTCAGGTTATTTATCAGGATTTATCTTTATTCCCGAATTTATCGGTGGCTGAAAATATCGCCATTCACCGTTATTTACCGGGCGGCGATTTCTGGGTACATCGCGAGGCAATGCGCAAAAAAGCGGTCGCGGCGATGCAACGCGTCGGCGTCTCTCTGGACCCGGATCGTAAAGTCGAAAAGCTGTCGATCGCAGACCGTCAGTTAGTGGCAATATGCCGCGCAATCGCCGCTGACGCCAGTCTGGTTATCATGGATGAACCAACCGCCTCACTGACCCGCACCGAAGTAAACGGTCTGCTGCGGGTGGTGAATGAGCTGAAAGCCGCCGGTATTTGCGTGGTGTTTGTCAGCCACCGTCTTGATGAAGTGATGGAAGTCGCTGACCGTATCAGCGTGATGCGTGACGGCAAACTGGTCGGCACCTATCCGGCCAGCGAACTCGACAGCAATGAGCTGGCCTTCCTGATGACCGGACAGCGTTTTACCTACAGTCATCTGCCGCACCGTGCGCCCGCAGACGTGACGCCGCTGCTGGAAGTCCGCCGCCTGAGCCGCAAAGGCCAGTATCAGGATATTTCGCTGTCGCTGCGTCAGGGCGAGATCACCTCGATTATCGGTCTGCTCGGTTCAGGGCGAACGGAGCTGTGTCTGAGCCTGTTTGGCATGAGCCAGCCGGACAGCGGGGAAATCCGCGTTAACGGCAATGCGGTAAAATTCCACAGCAACCGCGACGCCATCCGCCACGGTATTGCTTATGTGTCGGAAGACCGTCTGACACAAGGGTTGATCATGGAGCAATCCATTTACGACAACACGCTGGTGTCGATTTTCGACAAGTTGCACACCCGCGCAGGGCTGATGGATCACCGCAAAGCAGCGTCAGTGGTGAAAGACCTGATCCGTGATCTGAACATTAAAGTGTCGGACAGCGGCCTGCCGGTGAAAACCCTGTCCGGCGGCAATGCGCAGCGTATCGCTATCGCCAAATGGGTGGCGACGCAACCGCATATCCTGATCCTCGACTCCCCCACGGTGGGCGTCGATATAGCCAACAAAGAAGGGATTTATCGCATCGCACGTGATCTGGCGGAGTCCGGCATGGCGGTGCTGATGATTTGCGATGAAATCCCGGAAGCTTATTACAACAGTCACCGCGTGCTGGTGATGCGCAAAGGCGAACTGGTGGCGGAATTCGCCCCACACCAGAGCAGCGAAGCGCAGATTGCGGAGGAGATCAATGGATAATAAATCTCTCTCGAAACTGTTTTCTCAGCACGAATTCTGGCTGGGATTACTGGTTCTGCTGCTGGTGATTGGCCTGAGTGTCAGCACCAGTGAATTTATGACGCTTGGCAACCTGACCGATGTCGCCACCAGTTACGCCATTCTCGGTATTCTGGCCTGTGGCCTGTTTGTGGTGCTGATCGCCGGTGGCATCGACATCTCCTTCCCGGCCGTCACCTCCATCGGTCAGTACGTGATGGCGAGTTACATCATTCATCATGGCGGCAGCTTTCCGCTGGCGTTTGCCATGTCGATGGGTACCGGTTTGTTACTCGGGCTGGTGAACGGTTTTCTGGTTTACTGGCTGCGCGTTCCGGCCATTATTATCACCATCGCCACGCTGAACCTGTTCTACGGTTTGCTGGTGTATCTGACCAACGGCACCTGGCTGTACGGTTTCCCTGACTGGTTTATGAACGGCATTAACTGGTTCTCCTTTACCGCTGCCGACGGCTATGACTATGGCCTGACGCTGCCGCTGCTCAGCCTGCTGGGCGTGATTATCGCCACCGGCGTGCTGATGAACCGCACCCGCGTAGGGCGTCAGATTTACGCGATGGGCAGCAACCGTGACGCCGCGTCGCGTCTCGGTCTGAACATCCTGTGGCTACATTTTTACGTCTACGGTTTTATGGGATTGCTGGCGGGTATCGCCGCCGTGGTGCAGGCACAAATTACGCAGTCGGTGGCACCTAACTCACTGCTCGGTTATGAGCTGACGGTACTGGCGGCGGTGGTCTTAGGCGGCACCAGCATGACCGGCGGACGCGGCTCGCTCACCGGCACCATTCTCGGTGTGATGCTGCTGGCCTTCCTGCAAAACGGTCTGACACTGCTGAGTATTTCGTCTTACTGGCATCAGGTTTTCAGCGGCGTGATCATTCTGGTCAGCATCAGCAGCACCGCGTGGAATGAAAAACGCAAACTGGCAAAGGGGATGTGACATGACAACCTTAAACCGATTCTTCCCCGGCGACCGCATCATCCGTTTGCAGTTGCTGATCATCGTCGCCGTTGCCGTGTTGTTCTCATTCACGCTGGGCGGCAGTTTCTACAGCGTTGGTAATTTCCAGTCGATCTCTTCGCAGTTGCCGATTCTGGGCATGCTGGCGCTGGGGATGGGCATCACCATGCTCACCGGCGGTATCAACCTTTCAGTCATTGCCGGTGCCAATGCCTGTTCGCTGGTCATGGCGGCCATTCTGGTGGCACATCCGGATCAGCCGCAATATTTCGTGCTGGCGATGCTCGCCGGTCTGGCTGTCGCGGTTGTCATTGGCGTACTTAACGGCGCGCTGATTGCGTATATCGGTGTCTCGCCGATTCTGGCAACGCTTGGCACCATGACACTTATCGCCGGGCTGAATATTCTGCTGACCAACGGCGCGGTGATTTCCGGCTTCCCGGCGGCGATTCAGTATCTGAGCAATGGCAGTCTGCTGGGCATTCCCGTCGCCCTGCTGCTTTTCCTGCTGGTGGCGCTGTTGTTGTGGGTTTTACTCGAACACACCACGCTTGGCCGCAGTTTGTATCTGATGGGTTCCAACGAACAGGCCACGCGCTTCAGTGGCGTCAATACGCACAAAGTGACCATCGCGGTGTATGTGCTTTCCGCCCTGCTCGGCTGGGGCGCGGCACTGCTGATGATGTCCAAATTTAACTCGGCAAAAGCAGGCTACGGTGACTCGTATTTGCTGGTAACCATTCTGGCCTCCGTGCTCGGCGGAATTAACCCCGACGGCGGCTTCGGGCGGGTCATCGGACTGGTACTGGCGCTGATCGTCCTGCAAATGCTGGAAAGCGGCCTGAACCTGATGGGCGTCAGCAGTTACCTGACAATGGCTCTGTGGGGCGGCGTCCTGATCCTGTTTATCGCTCTGCAAAACAGAAAATCTTAAGCGAAAGCTTTTTACCGAAGGGAAAGAACATGGCGAGTTATTTTATTGGAGTAGACGTAGGAACCGGCAGCGCCCGCGCGGGCGTCTTCGACATGACCGGCCGCATGGTCGGCCAGGCCAGCCGTGAAATCACGTTGTACCGCCCGAAAGCCGATTTCGTCGAACAGTCTTCCGATGAAATCTGGCAGTCCGTTTGCAACGCCGTGAAAGACGCGGTGAATCAGGCGGACATCAACCCGATTCAGGTGAAAGGTATCGGGTTCGACGCCACCTGTTCGCTGGTGGTGCTGGATAAAGAAGGCAAACCGCTGACCGTCAGCCCGTCCGGGCGCAGCGAGCAAAACATTATTGTCTGGATGGATCACCGCGCCATTACTCAGGCTGAGCGCATCAACGCCACCGGCCACCGCGTGCTGGAATTCGTTGGCGGGATTATTTCGCCGGAAATGCAGACGCCAAAATTGCTGTGGCTGAAACAGCATATGCCCACCACCTGGAACAACGTCGGCCACCTGTTCGACCTGCCGGATTTTCTGACCTGGCGCGCCACACAGGACACCACCCGTTCGCTGTGTTCTACCGTCTGTAAATGGACCTATATCGGCCATGAAGACCGCTGGGATCCCAGCTATTTCCGTCAGATTGGGCTGGAAGATTTGCTGGAAAACAACGCGGCGAAAATTGGCAGTGAAGTGAAAACCATGGGGGAACCGCTCGGACACGGTCTGACCCAGCGCGCCGCCGCAGAAATGGGGCTGATGGCTGGCACGGCAGTCAGCGTTTCCATTATCGATGCCCACGCAGGCAGCCTCGGTATTCTCGGTGCCAGCGGCGCCTCCGGTGAATCGGCCGATTTCGACAACCGCATCGCGCTGATTGGTGGCACGTCCACGGCACATATGGCGATGTCCCGCAGCGCACGCTATATCGGCGGTATCTGGGGGCCATACTATTCGGCCATTCTGCCAGATTACTGGCTGAACGAAGGTGGACAATCCACTACCGGGGCGCTGATTGACCATGTGATTCAGTCGCATCCGTGTTATCAGGATTTACTGAAACAGGGCAAAGACAGCGGCAAAACCATCTATGAAGTGCTCAACGGCATTTTGCGAAAAATGGCCGGTGAACCGGAGAATATTGCCTTCCTGACCAAAGACATTCATATGCTGCCCTATTTCCACGGCAACCGTTCACCGCGCGCTAACCCGACGCTGACCGGTACGCTGACCGGCCTGAAACTCTCGCGTACGCCGGAAGACATGGCGCTGCATTATCTGGCCACCATTCAGGCGCTGGCGCTGGGCACCCGCCACATTATCGAGACCATGAATCAGAGCGGATATCGCATTGATACCATGATGGCAAGCGGCGGCGGCACCAAAAACCCGGTGTTTGTGCAGGAGCATTCCAACGCCACAGGCTGCGCGATGTTATTGCCGGAAGAAAGCGAAGCGATGCTGCTCGGCAGTGCCATGATGGGCACCGTCGCGGCGGGCGCCTACGACTCTTTGCCAGAAGCGATGGCCGCCATGAGCCGCATCGGCAAAACCGTGACACCGCAAACCAACAAAATTAAAGAGTATTACGACCGTAAATACCGCGTATTTCATGAGATGTACCACGACAGCATGAAATATCGCCGCCTGATGCAGGGGGAAACCCAATGAATGCGGATGAAGAATTTACCCTGGCGTGTCAGGGCTGGCAGACCTACAGTCAGGAATTACTGGCGTTACAGCATCATCTCGATGCTGATATATGGCAGCAGTTACTGACGCTGGTCACTGGCTGTACGGGCAAAATTGCCGTCACAGGCGTCGGCACGTCGGGCATTGCCGCGCGGAAAATAGCCCACATGCTGGCGTGCGTCGAGCAACCGGCGGTGTATCTGAGCGCCACCGATGCCGCCCACGGTGACTTAGGATTTATGCGCAGCAACGACCTGATGATCCTGATTTCCCGTGGCGGCAATTCTGAAGAGCTGACGCGCCTGTTACCGACGCTGAAAGCCAAAGGTGTGGCAATCATCAGTGTGACGGAGAATCTGGATTCGGCGATTGCCCGCGCCGCCACGCTGGTGGTGAAAACGCATATCCGGCGGGAAATCGACCCGCTCAATATGCTGGCCACCACGTCTGTCGTGCTGGTGCTGGCGGTGTTCGATGCATTGTGCGGCAATATCATGCTGCGCAACGGTTTCGATCAGCAAAGCCTGCTGAAAGTGCATCCGGGCGGAAATGTGGGCAAGACGCTGCGTGAGCAGGATCTGTGAACAACATCCTCAACCTTTAATCTCTTCCGCCACCAGCGCCGCCAGAATGGAGATGGCGCGCGCGGTGTGCGGCCCCCATTCGAAAGAGGTATTGATACGGATGCAATGGCTGAAGCGCTCGTCGGCAGAGAACATGGTGCCGGGGGCGACGCTGACGCCTTTTGTCAGCGCGCGCTGATAGACCCGCGCCGCATTCACATTGTCACCCAGATCCAGCCACAGAAAATAGCCGCCTGCAGGTTGCGTCACCGACACCTGCGCCGGAAACTCCGCCAGAATCGCATGACGCATCGCCATCTGCCGTTGTTCGAGTACGCGCCGTAAGCGTCGCAGATGGGTATCGTAACCTCCCTGCTGTGCCCCCTTTTGCAGATAATCGGCTAACGCCAGCTGAACCGGCACGCTGGCCGATAACGTGCTCATCAGTTGCAGGCGCTGAATACGTTCAGCATAAGCCCCCGCCGCCACCCAGCCCACGCGAAAGCCCGGCGCGAGGGATTTCGAAAACGATGAGCAATGCAGAATGTCGCTGCGATAATCTGACGCCTTCAGCGGCACCGTTCGTTCGCTGCCAAAATACAGTTCGCTGTATACGTCGTCTTCGATCAGTGCCACTTTATGCGCCTGCAAAATACTCACCAGCCGTGCTTTTTTCTCCGGCGGCAAACTGCATCCGAGCGGGTTCTGAAAACTCGACATCAGCCAGCAGGCTTTGATCGGATAAAGTTTCAGCGCCTGTTCCAGCGCATCGGGATCCATGCCGTAACGCACGTCAGTCGGAATGGCGATGGCTTTTAATTTGCGCCGTTCAATCGCCTGCAATACGCCGTAAAAAGCCGGCGATTCGATAGCAACCCAGTCACCCGGCTCTGTCACCACCTGCAAACTTAACCCGAGCGACTCCATCGCTCCCGACGTAATGACGATTTCATCGGGCGCGACTTCAATGCCATTTTGCGCATAGCGCTGTGCAATGCTGCGGCGCAGTTCTTCATTACCCGGTGGCAGATTCGCAATGGCGCTGTGCGGGGACATCCGGCGCACCGCGCTGGCCAGGGAACGCGCCAGACGTGGCTGCGGAAAAAGTGTCGGATCAGGAAACGCGGAACCGAGTGGCACCACGGCGGGATCTTGCCCGGCTTTGAGAATGTCGAAAATGGCGTCATTGACGTCCACCTGCTCTGCAGCATGCAAATACCCGTCGGGAGATGGACGCACCGGCCGCTGTATGCCCGCGGCCACGTAATAACCAGACTGCGGACGCGCGACAATCACCCCCTGACTTTCCAGCAACTGATAGGCCTGCAAAACCGTCATCAGACTCAGGCCAGACTGTTTGCAGGTATCACGTAGGGAAGGCAGCCGGTCGCCCGGCAACCAGACCTGCGTATCAATTTGTCTGCGCAACGTACGCGCCAGCGTTTCATAACGGGATTGAGTCATAATTCATCAGCACTGTTATAGGAAGTGTTAATCAAATGATAACTATTATGCCTGATTTTGCGCTTTTCCCCGGAGTAAACTGTTCATCAACAGCAATCAATGTTTACCCGGGAGGTATGGCGGCGAAACATTCGCCATGGTAATGTGTGAATTCATCGCATTACTCAGATTTATCTGAGCTTCCCTTCACACCTGTTCGCGCAACCTTACGCTTTCTAAACACTTTCTCCACGATCGCTGGAAAAGTAACACCACGCCTTTCACTCTTTTACATCCACACCGCATTACTATTCATTGGATTGCGTAGACTTGTTTTCGTCGAAACAAAACGGGCGAATTGCCTGAATCTCCAATGAGGAATTTAATTATGCGTAAACTTACCGCAATGATTGTGGCTTCAACTCTGGCTTTGAGCTCTGCTTCTTTCGCATTTGCTGCTGAAACCGCAGCCACACCGGCCACTGATGCCACGACCGCGACGCACGGCAAAATGCTGCATCATAAAGGACCGCAACATATGAACCCGTTTGCGGCGCTGAACCTGACTGAGCAGCAGAAAACGCAGATGAAAGAAATCATGAAAGACAGCGGCGCGCGCCCTGACCGCGCAGCGATGAAAGCCCAGATGGATCAGATGCACAACCTGGTGGCTTCCGACAGCTTCGATGAAGCCAAGGTGAAATCGCAGATTGATACCATTACCAAAGCACAATCTGATCGTATGCTCGACCGTGCCCGCGCAGAGAACAAAATGTATAACCTGCTGACACCAGAGCAGAAAAAACAGTTCAATGAGAACTACCAGAACCGAGCGGCCAAAATGGAACAGATGCGTGACCACAAACCGGGTCAGGAAAAACCAGTAACCGCTGAATAATTGACTGACCAGACAGGAGAACCGGCCCCCGTGGCCGGTTTTTTTTGCTTTTTTACTTACCCGCCACAACTTTATTGTCATCCGACCAGTCTTCTCTGCGCAAAGCGTCAGCCCCATCACAAATTCATCTTTAACTTCATACTTTTCTGTATAAACACATTATTTTTAAACAGTAATTCAACAAAGTCGCAACCGCATTCGGCCATGCGACCCTTACCTCTCTACATCACACTCTCTACATAAAAAGTGGCTGGCTATCACCGGACCACTCATAAGGAGTTGTACATCATGAAAAGCGTCAAGTCCGGGATAACCTGGCTGGTGGTGGCGTTAATCGGGGCTTTTGCCTTTGGAATGCTGGCCCTGAGCCGGGGCGAACACGTTAACGCCCTGTGGCTGGTGGTCGCTGCCGTTGCCTGTTACAGCATTGCCTACCGTTTCTACAGCCTGTTTATCGCAGAAAAAGTCTTCGAACTCGATGACAAACGCATGACACCTGCCGAGCGTCGTAACGACGGGCTGGATTATGTGCCGACCAATAAATGGGTCTTGTTCGGCCACCACTTTGCCGCCATCGCAGGCGCGGGTCCGCTGGTCGGCCCGATACTGGCTGCGCAAATGGGTTTCCTGCCGGGCACGATCTGGATCCTGGTCGGCGTGATGCTCGCCGGTGCGGTGCAAGACTTCCTGATCCTGTTCATCTCCACCCGTCGTGACGGCCGTTCACTGGGCGAAATGGCAAAGCAGGAACTGGGCAGTTTCGCGGGCGTGATCACCATGCTCGGCGCGCTGGGCGTGATGATTATCATTCTTTCCGCGCTGGCGTTAGTGGTTGTCAAAGCGCTGGCCGATAGCCCGTGGGGTCTGTTCACCATTGCCGCGACCATTCCCATTGCCCTGTTTATGGGCATCTATATGCGTTTTCTGCGTCCGGGGAAAATTGCAGAAGTGTCGGTGATTGGCTTCGTGCTGATGATGCTCGCCATCGTTTACGGCGGCAACGTCGCAGCGGATCCTTACTGGGGACCGTTCTTTACCCTGCACGGCACCACGCTGACCTGGGTGCTGGTGATCTATGGGTTTATTGCCTCGGTATTGCCGGTCTGGCTGCTGCTGGCGCCGCGCGATTACCTGTCGACATTCCTGAAAATTGGCGTCATTGTCGGGCTGGCGGTCGGTATCGTCTTCGCGATGCCGGAAATGAAAATGCCCGCCGTCTCCCGCTTTATTGATGGCAGCGGCCCGGTGTTCTCCGGCAGCCTGTTCCCGTTCCTGTTTATCACCATCGCCTGCGGCTCGATTTCGGGTTTCCATGCGCTGGTGTCCAGCGGCACCACGCCAAAACTGGTTGAGCGCGAAAGCCATATCCGCTTTATCGGTTACGGCGCGATGTTGATGGAATCCTTCGTGGCGATCATGGCGCTGATTTGTGCGTCCGTTATCGACCCGGGTGTGTATTTTGCCATGAACTCACCGGCAGCCCTGATCGGCACCACGGTGGAAAGTGCCTCGCAGGTGATCAACGGCTGGGGCTTTGTCATCACGCCGGAAATCCTGACCCAGATCGCCAAAGATGTCGGCGAACAGTCGGTACTTTCCCGTGCCGGTGGCGCACCGACCTTCGCCGTCGGGATGGCGCACATTATTACCGAGGTGTTCAACAGCCGCGCGATGATGGCTTTCTGGTATCACTTCGCCATCCTGTTTGAAGCCTTATTTATTCTGACCGCCGTGGATGCCGGCACCCGCGCCTGCCGCTTTATGGTGCAGGATCTGGTGGGCGTCGCCGTCCCTTCTCTGGCCAATAACCGTTCCTGGATAGGCACCTTCGCCGGTACGACCGTCGCCGTCGCAGGCTGGGGCTTCTTCGTATATCAGGGCGTGGTCGATCCGCTGGGCGGCATAAATACTCTGTGGCCACTGTTTGGTATCGGTAACCAGATGCTGGCGTCGATGGCGCTGATCCTGGGGACCGTCGTGCTGTTCAAAATGAAAAAACAGCGTTATGCGTGGGTGACTATTTTGCCGACCGTCTGGCTGTTTATCACCTCCATGACAGCGGGCTGGCAGAAGATTTTCCATGAAAAACCGTCAATTGGCTTCCTCGCGCAGGCGAAGAAATTCTCTGCCGGGATCGACAGCGGCGAAATCATTAAACCGGCCAAAACGCTGGCGGACATGCAAACCATCGTGCTGAACAATCAGATCAACGCCATCCTGTGTGGATTCTTTATGCTGGTGGCGGTCACCATGCTGATTTCAGCGTTCTTCGTTATCCGTCGCGCGCTGCAATCGAGCACACCGACAGTGCATGAAACGGCTGTTGTTCAACGTCGCGAGGCCCGCCATGTCTGATTCAAGAGCATTATTTAAAACCGCGCGCCCTGCGGCGTTACACGTCATCCGCTGTCAGCCGTTGTTCACCGTGCAGCCAAAACCACACAATGTGACCGGCTGGCTGAAACTGGCGATAAAACGCACTGCTCAGAGTTTTCGCCTGATGGTCGGCGTGCAGGATTATCAGAATTATGTCCGGCACATGAAGGTCAGACACCCGGAAATGACGCCGATGACGGAACGCGAATTCCACCGGCGATGCCTTGAAGCGCGGTTCCCGAGCGAAGGCGGGAAAATGGGGAAATGTCCGTGCTGACATCAGAGTGACCCCTCCGGCTCAGTCACGATGTCGTGTTTTACACCTTCCTCTTCGCACAGGGGAAGGTGTCGTCACACCACCTGAAATGCAAAACCTTTTATATTTTTTAATTGCCCGGTGATGTCAGCCTGAAACCTCACAGTGAAATGTGTTGTCTTGTGATTTTAGCCCCCTCGTATCTGGTGATAATTTAGCCGCATTAGTTTTATTGAGAATTCATTTTTACTTCTGAGGGCATCACTATGATCGAGGCAACACATATCCGGGACATCCTCCTGATGGATCACCGTATTGTACTTTGCGTCATTGGAATGGCGGCGTGGGGCGGGATTGTTCGCTATATCATGCTCAGGCAGCAGAAACCCATCCTGGATGAAATCAGGGCATGCCTGTTGCAGATTGTTGTTTCCTGCTTCAGCGGAATGCTGTTGAGTATTTTCGTTCTGTCACGCAACGCCAACGATGACCGGTTACTGGTCATTGCCGGTTTGGGCGGGGTATTTGCCGGGCCACTTCTCACCCTTATCGGTAAGAGAATCGCTGGCTTTGTTGACAACTACAGTCCGGCGTCTAAATAAGCGCATTCACCTCTTCCCCGGCAAAATCTATACGCCGGGGATTTTTTTACCTTGCTCTGGTTGGCTGAATGTTAACGCCCCGCTTAACTCGCCACTAACATCGGCTCTGCCACCGGAGCCGTCTGTTCGAAAACCAGAGACAGCAGGATCTTCTTCACCGCCATGGCTTCCTGCGATAACGCCAGCGTTTCACAAACACACAGCGAAAGCGGAACCTGAATCGCCGGACTGCTGATGCATGACATCCAGGCTTTAGCCGGACCCGTCATGGTGCGGGCAGCGGATTCAGGCAAAATAGTCGCCCCCAGACCGCTGGCAACGGCGGCAGTCAGCGTGGCGGAAGATTCAATTTCACCAATGATATTGGCACTTAAACGGCGCAACGCCATCGCATCATCCACCAGACGGCGGGTGACATTGTGGGAACGCGGCATGAACAGGTTTAGTTTTGCCACCTCAGCCAGTTCGACATATTTACCCGGATTCGGCACAGAATGCGCGCCGACCAGATACAAATCTTCTTTCATCAGCGGCTGACTGCTCAACCCTGAGGCCACGCTGGTGCCATAAAAGACCGCCATATCCATACGCCCGTTGAGCACTAAATCGCCCAGCGCAGTGCCGAAATTCTCGTTGAGATACAGCAGAATGCCCGGGTGCTGCTTGCGGACAGCCTGTAGCAACGGCAGCGCCAGTCCGGAGGCGGCAGTGCCCGGCGCAAGGCCGACAGAAACCTGTCCGCTAAGCGATTGTCCGGCGTTATTCACGGCACTGTGGATTTGGTCGCACTGGCGCAAAATGGCCTGGGCGTGGGAATAAAGAATATTACCTGCTTCGGTAGGAGTGACGCCGCGCTTGGTGCGAATCAGCAATTGTTGCTGCAATTCCCCTTCCAGTGTCGCCAGTTGCTGGCTTAATGCCGGTTGGGCGATATGCAGAACATCAGCGGCCTGTGTCAGGCTGCCAATATCGACGATTTTCACAAAGTATTTCAGACGTCTGAGATTCATCTCTGTCTCCATTTTGCGCGAAAAGGGATAACCCTGGACTGTTGTTATGAAGGTAAGTTATCTACGCAAACGATTAGCGTGACTGATAAAAGCAAGATTTACGCCAATCTCCGGCATGCAGATTAAAAACGCCTGCTTCAGAGGCTAATACCTCAAAATATAAGAGAAAACTATTACGCGTGACGTATGGGAAACAGAGGGCGCGGGGAATCTCAGAGGGAATTCACTGCGCTGATAAAGAAGGATGCACCAATATCATGCATTCTTATAGGTCACCCTTATAAATTAGCAGGGTTAATAACAGCGATGCCACGAAACAGATTCGCAGCATCACGTCCTGACGTCGCGTTTATATTGACGGGATCATGCCGCCATCGACGCGGATCACCGAACCGGTCATATAGGACGCCTGCTGGCTGGCAAGAAACGCCGCCACAGCGCCATACTCTTCCGGTTTACCGTAGCGTTTTGCCGGAATGCTGGCGGCACTTTTTGCTGCTACCTCTTCGACCGATGTCCCTTCCCGCCCGGCGCGTGCGGCATCGAGCTGGCCCAGACGCTGCGTGGAAATACGCCCCGGCACCATCACGTTAACCGTGATGCCGTCACCCGCCACTTCGGAGGCCAGCGTTTTCGACCAGCCGACCAGCGCCATGCGTAAAGTATTCGACATGCCGAGGTTGGCAATTGGCGCGATCACGCCCGACGACGTGCTGGTAATAATCCGCCCCCAGCCCGCATTGTGCATATCCGGCAGCACTTTATCGGTCAGTTGAATAAGCGAACTCACCATCGTGGAGAACTGAGATTGCCACGCATCCGGCGCGACGCCAGCCGCCTTCGTCGGCGGTGGCCCGCCTGAGTTGTTTATCAGAATACCCACCGGTCCGAATGTGCGGCGGATTTGCATCAGCACATCATCAAAGCTTTCCGGTGCTGTCAGATCCAGCACCCACGCCTGCGCGGTACCGCCCTGTTTTTCAATCAGGCTGACAGTTTCCTGCAACGCACTGAGCGTTCGCCCGCAAACCGCCACCTGAACGCCTTCGCCTGCCAGGGCAATGGCCATCGCACGGCCTAAACCGCCGCCTGCGCCACTGACCAGCGCCACGTGGCCCTGAATACCAAAATCCATCACTTTTTCCTCTGGTTTATGTAAGACAAAAACAGCGGATCACCCCACTTTGCTGACTTTGTTAAGCACCATCTGATAAGCCGATTGCAGGTGGCTGCGCATCATGTCCGCCGCCGCTTCCATCCGCCCTTCCAGCACGGCGTCGATGATGGCGACATGTTCCTCGCACCATTCGCGCACACGCTGTTTATTGGTGTAACTGCCGAACTCCAGCAGGCGGCGCAGCCGGTTTTGCTGCTGAATTGCCTGTAAAACAAAAATATTGCCGCTGAACTCCGCCAGCATTTCATGAAAGGTGGCGTCCGTTTCGAAAATCTGACGGCCATCAACGGCCAGAATATCCGGATGCGTAATCAGATAAATATGCTGCATCCGCAGGCGGCGCAGCGCGCTTTTATCGGCGTGAAAACCTGCCGCCATTAGCGCGCCCGGCTCAATCATCAGACGGAATCCGTAGCCGTTACTCAGCGCTACATCGGTATTCAGGGTCGGTAAGAATGACCAGCCATGCCCCTTATTGCGGGCGATCAACCCGTCTTCCGCCAGACGCAGCAACGTGCGCGCCAGCACACCACGATCGACGTCATAGCGCTGGGCGATTTCCGTCTGCGTCAGGGAATCCGGCAACTTTCCGGCGATACGGTCTTTCACCAGTTGCTCGTATAAATCCTGATCATTACTGGCGGGGATATCAATGCTGATGCGCTGAAGTTCATCGAAGGCTTTCAGCAGGAAAAAACCCTGATTGCGTCGCGCTTCGATAATGCCTAATTCACACAGTAATTTCAGGGCAGTACGCACCGGCGTACGCGACACACCGAGCATATCAGCCAGTTGTTGCTCCCTGAGATGATGACCTGGCTCAAATTTTGCTTCACGTATCAGGTCAAGGATTTGGTTTGCCAGACGCCTTCCGCTGGCTGTCGTAGTTTGGGTCATGGAATAGCAGCACCTGAAAGTATTTGTTGTTTAGGTTTGTACAATATCACAAGCCTTGAGGATGGTGAAGTCTGGTTACAAAGCCCCCAAATCGTGCAATTAATGCACCAAAAAAGAGCCTTGACTCACAAATTTAATTGTATTTAATGAGACACAAAGAGCAATCCTGCTCATGGGAAACTGGAGTCTGTCATGTCAAAAAAAGCTTTTTTGCGTCGATATGCCGCCGTCTCTCTGGCCGCTATTTGCCTGAGTGCCCCGTTGTTCAGCCAGGCTGCTGCGCCAGTTCTGGTCAGTAAAGGTCATCTGACGTATGGCACCGCCGCCACGTTCATGCCGTTTGAATTTACGAAAGACGGCAAGCTGACCGGTTTCGATATCGATCTCATCACCGCCCTGTCGAAAAAACTGGCGCTGACACCGGAACCGATGTCGATGGAGTTCAAAGGACTGATCCCCGCGTTGCAGGGTAAACGTCTCGATATCATCAACTCAGCGATGTACATCAACCCGACCCGTTCTGAGCAGGTGGATTTTGTGCCGTACCTGAAAATCGGCAGCCGCGTCATTGTGGCGAAAGGCAATCCGGAAAAAATCACCGGCCGTGATTTGTCCCTGTGCGGCAAAAACATCGCCGTGACGCTGGGCGGCATTGAAGAAAGTCAGGCGCGTGCAGACAACCAAAAATGTCTGGATGCGAAAAAACCGGCGCTGACCGTGCTGACCTTCCCGGCTGCCACGGATTCCGCCGTCGCAGTGGCACAAAAACGTGCTGATGCAGAATTCCTGTCAACGCCGGGTGCTGTGGCGCTGCTGAGTGAAAAAGGCGATACCTTCGAAGCCGTCGGCGCTGAGTTTGAAGCAGACACGCACATCGGTTTTGCCGTGCGTAAAGGCGATACCGAAATGAAATCGCTGCTGGAAAAAGGCCTTCAGGACGTGGTGAAAGACGGAACTTATCAAAAAATCATCAGCAAATGGCAGTTCCCGGCTTCGGTGTCCATTTTCTGAAACCGTGATGTTAAGTAAAGCGTTGCCCTGACGTTGAGGAAAGTTCATGTCACTTGATCTTGTTTGGCAATACCTGTTCTCACCGGCGTTCTTTCAGGGCGCATTAATGACCTTGTTGTTAACGGTGTGCTCGTTGTTCTTTGGCATTATTGCGGGGCTGGTGCTGGCCCTGCTGCAGGAATCCCGCTTCCGGGCGGGATCCGTTCTGGCCTTCTTCTATCTCTGGTTATTTCGCGGCACACCGGTGCTGTTCCAGATTATTTTCGTTTACAACGTCCTGCCAACCTTCGGCCTGCGCTTCTCCGCTTTCACCTGTGCGGTGATGGCGCTGTCCTTAAATGAAGGGGCGTATATGGCGGAAATTTTACGCTCCGGCTTACAGGCCGTGCGCAGCGGACAGCGCACGGCGGGGATGGCCCTCGGCATGACTCAGAGCCAGATCATGCGCAAGATTGTGTTGCCACAGGCCGCGCGCATCGTGTTGCCGCCGATGGGCAATCAGATGATCAGCATGCTGAAGTCGAGCGCACTGGTGTCGGTGATTGCCGTGCAGGAACTGCTGCTTATCGCCAATCAGACCGCCAGCGCCAGCTTCCGATATTTCGAAGCACTGTGCGCCGCAGGGATTTACTACCTGGTGCTGACTTCCGTATTCATGGTCGGACAGGCCTGGCTGGAACGTTCGCTTGATCCGAAAAAGCGCAAGAAACCCGCGCTGTCACTGACTGAACGCCTGCTGCGCAGCAGCACGCCAAACTGAGGAGAAGTCCGTGAGTCAATCCAAACCGGTTCTGGAAATCATCGGCGTCGATAAACATTTTGGCGCACAACACGTGCTTAAAAACTGTTCCCTGAATGTGGTTCAGGGCGAAACCGTGGTGCTGATTGGTCCGTCAGGTTCAGGCAAATCTACCCTGCTGCGCTGCATCAATTTGCTGGAGCCGATCCAGGGGGGGGCGATCTTCTTTCGCAATCAGGACATCACCCACGCCAGTATCGAGCCGCATAAATTACGCCGTGACATCGGCATGGTGTTCCAGAACTACGAACTGTTTTCCCATCTGACGGCGGCCGAAAACATCATGCTCGCGCCGATGACCGTGCTGGGCGTCAGCCGCAGTGAAGCCGAGGCGCAGGCACTGGAACTGCTCGGCAAAGTACGAATTCCTGATAAAGCCGATTCGTTCCCGGATGAACTTTCCGGCGGCCAGCAGCAACGTGTCGCCATTGCCCGTGCACTGGCGATGAAACCCAAACTGATGCTGTTTGACGAGCCGACTTCGGCGCTCGACCCGGAAATGATCCGCGAAGTGCTCGACGTGATGGCCGATCTCAGCGCCGAAGGCATGACCAGCATTGTGGTCACGCATGAAATGGGCTTCGCGAAACGTGCAGCCAATCACATCGTCTTTATGGAAAACGGCGAAATCATCGAAAACGCGACCGGCGAAAAATTCTTCGGCGGCGATGTCAGCCTGCGGGCGCAACGTTTCTTAGATCAAATCTTACATTGATCCTTTTCAGCATTCTCAAAACACCTATTGCGCCCTCACCAGGGGCCTGACTTTTGCCACAACACTGTTTTCAGGAGACACCGATGAGTCTTTCATCGCCCGATATCAGCAGAATGAAACGCGATCTTGCCGCACTGGTGGCGATCAACACCGAAAACCCGCCGGGACGTGAACGCGAGGCCGCAGAGCTTATCAGCGCCATGCTCAGCGACATCGGCTTCGACCTGACGCTCAGTGAGTACGCACCGGGACGCACCAACGTGATTGGCAGGCTGGAAAATGGCAGCGGCCCGTGCTTTGCCTTTAATACCCACATCGACGTCGTACCGGCCGGTGAAGGCTGGCAGCAGGATCCGTTCACCCTCACCGAACGCGACGGGCGGTTGTATGGCCGCGGAGCCTGCGACGCTAAAGGCCCGCTGATCGCCATGATCGAAGCCATGCGCTGGCTCGCGGCCAACCGCAATGACTGGCGCGGCACGCTGATGGCGATTTTTGTCGCCGACGAAGAAGTCGCCAGCGAAGGCGCGAAGTTTTATGTGCGCGAAGCCCCGGCGCATATCGATTACGTGGTGATCGGCGAACCGACGTCCAACACCACATACTCGGCGCACAAAGGCAGTTTACGTCCGCTGGTTCGCGTTCATGGCGTCACCGCGCATTCCGGCACACCGGAGCTGGGCGAGAACGCTATTTTCCGTGCCGCGCAACTGCTCGGTCTGGTGGAAGAAACGCATGAACATACCGTGCGTTGTCGCTGCCATCCGCTGGTCGGTAACGCCAGCCTGACGGTCACGCGCATTAGCGGCGGACATGCCGATAACGTGCTGCCGGGCGCCTGCGAATTATTGCTCGACCGGCGTATGGTGCCGGGCGAAGACGAAAACGCCGTGAAACAGGAAATTCAGGATTTACTGCAACTGGCGCAGGAAAAATTCGGTGTGCGCAGCGAAATCATCACCTACAAACCCACCACCGGCGGTGCGACCGAAACCGATTCTGACGATCCGATTGTGCGGGCGGGCGTTGAAGCCTGCGCCGCCCAGGGCAATCCTGAACCCGGCCCGTTCGGTTTTCAGGGGGGATGCGATCTGGTGCATTTTCGCAGTCTGGGCACTAAAGGCATCATCATCGGCCCCGGTTCGCTGGCCGTCGCGCATAAACCTGATGAGTTTATCCCCATCGATGAATTCGTGGCAGGCAGCAAAATTTACTGCGATGTTGCCTTAAAAATGCTCAAACGCTGAGGGGAAAACGGTGAAAGCGACATTATATCGCGCCGACCTGCGGTATCCGCATCTGCAACTTTATACCGCCTCGTCGGGCAGTGTGCCGGGGCTGGACACCTTGTATCTGCTGCTTGAAGACAAAAACTTCAACGGGCTGGGCGAAGTGCGCATCAACATGGCGTATCTCAATGGTTACAGCGCCGAACGGGTGTTGAGTGATGTGATCCGTGCGTTGCAGCAACTGGATCTCAGTCAGCCTGCCAGCACAATTTTGCTCAATCTGCCGCAACGGCTGGCGGATTTTCTGGCACCGACACGCATGCTGCTGGATATCGCGCTGCATGATCTGATTGCGCGTCAGGAAGGCATCAGCGTGGCGCAACTGGCGGGCGCAGATAATAGCGAAACGGTGAGTTATCACACCAACCAGACGCTGTTCTGGACGCCGATGGCGCAGATGCTGCAACAGGCGACGGCGTATGTGGATCGCGGTTTTACACAGCTTAAACTGCGCGTCGGCGTGGCTTCGTTCGAAGAAGATGAAGCACGGCTCAGTGCGCTGCGCCGACGTTTCGGGCACGAAATCAGTTTGTCCGCCGATGCCAACGGCCAATGGCAGCCGGAAGTCGCCCGCAGCCATTTAATCTCGCTGGCGAAGTTTGACATGCGTTATCTCGAACAGCCGGTTTCTGACGCTAATGCGCACTATTATCCGGCGCTGGCCGAAGCCAGTCCGGTGCCGCTGATGCTCGATGAAAGCATGAGCAGCGAGGCGGATTTAGAACGCATTTTGGCGCTGAACGGCAAGATTATGGCGCATCTCAAACTGGTCAAAATGGGCGGCATTGCACCGACAATGGCTGCCGCACGACGTCTTACGGCCGCGGGCGTGCCCTTCATGATTGGTCAGATGAACGAAGGCGGTGCCGCTACCGCCGCCGCCCTGCACGTCGCCCGCGCCTGCCAGCCCGCTTACGCCGAACTTTACGGTGCCGACGGGCTGGGCAACGACCCGGTTCACGGCCTTTCCTATCATCAGGGGTTACTCAGCAGCCCGCCGGGCGCGGGGCTGGGTATCCGCTTCACCCCTTCCCAGGCAGAATTTATTCAGGAGTTTGAACAATGACAGCAACATCATTACCCGATACGGGCCGCGTCGTGCCAGGCGCAGAATCTGCGTTTCACGAAGAAGAATATCGGCAGCGCATGGCGAAGGCGCGTCAGTTACTGGTGAAAGCCGGTCTGGACGTGATGGTGATCACCGGGCCGGAAAACATCTTTTACCTGACAGGTCAGCAAACACCGGGCTATTACACTTTCCAGACGCTGGTACTGCCGGTGGAAGGCGATCCGGTGTTTGTTATCCGCCAGCTGGAGTATTTCAACTTCATCTCCAACACCTTTATCCGCGATGCGGCGATTTATACCGATGGCGATAATCCGGTGAATTTCCTGCTCGATGTGCTGAAAACGCGTGGCTGGATGAAGAGCCGGATCGGGATCGATAAACGCGGCTGGTTTCTGCCGATCGCAATATACGAAGCCTTACAGGCTGAAATCGGCACGATCCACGAAGCGGCTGGTGTTATCGAGCAACTGCGCGCCGTGAAATCAGCCGCAGAACTGGAAAAAATGGCGCACGCCGCCCGTTACGTTGACGCCGGCATGCTGGCAGGCCGCGCGGCGATTGCCGCAGGTGCGACAGAAAACGATCTGGTTTCCGCCATGATGGGGGCAGCGATTGCCGCCGGTTCCGAATATATGGGCATGGAACCGCTGGTCTCCAGCGGTCCGCGCACCGGTGTGCCGCACGGTACATGGCGACGCCGTAAAATTCTCGAGGGAGACCCAATTTTCCTTGAAATGGCCGCCACTCATGACCGTTATCACGCGGCCCTGATGCGCTCCGCCTGGCTCGGCAAACCGCCAGCCGTGGCGCTGGAAATGGAAAAAGTCTGTCAGGAAGCGTTGCAGGCTGCACTCGATGCCATCCGTCCGGGCGCGACATGCGAAGCGCCACATCTGGCCTGTCAGGCCGTTATCGACCGCGCTGGCTATACCGATAACTTCAAAAAACGCACCGGTTATTCGATTGGTATTTCGTTCGCACCGGACTGGGGCGAAGGCGCGATCCTCAGCCTTTACAGCGGCATCACCACCGAATTACAGCCGGGAATGACCTTCCACATTCCGCCTGCATTGCGCATTTACGGCGAATTCACCGTTGGTGTTAGCGAAACCATTGTTGTGACCGAAACCGGCTATCGCGCCCTCGGCACAGTGGATCGTCCGCTGACCTTACTTTGATTTTGCTTTTAACCAGATGATGGGAATTGAATAAATGAAAGACATCAGTGAAAGTCAGGCGCGCCTGAAAGGTATTTTTAATATTACCGTGACGCCTTTTACGGCGGGCGGCGAGTTTGATTTTGCCGGGTTATCCCGCAACATTGAGCGGGTCATCGGCCTCGGTTATGACGGCATTTTGATTGGCGGCACGTACGGTGAATTCCCGGCGATGACCGCCGACGAACGCGCCACGCTGTTCCGCCATGTGATGGAAGTGGTGGGTGACCGCGTGCCGGTAATGTTGTGCAGCGCAGGGTCAGATGTCCGTGTCGTGCGCGATTTAACGCAACTGGCGGGCGATCTGGGTGGCCTGCCGATGGTCACGCCGCCGTTTGTTTCTGAAGTGACCGACGCGCAAATTATCAGCTTCTTCAAACAGATGGCACCGTTATCACGCACCGGTATTCTGGTGTATAACGCACCGGGTATCGGCATTACGTTGCCGCCGGTAGTGCTGGAGCAACTGGCCGACATCGACGGCGTGGTGGGTATCAAACAAGGTGATCTGAACCCGACCGCCATCGACCAGATTGCCAACCGTCTTGGCGGGCGTCTGCGTCTGTTCTGCGCCTCCGATCTGGCATTTTTAGGGCCGATGATGTGTGGTTTTGACGGCATCAGCACCACCAACAGCGGCGCTCTGCCGGAAATTATTCTGGCAACCTATCGTGCGCTGGAAAGCGGCGATGCCAGCACCGCCCGCGAACTGCACCGTCTGTGGTATCCGTACCGGGCGCTGGCCCGCCGTTTCGGTCAGCCGCAACTGGTGAAAGCGGCCATGAACCTGCGCGGTTTTGACGGCCACCATGTGCGCGCCCCGCTGATTGATCTGCAAGCTGACGTCATCGGGCTGGTGGAGCAGGAACTGCGCCGTCTGGCCGCCGATCCGCGTTCCGGCGTCACCCTGAAGTAACCCGCTTTAAGCAAAAATCCCCGTCTTTGCAGGCGGGGATTTTTCATGGTGCCGTCAATTTATCCGTGCTGAGCTGACGCCGCTTTCAGAAAAGCTATCAGCAACGGGTGAGGTTTCACCGGCAGTGATGACAACTCCGGGTGGCCCTGCACGCCGAGATAAAACGGATGGCGGGTGAATTCGATTCCGTCAGCAATCTTGCCGGTGGCATCGGTCCCGCTGATCAGTAATCCGTGATTTTCCAGATCCGGTTTCAGTTCAGGTGCAAGGTGAAAACGGTGGTTGTAGCGTACGATAAATTCATCGCCAAGAATCTCATGCAACCGGCTGCCGGGGCGGGAATGCATCCGATGATCCCCGAGGCGGTGAACCGGCAATGTTGGCGTATTCGTCAGCGGCACAAAAGTTTTAATATCAGCATCAGGATCCGCTTCCGCCAGATTGGCTTTCGCAGAACCCATCATGTTCTGCACGATGGCCGTAGTCATGGTTTGCATGCCCAGGCACAAGCCGAGAATGGGAATATGGCGATTCAGGGCGTAATGTGCGGCACAAATCTGTCCGGTAACATTACACATCGCGGATCCGCCCGGCAGTAAAATACCATCGACGTTTTCCATCACTTCATGCAGATGATCTTCCAGCACCTGGGGCGCGGCATACACCATATCAAGCGACACTGATAAAGCATCCGCGGCATCACCCAGCGCAGCGAGCGTGGCCGGATAGGTCGTGCACTGCTCGGACTGCGCACCGACCAGCGCGATACGCAGCGAAGTGGTGGTTTGTGGCGGCGTATCGTGGTTTATCCAGCGCCCATAACGATCACGCCACCAGCATCCGGCGGCTTCATCCGTCAGTCCGTGCCGCCTGAACATATACCCCTGATTTTCGCGCTCAACCGTAATCAATTCATAGTCAAACGCGTTTTCGCGAACCTGCCGTGCAATTTGAGTGAACTGAATGATCTGCATTGGCCCGAGGGGGATCACCACATCCCCGGTGCCATACGTCTTCAGCAATTCTTCCAGCTTCATCACTTTACCGGCACTTTGCAAAATCAGCCGTTCTGCCCAAAGCAACCCGCTGGTTACCCGTTGCCCTTCACCAACGACGTGCTGGCAGGCATCAGGGTAGCGTGCGGTATCCCAGCTCACCGGCAGATGCGCCAGCGGTAAATCCTTTTGTGCCGCCAGTATTGCCGCCATCGCACCGTACAGCGACGGCTCAGGTGTGTCATGTGCAACAAAAATAAAAGCCATAAGACAACCTTGAAATATAAATGAAAAGTTCAGACAGCCCGCAGGCTCACCGCCAGCAATACCCGCTGCCCTGCCGTTTCCGTCAGTAAAATACCGCTCAGCACGAAGAAATTATGAGCAAAGCAAAAAGAAGAATGGTAAGTTTAAATTGGTTTTAATGATTCACATAATACAATTTTGTTATTGTTCATACAGGGGAAACAATGTCTGCTGAATTTCTTGCACCTCGTTTGCGTCGCGTGCGCCCTTCGCCGACAGCGGCGATCTCCGACCAGGTTCGTGCGCTCAGCGCGGCAGGTACTGATGTCATCAACCTGGGCGAAGGTGAGCTGGATTTCGATACTCCCGCACATATTAAGCAGGCCGGCATCGACGCGATTGTACAAGGTGACACAAAATACACTGCCGTTGCCGGTACCGCCGCGCTTAAACACGCCATCATGACTAAGTTTAATCGTGAAAATAGGATCAGCTACCGCCCGGACGAAGTCATCGCGGGCAGTGGCGCCAAGCAACTCATTTTCAACGCACTTTTGGCCACCGTTTCGTCTGGCGATCAGGTGATTATTCCTGCTCCTTACTGGGTGTCTTATCCGGATATGGTGGCACTGGCGGAAGGTGAACCGCGGATTGTTCATTGTCTGGAAAGTGATGGCTGGAAATTGCAGCCGGAAGTTTTAGCCGCCGCAATCACCCCGAAAACACGTTGGGTCATCCTCAACTCCCCGAACAATCCGACCGGGGCAGTCTATTCAGCTGACGAACTCCACGCACTGGCCGCCGTTCTGCTGCAGCATCCGCAGGTGCTGGTGATGGCAGACGACATCTACGAACAAATTTGTTTTGTGCCCGGTATTTTCGCCACACTCGCCGAAGTCGAACCTCGTCTGAAAGAGCGTATCCTGACCGTAAACGGTGTTTCTAAAGGCTATTCAATGACCGGCTGGCGTTTGGGTTATGCGGGCGGCCCCGCGTGGCTGATTTCTGCCATGCAAATTTTGCAGTCGCAAAGCACTTCCAACCCCAGCTCCATTTCTCAGGCCGCGACTGTTGCCGCTCTGGAACAGGGCAATGCATTCATCGCGGACTGGATCGACATCCTGACGCACCGTCGCACCCTGATCATGAACTGCGTGAATGCCATTGACGGCCTGAGTGCCGAAACGCCGCCGGGCGCATTTTACGTTTTCGCTAATTGTCAGGGGATGTCAGGTAAAACGACACCTTCAGGCGATATTCTCAAAACAGATGAAGATTTTGCAGCTTATCTGCTGAAATCAGGCCATGTCGCCACGCTTCAGGGTTCTGCTTTTGGTGCGCCGGGTTATTTGCGTATTGCTTATGCCATCGATGACAACCGGTTGCAGGAAGCCTGCGAGCGGATCACCCGCGCTTGTCGTGAATTGCGTTAAGACCGATAAAGGCCTGCTTCAATATGAAAACGAGCCTTTTTGACTCTATTCTCAACAACTTGGCTAAAGTATCAGCAAACGCACACATTTATTCAGTTTCCCCTTTGACATGCCACGGGGCAGTCGCTATTATTCGCCCCGTTCCAACGATTCCTCTGTAGTTCAGTCGGTAGAACGGCGGACTGTTAATCCGTATGTCACTGGTTCGAGTCCAGTCAGAGGAGCCAAATTCTTGTTTTCATGCCTCTTTGCGAATCCTTATGTGATTTAGATTCAATAAGTTAGCGTGAAAAATATTCCCGATGCATTTTTAGTTTTCCCTCTGCATCGGGAGAATTTGGTGGTCAGATTTGGGGTCAAGTTGGTTCGATGACGGAGTGACCCCCAAATGTCTCTTAACGACACAAAAATCCGCAGCTTAAAACCATCCGCTAAACCTTTCAAAGTTTCCGATTCTCATGGCCTGTACCTTTTAGTCAATCCAGGCGGTTCACGTCTCTGGTATCTCAAATATCGAGTCAATGGTAAAGAATCCCGCCTCGGCCTAGGTGCCTATCCCGATGTTTCTCTGGCTTACGCTCGTCAGCAACGTGATGGCATACGCAAACTGCTGACGCAGAATATCAATCCATCACAGCAACGTATCGCAGAGAAAGCTGCCCGCTCACCGGAAAAAACATTTAAGCACGTTGCATTGAGCTGGCATAAAAGCAACAGAACATGGTCAGAGAACCACGCCTCCCGTCTTCTTGCCAGCATGAACAATCATATATTTCCTGTGATTGGACACTTGCCAGTAGCTGAACTGAAACCTCGTCACTTTATCGATCTGCTGAAAGGCATTGAGCAAAAAGGTCTGCTGGAAGTCGCAGCACGTACCCGGCAACATATGTACAACATCATGCGGCATGCCGTGCATCAGGGGATGATTGAGAGCAATCCGGCGTCGAATCTCGAAGGTATCATCGCAGCACCGGTTAAACGACACTATCCCGCCCTTCCCCTTGAACGACTACCCGAACTGTTGAGCCGAATTGATGGTTATCATCAGGGACGGGAATTAACCCGGCTGGCTGTTTCTCTCACCCTGCATGTCTTTATTCGCTCCAGTGAACTGCGGTTTGCCCGCTGGACGGAAATAAGTTTCAGAAACAAAATCTGGACTATCCCCGCCACACGAGAGCCGATCCCCGGAGTCCGCTATTCCGACAGGGGGACGAAAATGCGTACGCCACATATTGTCCCGCTGTCACATCAGACCATCGACATACTGAAGCAGATAAGAGAAATCTCCGGTGATCAGGAGTTGCTGTTCCCCAGCATCCGGAATCCATCCAGACCAATGAGTGAAAATACGGTTAATAAGGCGCTGCGGCTGATGGAATATAATACTAAAGAGGATGTCTGCGGCCACGGGTTTCGGGCAATGGCCTGTAGTGCCCTGATTGAATCAGGTCTCTGGTCACAGGATGCGGTTGAGCGTCAGATGAGCCATCAGGAGCGCAATAGCGTTCGGGCAGCATACATCCACAAGGCGGAGCATCTGGAAGCCCGCAAGGCGATGATGCAGTGGTGGTCAGATTATCTGGACAGATGCAGAGAGGAATTCGTGCCATCCTATATTTTGGGCCATCAGCAGTCCAAAGTCTGAACTTCGGTATATACCGATTGATAAGCTTGAAAAAGGGCTCAGCTAATGGGCCCCGTTTAAGACTAAATACTTCGCATATAGAGTTAAAATACCGTCAACTTGATACAGAGTTTGGTTTTTAGTCACAGAATGGAGCAGGATATTGAATTTGGTCCCTCACAAATCAAGCGCAATTGCATCTGTGTTGGGGGTCAAGTATTTATTCCTAACGCCGCCAGCAATGTACTGATTTTAGGCGAACGATGGCGCGATTTTGCATAAATTAATGAAAGCGGAATCGAAGCCTCGGAGTATTCTTGTAGTATCTCGACCAGTTTACCGTTTTCCAGATATTTACCGACCGCAAAATCCATTATTTGAACAACTCCCATCCCGCTAAGTGCTGCCTCTAACAGTACATCCGCAGTATCGACGACCAGATTACCTTTAATATCAAACGCCTGCTGTTCTCCCGCTATATAATAAAACCACTTTGTGCTACGCCCAGTTTTCTGTGCTTTAACAGCCAGACAGTTATGCTGTACCAGTTCCGCTGGCTCTTTAGGAATTCCGTGGCTGTTTAAATATTCCGGTGACGCAACGGTGACAAAACGTAAATGCTTGATGGTTCTTGCGATAAGCCGTGAGTCCTGTACGCTGCCAATTCTAATCGCCGCGTCAAAGCCTTCTTCCACCAAATCAACCAATCGGTCAGTCATAACCGCGTCAATTGTTAATGCCGGATATCTGTCCAGAATCTCTTTGAGCATAGGAATAATTACCAATCGGCCATAGGCAGAAGGTGTCGTTATTTTTAGTTCGCCTTCAGGGAATACCGTTCTGCCGGTAATCGAATGCCCAACCTCATCCATTTCATGAATCAGGCTTCTTGAGGATTCATATAAAAAAACGCCATCGGTAGTCAGACTTACAGAGTGTGTATTGCGGTTAAGCAAGGTAACACGGAGGTCGAGCTCAAGTCTGGTAATTGCACGTGAGACCCCTGATTGGGTGAGGCCCAATGCCTGCGCAGCTTTGGTAAAACTCTGCGTTTCCCCTACCTTGATAAAGATTTTAAGCGCGTTTAAATCCATAAGTCTTCTCTTACATCTCTTACACGAACATCTATGCCTCGTGGAGGTATCAAGATACAAAAAAACTGACAGAAGTTAAATATCAATGTGTTATTAGTTAAAAGATAACGCTATGTCGCCACAATTATTGCAATATCCTTGCGTGGCGACATCATAGAAGGACTATGTACGAGTTGAGCTTAGTCCTGAGGTACGTTGAGCGTGACTTTGCCTGGAGCGAGAAGATGCATGAAATCCTGTTTAATGACTTTATCCCAACTACCAATATTATCCGCGTATACTTTAATGATCTTCTCGTCAACGAGAGTGAGCAAGGTTTTTAAATCTTCTCCGGCCGGGGAATAATCCTTATAAGAAATCAGATCGATTCCTCGTGATACCAAAATTGTGGTGTCTATGCTCGCCACCTGTCCCGAGGCAACGCCCAGAATGAGAACTGTGCCATTAGGGACAACATTGTCTAATAGATGAGCCAGTAAATCGCCACCTACGGTATCGACCAGTGCATCAAAGGTTCCCTCAAAAGGATATTCTTTAGCCAATAGTACCTCGTTGGGTTTAACGTCGCTGGCTTGCAGCCAATCGAATCCACGCTGACTGTGCGCCACCGCCGAAACTTTAATACCGGCATGCATTGCCAACTGAACCAACAAATGCCCGACTCCGCCCGTTGCGCCGGTAACGGCCAGAGACTGGCCCGGCTGCAAATGAAGGGATCGCAGAGAACGCAGCGCCGTTAATCCTGCCACCGGCAACGCTGCTGCAACCGATGCTGATACACTCTCTGGCACGATAGCGACATTGGCACGATCGACAACGCGATATTGGCTCCAAGCACCCGAAAAACTCCATGTTAATACCCGCTCCCCAATTTTTGGTCCCTGACCGTCGGTGCTGGTCTCGAACACAATACCAAATGCATCCCATCCGGCAGGCTTATCCGATTCCCAGGGAAAGTCTAATTCTCCCCGATTAAGTGATATATTGGAAACTCTGATTAAAATATCACTTTTCGTCCTTCTGACTGGCCGCTGTACATCGGTAAATCTAAAACCACCAGTATCTGATTTCACAATTGCTTGCACGTATTCACTCATTGTTATTTTCCTTTTCGATATTTACACATTCAGAAAAATCAATTAAATAACATTTAAATAAATAACATTATCTATTTTTAAGATAAGCCAATGATAATTCAATTACCAAAATTCGATATCTTAACCTCCTAACCTAACACGACAACTTGATAAACCACCCGATTATATTGGTGAAAAATGTCATAACAATTATGATTCATATTCTGTTTACAAAAGCTGATAATCGAGGGTATTAATTTCAGTACTGTTAATCACATCGAGTGAATTCTTATGAACAAACCACTTCCAGCGGCAATATATATTTTAGGTTTTACTCTATTTGCCATGACAACATCTGAATACATGGTCGCAGGATTAATCACATCCATGTCATCTGATTTAGGTGTTTCCATTCCTAAAGTTGGATATTTAATTACCATTTATTCATTAGGTATGGTTTTCGGTGGTCCCTTGCTTGCTACATTTTTAGTTAAACTTAGCAATAAAGCAGCATTATTGACTATTACTGGCATATTTCTTGTCGCCCAAGTCGTCGCAACCGTTTCTGCAACTTATGATCTTTTAGCAGTAGCGAGGTTTGCGACCGGATTATCTTCGGCAGCCTTCTTCGGTTTTGCTCTGTTGACAGCGGCAAAAATGGTTCCACCGGAACGCTTTGGCGTTGCAGCCTCCATCGTATTGGGCGGGATGATGATAGCGACGGTGGCGGGACTGCCACTATCAGCAATACTTGATCAGTATTATGGCTGGAGAGTTTCCTTCGCATTAATTATTGTCCTTACAGCTTTAGCCGGAATAGGTATTATACTGATTGTTCCTAAATTCAAGGCGGAGGCTAAGGGTAGTATTAAGGCTGAATTTGGTTCAATTATAAACAGATCAATCTGGGGGGCATTTATTACGAGTTTCTTTATTATTGCTGCAACATTCGCGACATTCAGTTACTTCGTTCCCTATTTTGAAAACACTGTCGGTTTCGATACTCCATATATCCCGGCTATTCTTTTCGCTTACGGTGCATTCACGGTAATTGGTAACTTCTTTGTAGGTCGACTAGCAGATAAATCGCCGATTAAAGTTGTTTTCACCGGTAGCGTCGCGCTAGTACTTGCACTGTTTGGGCTTTATACCTTCTACGACAATAAAATATTAGTGCTGATATCTGTAATGATTTTAGGACTTACTGGTATTACTCTCACTCCTGCCATGTCCTCACGCGTGTTTAAAGCAGCACCAAATACCTCATTGATTAACACCATGCATACTTCTGTCATTTGTCTTGGTGTAGTGATTGGCTCTTGGGCCGGTGGCTATGCAATCGATCAAGGTTATGGTTACCGTGCACCGGCGCTCATCGGCATTTTTTTAGCCGGATTGGCGATTGTCACCCTACTCCCTGTTTTGAGGAATAACCGTTACGATGAGCCTGCTGTTAATCCTCAGGCAAATATCTGACTATATCTATAGGAATAGACCATGAACAGTGAAATTAATTCATTAGGCTATGAAAATAACATTCAAACTATTCCGGAGTCACATTTATTTTCCGAAAATAATTATAAACAAGGAATCCCGATTATTTACCACAGCGAGAGTGATAAAATTATTGACCAACGCTGCGAGACAAGGTTATTAGATGAGACACCCTACAAGAAGTCAATCACACATAAAATTCATGTAATACGAAAATGCAAGCCAGAACACATCGGGGATATTTTCCTGCGCTCATCAGAAAATGATGAGAACAGTATTGTTTTGGATATTAACATTCATACACCCTTAGGAGAAAAAATAAAAACTGGACTATTCCGAACACTTTCGATGCTTTTATTTAAAAAATATAAAGCACTGAGAATTGAGACGCGAACTCTGATTGACAATCATAAAGTTATTAATAGTCTTGTATTGAGTGGGTACAGTTTTGAAGGCATTTCACAAAAACTCAATTCAAAATCAGAATTACAGGAATTCGCAGTTTTTTCCTTATTGATGGATCACAGTAATGCGGCAAAAAGTCTATTATTTCCTGCAGTGGATAGCAATATTTATCGCGATGAGAAAATTGCACTGCGTTTGGCTGAACCAAAAGACACATTTTGTATGTGGCTAGAGCAATCAAATCCTGAATCATCTAAGTGGGGTTTATTCGAAACAGCATCGTTTGATGAAATTAAACAAAAAATTAGTCGTTGTGGGCTTAATTCAGCCGTAGGCCCTAATATTTTGCTCACTATTATAGAATGCTCAACTGGTAATGCTGTAGGAAAAATTGTTATCCGTAATGTTGTACCACCTCATGTAGGTGATGTTGGTTACGGGATATTGCCGGAATACCGTGGTTTGGGCTACGCCGTAAGGGCACTGAATCTTTTGAAAAAATGGGCCTTTAATGAAGCTGGTTATGTACGTTTAGAACTTGGTGTCAAAGAAGGCAATATCGCGTCAGAAAGAGTCGCGCAAAAGGGAGGGTTTGAATTTGAGGGGATGCGTCCGGGACGATTGAAAAATCACGATGGTTCATACAGTAATGAAATGCACTATTTCTTTCTGAACCCGAATATTAGCTATCGCAAAATAGAGGATTAATTAAATGAACAAAAAGTTCATCTCCTTTCTCGAACAGCATTTAGATCATAAAAACGTCGTCGCCTATGTAAACACACCGAATGATGTTGGCGAATATACTTCCCCATCGGTTTCTGGCCGAGTGGATGTTTCCAGTATTGAACAAGTAATTCGTATTGTTAAGCTTGCAGATCAATTTGACGGGGAAACAGCGCTTTATCCCTACTCAACTGGATACAATTGGGGGTTAGGTTCAACAAAACCTCCGTCAGACAACGCCGTGCAGTTAAAGCTGACCGGATTAAATAAAATCCGCGAGATTAATATCGCAGAGGGTTATGCTGTCATTGAGCCAGGTGTGACGCAGGGAACATTATCGCAAAAATTACTGAACACCCATCGCTTTATTAATGTGACAGCCTCATCTGCAGAAACGAGTTTTTTAGGTAATGCTCTCGATCGGGGCGTAGGGTTGAGGCACCAGCGTACAGAAGATCTTCTCGGCCTGGAAATTGTTCTCGCCAACGGGACACTGCACCGAGTGGGCTGGTGGCCGGAACAGGGAAAACATAGCGCATTATACTCCCACGGGATTGGCCCTTCACTGGTACAGTTATTCACCCAATCGAATCTCGGAATTATAACCGGTGGCGTTGTACGACTACTTAATCGACCAGAAAAATCTCGCGTCGCCTATATTTCCTTTTCTCCCGAAAACTTAGAGTATGCTATCAATACCTTCCAGCGTTGGTCAGCACAAGGGTTAATTCACGGTGTACTTAAGGTTTATGATGAAACCTCAACACTGACGTATGGTGCGAATAAGGGCGAGTTTCTCGTTCACCTGCCCCTTTCGGGAGCCGCCTCAGTAGTGTCGGCACTTTCCACCGCGCTGGAAACCGAGTTTGTAAAAGCTGGCGAGAAATTCATCTCTTTGATCTGGAGCGACAGCCCTACGAATCCTTATCAAGATGATATCGTCGCCAATCTAGTTACCGCTGCCTATCAAGGGGATACTAAATATCATGATATCCTTCTGGAGAAGACGCTCGGTACTACACCGGCTGAAATAGATGCCGAAGGCAAAGGCTGGATATTTTTCTTGCCTCTGCTTCCTTTTACCGGTCAGGCTATTAAAGAGGCTTATCTACATTTTGACGATATCTTCGAGTCTACTGGCGTGCGCTGCGGCGCCACAATTAATACGCTGAGTGATCAGATTATTGATCTCGTCGTATCCATTCGTTTTGAACGCGTGGAAGAGGAAATAAAAAAAGCTCATCAGGCTCTGAAACTTCTTCATGAAAAATTCAGTGCTTCAGGTTTTTATCCTTATCGTTTGGACGTCGAACATCCTCTCGCCAATAGTCGTAATGCCAGAACGCTTCGTGAAGGCGAAATCATCAGAAGTCTGCAAAAAACTTTAGATCCAAAGGGAATTTTCGCATCCGGGCGATATAGTTATTAATTCTACCTAATATGTACTTTTAATATTTAATTATATAGATTCATTTATTGAGGTGTATCCATGATAACTCATGACATTAATACATTTAGCAATATATTAGTTAATCTAAGAGATTTACGCGGTGAATTACGTAACTCCTCTCGTGAAATAGAAGAGCATCGCAGGATACCACTCAATATTATTGAAAGACTACGTGGCATTGGGATATTTGGAATGTGTTTCCCACAATCATGGGGCGGTGCCGGACTGACGTCGATTGAGCAAATCCTTGTGCTGGAAGAACTCGCCCAGGGCGATACGGCTACCGCCTGGTGCGCCATGATCGGTTGTGACTCAGGTATTTATTCAGGTTTCTTGGAAGAAAAAATCGCCAAAGAGATCTTTCCACACGCCAATCTGGCCGTGGCGGGTTGGATACACCCGCAGGGAAAAGCCGAGATAGTTGATGGCGGCTACATCGTCACTGGCAAATGGCGTTTTGCCAGTGGATCGCCTCATGGCGATGTCATCTCGGCAGGTTGCTTCCTCTACCGTAACGGCAATCTTATACTGGATGATAACGGCAAGCCCCTTTGGCGAGTCATGCTGGCGCGTCCTGCCGATTACCTTTTTTCCGATACCTGGTTCACCACCGGGCTGCGCGGAAGCGGCAGTCAGGACTACTCCACGCAAGGATTGTTCATTCCCGAACAGCACGCGTTCAATTTCTCGGCACCAAAACGTCAAGGGCCACTGCACAAAACGCCGGATGCAATTTTACGCAAAATGGCCGGTATCCCGCTGGGGCTTGCGAGAGGCTGTCTGGACTATATCTACGACGTCGCCGACGACCGCACAGACAGAATCAATGATGTGAAATGGCGAAACTCAAAGCGCATACAGACGGCGGTGGCTAACGCAGAGAATCAGTTATTTATCACCAGAAACGCGGTTCTCACCAGCGTAAGTACATTATGGCAGGCGCTCGAAGCCGATGCCGCTCATGACGATATTACTCATTGGCGCGTGCAGTCAGCTTTGAGTCGAAGAAATGCCTTTCAAACCGCGCGAACCATCGTTTCAAGCTTGTATGACCTACAGGGTGGGGGTTCTATCTACACCCATGAAACACCTTTTGACCGCGCATTACGTGATATCAACACCATTTGCCAGCACGCTGTCGCGCAGGAAAAAGTCCTGCAGGTGTGCGGCGATATTCTCCTTGGTGGCAAAGTCGAAGATTACTTTATATAAGGAAGAGAACCGATGAGTGGTATTTTTTCGCAAAAGAAAATTCTTGTAACCGGCGCAGGCAGTGGACTTGGCAGAGAAATAGCCTTGGCATTTTCACGACTTGGCGGAACCGTTATTCTTGCAGGTCGAAATACGCAGAAACTCGAAGAAACGGCACAAGCGATCTCCGAGACCCCTGGCAAATCATGGGTTATTCCTTTCGACGTAAATAATAATCAATCAATAGATAACCTGTTTGATGAAATAAAAAATAAAGTCGGCGCTCTTGATATTGCCGTTAATAACGCCGGAGTATTTTCTTTTGGTTTTGTCGATGAAACCTCCAGTGAAGACTTTAATCACGTATTCACTACTAATGTCATTGGTTTGTTTGAAAGTCTGAAGCGCGAACTTCAGTCGATGAAAGAAAACCGGGCCGGGACTATCGTTAATATTTCATCAAATATGTCTATCGGACTGAATATTTCGGGCACGGCGGCCTACACCGCTTCAAAGGCTGCCGTCGATGCATTGACCCGCGTCTCGGCAAAAGAGGCTATCACGCACGGCGTGCGGATTTTCTCAATAAACCCTGGCCCATTGGCCACCGAAATGACCCAACTTCCCGGCGAATCGGCGGCTGACCGTGACAAAAGATGGCGCGATTTGATCCCCATTGGGCGTATTGGCGATGTTAAAGAGATCGCTGAAGCCATTATTTGGTCCTGCTCAGGCCAGTCTGACTACTTAGTGGGTTCACGAATAGTTATCGATGGTGGCCATTCTCTTTAAATTATTATTTCTGAGGTATAGATCATGCAGCCATTTATTGTTAGAGACAATGAAGGCGTTCCGCTTTGGTTAAATAACGACACTTATACTATAAAACTGGATAAAGAAAACACCGGGGGAAATATTTCTATTATCCAGGGATTTGTGGGTCCAGGTGGGGGGCCGATTTGGCATCTTCATGAAGACGCTGATGAGATTTTTTATGTACTAGATGGACAATTAACAGTAAGAGCCGGAGAAATTATTTTCCATGCCAATCCAGGCGATTTTGTTTATGTTCCCAAGGGGATTTATCATCAATTTAGAAATAACAGTATTAAACCTATCAAGATATTACTCATGTTCTCTCCTGCTGGATTCGAAGGGTTCTTTAGGGAAACAGGAATCGTAGCAAAACAGGGCGTTATACCACCACTACATATTCATGATGCCGAAGCAAACAGACGGGCCATTAAGATTGGTGGGAAATACCTTTCTTTTGTTCCAGACTTTGAAAACCCCGATGTTAATCCAAATTTGTAAGAAACCAAAATGCCGCGGAGTCTTTGCGGCATTTTTATATTACAAATAAATCTGAACGGGTGTTACTTAAAAAACCATCTAACCTTTCATCAACCATCATTATTTATTCATCTTATGAGAGGGCATTATATTTATCAGCACGAATATGTAAAAGGAGATATGTTATGTCAGACAGACTCGCTTTTTTTAAGAATAAAAATGTACACTCAGACTGGTTAACTATCAAAGAAGCAGTTAAAGCATCAAAGAAAAACGGCATTAGGAAAATACAAGAAAGTGATATCTATCGATATGCTCTGCAGGGAAAAATCCTCCTTTCGATATACTTTCAGTCTCCAATAACCTTGAGGAAAATAAAATCCTATAACCATAAATTAAAGCTAAAACCTAAAGATAATAACTTACCGGACGACAAAATTACGTTGGATGAAATCGATTTCTTTAGCGAGAGTAACTTAACTTTCAGCACCGAAGGTAAATATTTTCACACTGCTCATGGCGTCATTGATACAAGTCTTTTTGGATATGAATATTTTCTCATACAATGCATACTTGCTCACAATCTAAAAATACCATCGCCTGTACTTAGAGGGAACAATAACTATGGCATCACTGTTTCCTTATCAGGGGAAACCTTTCTAGTTCACAATAGAATTTCATTACGCAATGGAATCTCATTAAACGGCATAGATTTAAGCTTTAATGATGCCTATTTACCTATTTATAACTTACCGAAGGATGCATGTTTTGTTATCAGGCAAACTGAGTTAAATAAACTATTCAACTGGCTGGCTGGAAAAAAAATCACCCTCGGATTCTTCCACACGCATATCATCCCCTCTATCAAGACTATTTTGGCTTGCCTGTAGAAATAATGAAACTATCAGCCCGTTGATAGGAAAGCCTTACAAGTTGCTATCCATTTTTGAACAATGGGCATCTGAGGAAGGCATTACTGATCGATTCAGTGGCGACACGCTCAAGACTGCGCTTGAGCGCGGCTCGCCCCCTTCCCTACCAACACAAAAGTAAGATGATGCCCTTCGCTATGAAAACCCGTATTAAGGATTGTATTTTCCGTAATACGGGTTCATCAACTTTCTCTACACCACGACTTTGTGTTGTCGTGTGTTCTCCCGGCTAGCGCTATATCTGCCACAGGAGAATACCGTGACATCTCATCAGTTATTGCGTCTGAAACAGGTTGAAGAAAAAACTGGCCTGAAGCGCTCTCAAATCTATCTATATATGAAAGACGGCACCTTCCCCCGCTCAATCAAGATTGGCCCGGCCAGTGTCGCCTGGCTCGAATCGGAAATTGACGAATGGATCAATATTAAATTAGTCCGCCGCTCAATAGGCTGAAGTGAGAAAATACCATGATTATCCCATCACTTAATTACGCCGTGTTAACCGATGCCCTGCATGCATTGAAGGATGGCAATATTCGTTACTGTGAATCGCTAGGATTCACTTTCGACGAAATGAATGCCCTCAACCAATTATCACTAGACGAGCTGTTTATCCTCAGTCGGGAGTCTGCACAGTTTTTGGCTGTGACGGTTCATCACGACGCATTACACCTGCTTCTGGCGAAATCACGTGAGGAGGTTCTGCAGCAACAGCGCATCAACCACGCCATCCGGCTCGGCGGGTCAATTGCGCTACTCAACAAGTATTTTGGCCTCACCTCCAACGAAGTTTGCCTTCGCCGCCGGTTGCTGGGCGTCCGTGTGCCTTATGGCCGGACGCCAGAGCCGGACGAAGATACGGATGCGGCTATCTGGCGGCAATGGCAGCAATGCCGGGTGGCCAACCTGGAATCAACCGATGCGCTGGCCGCCATGATGCAGGTAACGCAAACCCTGCTGCCGAAAGTCGAAGGGTTGTCACTGACCATCGTCTGGAAGCGTATCGCACTTTGCGAACAGGAGGCGTCAGACCGGAGGGCCGCCCATGCCAGATGAGATTGACCGCGATCAGGAATTTAACGAGCAACGACTGGAGGATATGATTGAACAGAGTCGTTTTAAGCCAGGGTCTACGCCATCATTATTCCATTGTCGCGTATGCGGTAAGCCCATTCCTGAAAAGCGACGGCAGGCACTTCCGGGCATAACCACCTGCACGGAATGTCAGGAAAAACTAGAACGCCGAAGACGTTAATAATGGTCACAGAGACATGCAGGAATATTTCCCCTGCATGTCTCTATCATTAACTATAAATCCACAGTCGTCTTTATTAACTATTTCACTTCCTTTTATTTACCCCCAATGCTTATCCCCCTCCACCGCTCATTTATCTCTCTCATTTTAACTTTGAATTTATCGTGTATATGCCGCCCCGGATATCTGATCATGAAAACGTCATTACATAATAGTTACCCGTATTGACGTTAATTCACCTGGTTCGGGTGCTGCTCTTTAAAAATAAGGTTCGGGCTGTCACGAAACCACAATTCAGGGTGCCGCTGAATGTTCTCGCTGACCCGTTAAAACCGGAATGCAGAATTGGGATGTGACCTATTTATTTCATGCACTGTTATTTTAATTAAAGGATATTCCATGCGAAAACCCATTTACCACGTATTTGTCACTCAGGAAAGTCAGCCCGACCCACTGGGTGAAAAAAACACCTAGTGGACTAAAGTCGGCGTGGCTTTTGCCCATCACGGTAAACCCGGCCTGAACGTGGTACTGACACCCGGCATTGCTGTCTCCGGCAAGCTGGTGCTCCTTGAGCCCAGGGATGACGGCGACGCGACACAGGATACTCAACCCGTTTAATCGCCCTTTCTTCTTTCCGGCCCTGTACCGTCTGATGGCGGTACGCGTTGGCCGCCGGTTCGACCTCCATCGCACCGGATTTTGCCTGGGACGATGGTCGTTTTGCATATATCGGTTTTTCCCCCATCAGAACCCTGCCTTCCGTTTTCCAGGCGGTTAACGGACGGGAGCAGGCGGTCACGCCCAGGACGGTTAAACAGGGTAACTACATCGTGATGGTGGTTCCTGCAGCGCCACAACTGGTGTTGCGTTACGGCACCTCGGTGGTGGGGATCGAAAACGACGGATTCGGGCGCATCCCGATAACCCGCAGCGACACTGTTTCACCGTCCGTTACGCTGGAGGCGAAATGACCGATAAAGCTGTCCCGGACGAACCGGAAAAAACCACCGCAGAGCGGGAAGCGGAAGCCCGCGAACGCGCCCGTGCGGCAATGGCGTATCAGGAGCCGGAGCAGAAAACACCGCCCGGCCAGCCGGAAGTGACCCGTTTTCGTAAGGCATCCGGTCGCCGCACGCTGATCGTCAGCCTGCTGAGTCTGGCGCTGGTGATCGCCCTGGCATCCGGCGGCGATCGTCTTTTCAGTGCATTGAAAGGGGGTAATGAGAAAGAAGCCGACACCGCGCCGCCGCCCTCCGCCGGGAAGACGCTGCATGAGCGTCAAAATCTGGGCATGGATAGTAACCCGTTTGGCCTGTTCGGGCCGCACACACAGGACGGAACAGACCCTGTCAGCCAGACCGTCTCCTCCGCACCCACCCTGCCAACAGCCCCACCCGCCCTGAACAAGGCAGCCGCGCTGGCTGAAGGGCTGAACAACGCCCGAACAATGCCGGGCGATAATACACGCACGTCCCCGGGCCAACTTCGCAGCAACGCAGAAACGTCCGACAGTCCGTCATCATCCACGACGTACACATCCTGCCCGTCAGTACTGACCCGAGGAAAGGATGGCCGCCTGCGCTGCCCGGAGACTGCCGCGCCGGAAACGGGTAACAACGACAATCCAGACGTCGCCCGTGTCACCGGCGTCAGACGGTTGGGTCTCAATCCTGATCTCTATATCCCGGTGGACCGCTATATCCCTTGTTCGATGATGTGGCGCTTCGTGTCCGATGTCGGGGGGCATATTTCCTGCCTGATCAGTGAAGATGTTTACAGCGCCAGCAACCATGTGACGCTGATCCCGGCGGGAACGGTCGCCCGTGGCATCTACCGCGCCGGGGCGCTGCAACACGGACGCAGCCGGATGTTTGTGCTGTGGACGGAGCTGCGCACGCCTGAGCCCGGCAGCCTGCAAATCCCGCTCAGCAACACGCAGGCCAGCGGCCCGCTCGGCGAGGCGGGGATCTCAGGCTGGATCGACAATCACTTCTGGGAGCGCTTCGGCAATGCCCTGATGCTCAGTACGGTGCAGGACGTGGCAGCGGCGGTGTCGGATGCTGCCCCGGGGAAAGACCGCAATACCGACTACACCGAAAACACCCGCGCCGCCACGGCTGAAATGGCGAAAACGACGCTGGATAACAGCATCAATATTCCGCCCACCCTGTACCTGAATCAGGGTGATGTCATCGGCATCATGACCGGTACCGATATTGATTTCTCATCCGTCTGGCAGCTGCGAGTGAAAAAGAGGTGGTATGAACGCTGAAAACCTGTCGCTGGATTTTATGAAAAACCAGCTGTTTGGTGATTTTATTGCGCAGGACGGCCTGACGGATATTGCCGTTAACCGGCCGGGTGAACTGCATACCAAAATCCGGGGGAAATGGCGAAGACATGAAGCCCCGATTACGCTGCGTCAGTGTTACGCCTTTGCCAGAGCGCTGGCGTCGTGGCAGGAAGATAATATCGACGACATATCGCCGATCCTTTCCGCCACGCTCGAGTCAGGCGAGCGCATTCAGGCCATTATTCCCCCGGCCTGTGAGCGTAATACCGTGTCTATTACGCTGCGCAAGCCCTCATTCGGGCAGAAAACGCATCAGTCATGGATTGATGCGGGATTTTATAACCGGGTAAGCGGTCAGGAGCGAACGGAAGGCAAAGATGTTGAACTGACCCGCTATTATCAAGATGGGGATATTTCCCGCTTTATGGAAAAAGCGGTGGAATATGGCAAGACGATTTTTATCGTTGGTGAAACCGGATCCGGCAAAACCACCTATATGAAAACGCTGCTGCACTCTATTCCCCGGCACCTCAGGCTGACCACCATCGAGGACAACCCCGAAATCCGATTCTATCATCACACCAATTATGTCCATCTCTTTTATCCGGCGGACGCCGGGGATAATGCCATTGTCACGCCCGGCAGACTGATACGTGCCAATTATCGTATGAACCCTGACCGGATATTACTGGCAGAAATTCGCGGTCGGGAAGCCTGGGATGCGCTGAAAATCGTCGGTTCCGGGCATGAGGGATTGATGACCTCCCTGCATGCGGGCAGCCCGGAAGAATGTATTGAAGGGTTAATTGACCGCTGCTATGAAAACCCCGACTGCCGGAACATGCCTTTCGACGTGCTGTTACGCAAGGTGCTTAAGAGCATTGATGTGATCGTCAGCATTGATATTCACGGTGACATACGCCGCATGAGTGATGTTTATTTTAAACCCCTTCATCTTAATGGCATGAGAGGTGTATTCAGCAAAGGGCTCCAGTAAATAACATATCGAATTACGCAACCCTCGTTTAAAGATGAAGGTGACCGAAATGAAAAAAACACTATCCTGCGCATTATTACTCAGCGCGTAAGCATTAAGTGAGCACCGTATTGACGATTATTTATTGGTGAGATCTACGTTCCATGGCAGCAGTTCCGCCACTTTGTTGCTGGGCCACTCCGGCAGTACGCTCAGGACATGGCGAAGGTAGGCT